>CAZPSQ010000061.1:0-25987 GCA_964588755.1 uncultured Prosthecobacter sp. | reverse complement strand
CCAAGCTGGGACACAATTACAAATATCATTGATTTAATAGGCAGTACACAAGGACAAATACTGTTTCGTGGTGCTTCTTCGTGGTCGGCTCTCGGCACGGGTACGACGGGTAATATTTTGCGGACAAATGGAGTAGGCGCAAACCCAAGCTGGGACACAATTACAAATATCATTGATTTAATAGGCAGTACACAAGGACAAATACTGTTTCGTGGTGCTTCTTCGTGGTCGGCTTTGGCTACAGGTACAACGGGCAATATTTTACGGACAAATGGAGTAGGTGCGAATCCAAGCTGGGACACAATCTCCAATATTTTGGATACAATCAGTAGTACGCGCGGCACAATCGTTTTTCGTGGTGCTTCTTCGTGGTCGGCTTTGACAGTTGGTACAACAGGGCAATTACTCCGCACAAATGGAGCAAGTAACGATCCAAGCTGGGCAAATTTAGCAGCCATTTTGGACTTAATCGGCAACACACAAGGACAAATACTTTTCCGATCGGCTTCGGGCTGGAATGTACTTAGTGCCGGAACGGCCGGACAAGTTTTGCAAACAGGCGGAGCGGGAGCAGATCCAAGCTGGACAACTCTTGGTTCTGTGGTTGTTAAAAGCAAAACAGGCGCGGAAAGTGTTACATCGAGTACAACCGTTCAGAATGATGATCATTTATTTTTTGACATACCTGCAAATCAGACATGGCGCGCAAAATATGAAATTTTACTCACGGCAGCCGGCAGCACGGATGCTCGTTTGAAATTTACTTTACCCTCCGGCGCGACGGCGTCCGCAACAGGTACGTATGCAAGGGCATCAGATAATTCTACAACAGAAACATCGGACGCAACAACAGAATTTGTTGTAACTATTTCTAATACCGCAAACCCAACTCACAATGCTTTGCTATGTATTTATTTGCGTGTTGTTAATAGTTCAACGGCAGGTACGGTGCAATTACAGTGGGCGCAAGGAACAAGTAATGCAACATCTTTAACATTTCGCAACCGTTCCGGATTATTAGCTTCAAGGGAGTCATAACTATGTGGACTTTAGACAATTATATAGTAGAATTATCAAATGAAGATTACTATGTTTTTCAAAAATTTGATGAAAACGGTAACTTACTTGAAACCAACAATGTAGGCACTGGTGTTGGTACAGTTGCGGACGCTTTGGCAATTATCAACACGGTAGCGGAATAATGAGCAAACATCTCAATACATATACGGACGTACTTGTTTCGATGGTTGGGACAGCTTTCGCCGGTATTCTTGCGTTTTTCGACAGTCATGCCGGATTTTTTGCGTCCGTCGCGGGTATTTCTACATTTTTCTACACATTGCACAAATGGTGGATTTTTGAACGCCGTCAAAAGGAAAAAAAATAATTTTATATATAAAAAGGTGTTTTTATGGCTGGTTATTATGAATGGCGTGTAAGCGCAACAATCAACGGTAAAAGAATAGTTACTGAAACAAAACTTTTCCGAAACAAAGGAGAGGCGCAAGCATACGCAAAGGCGACAAATAAATTACGCAAAGGCGCAAATGCAAGGGTTGTAAAAATATGGACAACGGACTAAATAATTAAAACAATGAGTGCAGCAATCGCCATAGATAATGGCTGTTATTCTCGGTACGGTTACATTGCTTTATACTCTCCGAAAGTGGTATTTACTTGAAAAGCGGCAAAAGGAAAAAAATAATTTTATATAGGTGCAGTATGACAAAAACGGAATTTATTGAAAAAATCAAGAAATCAAAAGGTGTTGTTGATTATGAAAAAACAACCAACGATATAACCGTTAGAGTTAAATTTACCAACATGAGCAGCAAAAAGAAAGACTGGTTTATGTTAAAATGTTGGCATAATAAAGACTCCGACAAAATAGAGATTGCATGGGTGTATCAAAGCCCTTTTATATCCGATATTGTTAGAGAATTTCGAGAATCAGTTTAATGAGTGCAGCAATAGCCATAGATACAAGCTACAAGCAAAACACGACACCGCTGGGAGTGCGTATTGTGGAAGTTTCCGACAGGTGGGCGCAATTAAAGTGTGTAGAAGATCGGAACAGGAATAATCGCGGACAGTGTATTGATAAAGTACATGAACTCTACAATGGTCGTGTCATCAATGAAGCGTATTGTGCAAAGTTTGTCTGGGTTGTAGTGCAGGAAGCGTGCGAATCTCTCAATATTGCCAATAAATTACCTAAAACCGCATCGGCTCTCGGTATGTTGCAAGGCGCGCAAAAATTGGGTATGGCTGTTCAGGGTTTGTCCGGTATTGCTCCGGGTGCTGTATTTGCGCGAAGGACTAAGGCGACAGGCGGATCAGGTTGGCACGTTGGGCTGGTACGTTCATGGAATGACGATAAATTTTTCACCGTCGAAGGAAATAATAGTGATCGGATTGGTTATTTCAATTATGACTGGGAAGAAATTAAAACGCGTGATTTTTGGTTTATTCATACTCACCGCATGAGCGAAAATTTCCAATATATCCAAAAAACAGTAACGGAAACGGCTCAAAAAACAAAAGAAACCGTCGAACAAAATCCGGCACTTACTTTGGCACTTTTGGCGGCTCTCGGTACGGGTGTTTATTTAATTGCGAAGAAAAAACAATGATGAAAGATAGTTTCAAAATAGTAATTGTTTTTTTGCTCTGCATCGGTGCGGCGGCATTTTTTTTTGATACGTGCAATACTTCGCAACATAGCGTAAAATCCGATACTGTTACCGTTTACAAAGAAAAAAAAATATACATACAACCATCACCGATAACCATAGAGAAAACAACCGTCCGTCGGCTTATCCTTTCACCGGCGGGCGGCTCTGTGGACTCCCTTTTTTTGAAAAAAATCATAGCGCAAAAGGACTCACTCCGCAATGAATTGAAAAAACATAAAGTAAAGGAATTGCTTGTCCTCGATACCATCACAAAAAATCAAGACACTTTGCACGTCACCGCTGATTGTATTAGCGCGCAAATGTCTGTGACGATGAAATTTGCTCCGCAACAACACACAATCCAAATACCAACAACAACAATCACAACAACAATCACAGAACCGGCTACATTTTGGGAAAAATCGCTATGGTTTGCTCTCGGTGTTGGCTCGGGTTATATGGCACATAGTTTGGCGCAATGAAAGGAAATAATCATGCAAAAAATCTCACTGAAAGAAAAAGCAATCGGCGCGGCTAAATTTGTCGGAGCGCAATTTTTACCCGTAACGGATTTATCGCGTCGTCGGCTGGCAATTTGCGAATCTTGTCCGTTATTTCAAAACGTTTCGCGCCGTTGTGGTGCTTGTGGTTGTTTTGTAGATGAAAAAGTAAAATATCAAAATGAAAACTGTCCAAAAGGGAACTGGTAATATGGCAATGGATGAATTATTGAAAAAAGCCCGTCGCGAAGCTCGAAAAAAATTCGGCTCGGACGAAATGGATCAATTTTACGTAAAGTCTTGGATTACCAAACGTCATAAAAAACTTCTTGCGGAGCAAAGCGGCGGACTCGGTAAACTAACCGACGAGGGCGACACCAAAGAAGGTGGACGCATTGAGCGGCACTGGGCTGGCGTTACTACAAACAGTTACAATGATCAGTTTACGAGATTCGCCATTGTCGGCATTGAATTCGGCAACTGGGTGAATCAAGTAACAAGGCAGGCATATATAGAGTCATTATATGAATCATTGCCTATTCTGGCTAAAATGTTGAACGTTCCTCAATCCGCGCTGGGAATGAATAAACTTTCGATTGCGGTCGGAGCGCGCGGAATGAGTGCAGCCGCCGGGCATTATGAGCGTCCTGTTCGCGGTGTTGCGGCAATTAATTTAACCAAAACACAAGGTTTTGAGGGAGTGTTTGGGCATGAATACGCGCATTTCCTTGACAATATGCTGGCTCAACATTATGGCACGGGGTACGGTTATGCAAGTAATCCGCGCAAAGAAGGCGATAAACCTTTTGAAATCGTTGTATCGAAACTTAATGAAAAATCATTACGCGGCGCAATGGAGCGGCTTTTTTACAAATTGCTCTGGAACAAAGATAAACCGTCACGATTGCAAAAAAAACTTAGCAGCATGGCGGATTATTGGCAGCATCGTTGGGAGGTTTTCGCGCGCACCATAGAAGCATACATCGGACACAATGCCGACGGTAAGCCGCACAATGTCCGTTTTTTGGCTTACAAGCAAGACGGCGGAGTATATCCAACGGAAGCGGAATTGAAAGACGTTGAGAAAGAAATCAAAGAAATATTGCGTTACGCGTCGGCAATGTTGCGCGGTGACTCCGCACAAACGGACACCGTTTCAAAACCGGAGCCAAAACCGGAACCAAAACCGGAACCGAAGCCGGAGCCAAAACCGGAGCCAAAACCGGAACCAAAACCGGAGCCAAAACCGGAACCAAAACCCGAACCGGAGCCGGAAGAGGTGGAAACGGTAGTATTGGAATTTTTGCCCGTGACAAAACCGAGTGAAATTAGCTATGAAATGGCAAAAAGGGCTTATAATTTTACTTCTTTTTCACCTGATAAACGCGGACGTGACGCGCAACAATCGTATGCAGACTTGCTCAATGAGTTTGCTCTGGAGATTGAAAAAATTGCACTTGACGAAAAACAAAAGGAAGTTGCGAAAGATAGTTTTGCTTATTTCAAAAATAAGTTTACAAAGTTGTACAAAGACTGGTTGCACGCAAAAAGCAATACATTTTCCGTCATGATAACCGGAGGGAGCGGCTTTAATAATCGTCGGCATAAAAAAATGAACGATAGAGAAGAGGCGCACTCGAATTTGCTCTGGGAATTTGTTGAAAAGGGTAAAAAACAAGTCTTAAAACGTGTTCGCGATGCTGAACAGAAAAAATCAAAAGAAACAAAATCATTGCCGGAAAATGTGGTAAAAGATATAGAAAAGCAAGCAATGAGCGTTATTCTTGCTCGACAGGGCAAAATACCATATTCTCCTTCTTTACTTGCAGGTGGCTTAGAGCGCGTTATTACAAAGGCGCATAAAAACGGATTGTTTCAACAAACTAACGAAATGCTGGCTATTGTTGAAGATGTGCAAAACAAGATGAAGAATATTGTTTTTGCTCCGAAGCATAAAGTCTGGTTATTGAAAACAGATATTGCGTCATTGCCGGAAAATGAACCGGAAGCGGTGGAAAATGAAGAAAGCGAAGTTATTTACACGTCGTCGCATGGTAAAATAGTAAACAACAAAGCGGATCAACGTGTTCAAATTTTGCTCAATGAAAAACCCGACGAAAACACGCGCAATTATCTGAAAAAGCACGCTTTCAAATGGTCGCCGTCTAATGTTGCATGGCAAAGACAGAACACGCGCGACGGAATCTGGGCAGCGTTAGAGTTTGCAAAATTGTACATGAAATCCGGCGAATCGGAAGTAACGGCAGACAAAACCGATATTGTTCTCGGTGACAAAACGGAAATTCATACGAATAGTCGGACCGTTCAGGCTCAATATGCCGTGATTGACTTAGACAATCTTATTGCATCGCATAACGAAAAGAATTTTGCAGCGAATAAAGATTATCCGGCTGGTTGTCAGCAAAGGGATTATACAAACGACAAAGCGGAGCAAATGAAAGTAATCAGGAACGCGCAAAATTTCAACCCGCGTTTTTTGATAAACGACGATCCGACGGCAACCAACGGCGCGCCGATAGTTGCGCAAACCGAAGGTGATTATGTTGTTCTCGGCGGAAATTCGCGCACTATGTCCATGAAATTATTGAGCAAAGAACAATTTGCGGATTATGTAGAGCGACTCAAAAAATCATTGCCATTATTCGGTATTGAGTCACTTGGCAATTTCAAAAAACCGGTATTAGTACGCTTAGTTTCTATCAATTTTAACGAATGTGCAACTTACTCGAATATTCTCAACACGTCCTTGACGCAAGCCGTTGATAATACAACAAATACGGTCGCACTTTCGCGGCAATTAGATGAAAAGCAACTTCGCGCTATTGCGGAAGCTCTCGAAGAAGGCGGCGACACACTTGCAGCGGCACTGGGCAATCCAAAGACGACACGACGTATCATTGAGTTGTTCCGACAAGCGGGTATTGTCACAGATCAAAACGTAAGCCAGTACATTGATCCGGCTACTAATGCACTTAGCACCGAAGGAAAGCTAAAAACCGAAGGCATTTTGCTCGGCTCTTTATTGCCCGACAAAAAGATTATTGATATGGCGCGCAATTACTCGGATAGGATATTGCGTACTGTGCCGCTATTGTTCCGTGCAGAAAAATTGCCTGATGAATGGAAATTGATGGACAAAATCCAAAAAATCATTGCTTATGAGTCAGAACGTAGGAAAAACGGCATTGATAAACAAACATATCTGGCGCAAATACCCATTGACCGCGAACCCGTTTCACGTGATGAAGCTATGATCTGGGATGCAATGGACTCCGGTGTCAATAAATGGAAAAATTTCCTCGAAAGATATATTTCCATAGCAGAAGCGGAAGTGAAACAACAAAGCGGTGACGCTATGTTTGTTATGGACCCGGTAAGCCCACAAGATGCACTTGAACGCGCGGCTGGCATTGCACCGGCGGGATTGTCCGGAGCGTTTTATACACTTGGGGATATGGCAAATATCACAGCCGAAACAATCCCGTTATACCGTATGGATAAGTTTTTGGGTCAGTTAATTGCGCCGTTCAAAATGACGGTCTGGGGTGCGCAAGGGAGCGGCAAAAGTACCTTTGTTAATTTCTTACTTGATGACTTAGACAAGTATAGCAAAACCATAGTGATATTGACGGAGGAAAGTATAAGAAACGGGCGTGTTTCCAATCGCGCTAAGCGTATTTCGGCATACTTCACAAAAACGATTTTCAATGATTCATTGACTTTGTACCAACTACAAGAGTTTTTAATCAATAACCCGGATTTTAAGAACATTGTTGTTGATAGTGTTAATATGTGGAACGGGGTAACAGAAGATCAACTTATTCAGTTGTGGCAAGAGTTTCCGGATCGTAATTTTATCTTTATTGTGCAAGCGAACAAAGACGGCAAAGCGCATAGAGGTTTTCCCAGACTTAATTATTTGGTTGATACAGAAATAATCGTAAGTAAAGGCATGGCAACAACAAACAAACACCGCGACGGACAAAGCGGACGGCAATTTGTTGTTTATAATCAAAATACTTTTAATCAAAACAGAAATTCATTATTGGGGTATTGATGAAATACTTTGCAAATATTACCGATGAAACGCAAGCGCGGAGCGTGTTCAATGCCTTGAGTAAAAAATTACATTCTGATCACGGCGGCGACGATAGCGAATTTCAGAAAATGAAGGAAGAGTACGACGACTGGAAGGTTTTGAAAAAGTACAACAAATTAGAAGTGCAGAAAAAACCCGCACCGGAGCGAACACGCGCGTCTGTAAAAAGGACAAAGAAAGCGGCTCCGGAGCCACCGCCGCCACCAATTGCAGTGCAGCAGCCACCACAGCCACAGACAGAAGAATCCGAGTTTTTGGAAACGGCTGAAAAAATAGGTAATGGTATTGTAGCACTTGCACGATTTTTGAAGAGTATATAAAAAAAGCCCTCATTTGAGGGCTTTTTGTTTATTGATTGCTTTCATGAAAACAACCTTTCTTCAATTTTGTAGTTTAACCAGATAGTTTCCGTTTTTGTCTTTGGTTTTTTGTTTGCCGAAACCGTTGCAATGGTAAAATCGTATTTTAACCATCCGGATTTTACCAGTTTACCATATAGCGGACAATCGTAGCCGGAAAGCATTATTTTTGACTTGCATTGCAAAACTGTATCAATCAAAACCTCGTGTTGTTGATTGTTCATATCAACCTCGTAACGTGTGCCGGTGCGCGTTGAATGATGATAAGGAGGGTCCAAATACATAAAAACATCGCTCCCGTCGTATTTTTCAATAAGTTCAAGCGCGTTTTTGTTCGTGCATATAACCCGTGACAATCTTTGATGAAAATCATATAATCCATCAATAGCAGACAAATAATCAGATACGCATTTCGACATGTTTCTACGAGGCGAAATATTGCAAGAAAAACCGCCAACGCCATTATGTGAAGTTCTGTTTATGTAAAAGTAACAAAATGCTCTTTCTACGATTGAAATATCCGGTTTTTTTATAGCTTCTTTGCAGTCTTTTCTCAATGTTTCCGAGTAATATGCACAATCTACCATTTTCTTAAACTCTTGGAACAAATCAGCGTCGGAGATAACTTTGAACAAAGAATATACGTTTTTATTTAAGTCATTGTAAATTTCAACTTCGGTTTTTTGGTTAAGCAATACCGTTGCCGAACCGCCAAACGGCTCAATATATATATCTTTTTTTGTCGGCATAAGTTGAAGTATCTTGTTTAACATTTCGCCGCCCTTGCCGCCAAAATACTTAATTATTTTGTTGCTCATACTTCGCATACTCCAAACGTGCAGATCGTAAAATTGCCTTAGATGTAGCGCGTTCAAGTGCTTTAATGCACAGTAACGGCACTTTGTCCTCATAATATAACTTTGACGTGTATTGTTTTTTGAATCCCATTAACTCCGCAAATTCTTTGTTCATTATGCCTACACGGCGAAGAATCCAGTGTAGCTCTTTGCCCGTCATGTCTGCCAACATAATGGAGTCAGCATATTGCAAACAAAGCTCGGTCAAATCTTTGCGCATTTCTTTTGCCAGTTCAATTTTTTCCTCTTTGCTGGAGTAACCGATATTCCATTTTTCTATGAAATCACTTTTATTCATGGTTTAATTCCTCAATAACTTGATCATAATTAAGTATAGTTTCGCCGTCGCGGGAGAAAAGAAATTCTTTTATTTTTACAAAATCAAAGCGATAAGCAACGCCAATCCAAAAACTTTTTTCATTTGGGCTAATAAGAATTATTTTTGTCCATCTTTTATATTCGTCTGGATAAGCAACCGCAAAATCAGAAAGCATTATTTTCATTATCGTTTTTGCGTCCGGCTCCGGTTGTTCCGTTTCAATTAAAATATTAAATCTTTCATTTTCATGTAAGCCGTTAAAATCATAATAAATGGCAACATACTTGCCAATATCTTCAATTTTCTTTATTAGAGTTACAGCACACTTTACAAGCTCCGGTTTTTCATCAATAAAAACTGCAACTATTTTTCCTTCATCATCTTTGAAACGCAACTTTGAAATGTCTTGCCAATCTTCGCGGCAATGTGGTTGTCTGTAAGTTTTAGTCATTGTTTTGTTCCTTTTCTGTTACTGTTACTTCAATATTTATTTCTGTTACTTCAACACGGTATGTACGGAGGTTTTTTAAGAATTCGCCGCGAATTAGAAGCCGCAAGTGACCGCGCAATCTTTCAAGGGTTTCGTGTCTTATCTGTTGATCTCCTGTTAGTTTGTCGGTAAAGGTTGCATAGTATCCGCTTTTGATTCTCATTGTTTAACTCCTTTTGTATTGTGTTTTTTGTATTCAAGAGAAAGTGTAATAAATTCATCAACCCATTGCGGAGGTATAGGTTGATTTGCTTCAAGGTAACGCGCGATAACATACTGCAGGTCTTGAAATCTCCGGCTGTCCCAGATATATTTCGGCATTATGCCCAGCGGCGGTCTGGTTTGTTCATTCATCTTGCAAAATCCCTTCTCTAATAAGTTTTTGATGAAGTATTGTAATCACTTCTTCTTCTCTAAATAAAGTAAGCGCGTCTTTGTAATCCATGCTTGTCAATGATCCAAATTCATCTTTGAGAAAAGTTTTCTTGTCGTCGGTAAGACTGTTCCACCATCGCGCGGACCTGTCTTTGTCCTCTTGAGGAAAAAGATACTCTTCTATAAGCTCGTTTGTCATGTTTCCACCCCTTCCTCAAGCATAGGTAAACACGCGTCCGTCTGTTTGGGAACTTTCGCGAACTCCGTTCCGGTCAAAATATCGTCATATTTGATGTTTGCCCTCTCCAAACGGCGCAAAAGACGGTTAATAATGTTGTCTTTTCGGCTTATTTTGGCTAAAAGCTCGAAATTTTGCTTTTGACACGCCGTAATTGCATCAAGTAGCGGCTTTTCTTCCTCCGAAACGAACATTTGCGCCGTGTTTTCTCTCTTTCCCTCTTCTAAACCTTTTTTGAAAGACTTGTGACGCATTGCAGTAAGCTCGGCTTTGCTTATTTCTACCTTGTCACGGAAAAAATCGCTTATTTCAATGCCGTTTCCGTTCTTTGCAGCGGTCCATTCAGCAGTTAGAAGATACATTTCCGCCGCGATCGCATCTTCACGGCTATACGCGCGGCGAATAAGCTCGACACATATAGCATCTTTGCGCGTTGCGTCAAGATTGCACCGGCGAACATCTGCAACTTTGCCGAAAATCCATTGCAACCATGCCGCAACAACAAATTGACACGCTGGAGTGTCAAGCGCGGAGCGTAGCGGGGCGGCACTGTGTGTGCCTGTTGTGGTTTTCGTCGTTTCTGCGCCGTTTCTGTGCGAAATTAACTTATTTGTTACTGTTCTCATAGTGTTTTCTCTCCGGTAATTGTGCGAGGACTAAAAACCGTATCGCGAACGATTGCGCCGGATCGCTGTTTGCGGCTCGTTCTTACTGCATAGCGAAAAAAAGGTTTGCAGTTGCGCAAATGCTGCTTTTGCTCCGGATCAACGGGAAAAAACTGCTTGTAAACCTTGCCGCCAACATTCGCCGCCGCCATCACAACGGCTACCGGATCAGGTTCAGCGGCTAAGAATTGCATTACAGCGATGAAAGTTGTGCGGTCGGGTGTTTCGTCGTGTTGATCTTTACGGCGTTGCCAGTAAAGCGCAAACGCGGTAAAAAACGATTCTGAACGGAGCGTTTCAGGCACTTCGTTTTCCTCCACTTGGTGAAGAGAAAAAAGCCCCTTTAGCGTTTGAAAACCCCATACCCCTGTGTTAATAGGAATTAAGTACATAATAGAAACTAATAAACTAATTAATTAATACATTCACTGTGAATTTGTAGTTTTCACGGTGAATTTCACAAAATCACGGTGAATTTTTTTTTCATTCACGGTGAATTTGTAGTTTTCACGGTGAATTTCACAAAATCACGGTGAATTTTTTTTATTGTAAAAGAACTGAAAAAATTTTATTTGGCTAATTTTCGCCAACTTCGGACATTTCAGACAAAACCGTCTTTTTCTGTTTTTTGTCACCTTCTAAGATGAAATATTCGCTTATGATCTCCATATGTGACTGTCGCCATGCGTTAAAAGCAATGTTTGTATTGCCGGGACCGTGTTCGCTTGGGTATGTGCTGTATTTCAATGCCCTTTTTACTTTTTGAATCCAGTATCTGTCTTGATGATTGGAAAACAACTGCTCCTCTCCAATGTGCGGTATATACACCAAATTTTTGTCCATAATAAGGAGGTCAGCATTGCGGAGCTTCTTAATACATTGCTCCACGTATTGCAAACTATAACCGAGTACGAGGGCTATTTGCATGGTGTTAATTTCGTAGAGTCCGGTATTTTGCATATCCTTGTTATGTGTAAGGTAGAGAAACAATAATTTTTCATCATTCGTGAGGTCGTACTTTTGATCAGCAAGGGAAAACCAGACATCATGTTGAAAGCGGCTCGCGTGTTCGTCATGCAGTTTACCCATATCCGCGCCCTTCTATGATCTTATCCAATTTTGCGTTAATTTTCTGCAACTCTTCCAACACTTCCGGCTCTTGAACTATCGGCATACCTAAACAGGTGAGAATGATATAATGAATTTCGTAGGTGTCGTAAGCGGCAAAAGTGTTTTCTTTATAAATTGCGTTCTCTTTGTTAAAAGAGTGGTAAGTTGTGGGAGAATCACGGAATGAATAGCTAATATGCACTTCGTCGCTATAAGACTTCATACTTTCAATAGTGCAAATCTCTTCATCGCGTGCACGTATTACTTTCAACTTGTACAAGTTTAACGGCAAGTGCCAGAGAAATTTATCTTTGTTCATGCTTTACTTCCTTTCTTAAACAATGATTTTTCCGGCATTAGTTGGAATCACTATACTTTGTTGTTGTTCGTGGTTTTTGTGCGCGTCAAGTCCTACCGTCATGAGTAAGTGAGCGTTTTCTTTGCTTATGTTTGCGAACATTGCAAAAAAATGTGCTATAACCTCAATAGGTGCGTTTCCCTTGAGATCAACATTTAATGACGGCACGTCCTCCGGTTTTTCAACCGAAGGACATGAGAACAAGACAAAAAAATTAGGTTCAGCAATGGTATTCATTGCATTTTTTCTCACTTCATCCATTTGATTTTTTTCCTCCCTTTGCCGTCTTTGGAGCTTTGGGAGCTTTGGGAGCTTTTGTCTCCGGCTCTTGTTGTTCAAAGGAGTAACCAATTTCACCGGAAATTTTGTACTGCTCTTCTGTGCAACCATCGCAAAAAATTTGTTTTGCTGCATCAAGACTTTTTGCAGTTATGTTTTGTTCTCTTTCCGAGAAGATACCGTGTTTTTCTACACGGGCGAAAATTTGAAACTGTGGCATAAAATACCCTTAAAAAATTATGAAAAATTAGCCGTTGCGGCTTCGATACTATTAAAAAAATCAAGTGCATCACGGAGCACTTCACCGCGTACATACCCTTGTACAGGTTGAATCATATCCGAACAATCCGAACAAAACAAATGATCTTCGGAGTGTGTAATATGAACAACTTTAATACTTTTCATCGTGCTTTTGTCCGTTTCGGATTTACACAAAAAACATTTTTCCATACTTCACCAAATAAAATAAATGTGAAAAAATTTGCCCGTCTTTCCGGGCTGTCAGAAGAAAATACCTATCGTCTTTCCGCTGTCATTCTAAATTCGGTTAGAATCCTATTGCAAATCAAATGTTTGCACAATACCCAATCGGTGTTTTCTTCGTTTTCTTAAAATAAAGGGTTTGCCGGTGTGACCGGACTCGAACCGGTAAGTTTTACTTATGTAGAAAACACCTCGTAAGGCAAAAACACATCGCGTCTTATTATTTCCTTCCGCCACACACCGAGAAAATCAACCAACTATCCGAACTTGTTTACCGTCCGGCATTTCTTTATCTCTTCTTTGCCATTTGTTAAAATGTTTTTCTATAAGATCCTCAACGTCGGAGCCGCGAAATACTCTATAAGTTTTTGATCGTGCGCCTATGTACGCGTGTATCCTAATATTGTATTTCGAGAAAGGTAGTTGAGTCTTATTGATTGTTAGCAATCCATAGCGCGAAAATTCGTTAGAAAAATAATACACCGTAATTTCTTTTTTGTTCAATACTTCAACCTCTTTTGCTCTGTTAAATATTTCTATCAAAGGGGCGCAATCTTTAGAGTTACCAATAAATTCTCCATAATGCAATAATGAGAAAAACTCCAAAAGAGCAATACATATTACTATTGTTAAACAAACGATGAAAATAGTCATTTTCTTTTTCCTTTCAAAATAAACTTGCTAAAGATGATTTTTGTTGTTCAATTTCTTTGAGAATTTTATCAACTTCGCGCTCTAAGTTACGCGCCTGACTAAGTGCCACCATGTCACGCGTTTTGAAATACTCCCTTTGAGCTTTGCGCATTTCGATAACTTTTTGATGAAGGGTATTAAGCAATTCTTTCATTCTTTAATTTTATGAAAAAATGATAAAAAATATTGTCTTGCCTGTTCTTTGTCCATACCGAAGTTTTCAGCAACAAAATCAATTACGTGGATAGGTGTTGTCATGTACTCTTCACTGGCAGTGCCGAGAATCTCTTTCCGTTTTTTGGAAAGTATTACTTGATTTTTCATCAAAGTTTTTACAACTTCAACATCAATACCCAGCAATGGTTGTATGTCTTTAGCGGTAAGTAACAACATATTACAGCCCTTTTTTAACTAATTTTTTTGCATAATTGGCAGGAAATCCGGCATCAATGAGGGCTTGTGTTCTTTCTTTTTTGATCTGTTTAGAAAAATCGTTTATGTGTTTAACCCAGACCGGATCAAGGCGTTCCCAACCTTTGCGAATCGAGTTAACATGACAATTAAGTTTTTGAGCTAAAAGCTTTATGTAGCCGCGAGGTAATGGCATCTTCATGTGATTGCGTCTTAAGAAAACATCGTTGTTGTTTTCTGTGTTGTTTTCTGTGTTCAAATCTGTGTTCATAGCGTGTTGCATAAATAGTCACAAGTAGTATATTTGTAAAACACAATGCGAATATAGTTTAATTTCTTGAACTATGCAAATTTTTTGTTCAATATGCAAAACATTTTTTCACATAGCGATATTTCTGCACGTCTTGAAACGTTGATGAAAGAGTTGAATATTAAACCTATTGAACTTGCTCGAAGTTGCGGAGTTTCAAAGGGTTACGTTTCTATGTTGTTAAGCGGAAAAACAAAAATCGGCTATGATTTTATGACAGGATTGTATGCGGCGCACAATGTGAACACAAACTGGTTAATCAGTGGAAATGGAAAAATGTTCAATGAACTAAACAACATTGCATTACATGAACCAAAAGAAAGTTATACAACAAACAACAACGAAGTGTTAATTTTGCAGGCGCGGCTGGAGGAATGTAGAGAACTTGTTACTCGTTTGTCGGGAAACGTCACCGCTGCCAATGTTTTAATCAACAAAACTGAAAGGATACCTTTATGAAAAAAATCTTTGCAATCATGGTTGTACTTGTTGTTACTGTTACAACATTACACAGTCAAGAATACGGCTCAAGAGTAGCCAGTAAACTTGAAAAGAAAGAAAATCCACCAAAAGAATTTTTATCTGTTAATCACAATGTGGGCGGTCTGTTTACAAAGACGGTGACGATAACGGTCGCCAACTCTCACATGATTTTCACGTATGTTAATGTAAAGTTTAAGATAACGTTTTTCGATGGAAACAATAAAAAAATCACATCAAAAGTAATTGTTTACAAAGATCCGATTTTTCCGGAAAAGACAAAATATTTCAATGCTCCGGTAGAAGTGCCAAGTACGTACAAAACTTGCAAGGTTGAAGTTTTAGACTCTGACGTTGTAATGGTTTATGAGAAAGAAAAACAACAAGCAAAGCCGGTTATTCGCGGAGAATGGGAGTAATGCCCAGAAAAAAGATTGTAGAACCGTTCAGCATCTTTAAGCCGAGCGCGTACAATCGCTGGGTAATTAAATTTAAGGGCAAGCAATACAAAACCGGACTCGAAGCAACGGCATACAATCGCAACAAAGCGGCGGAAGTCGGCTGGCGGCTCTATTATGACGATATAAAAAACAATGAAGTAGAACAATCAATTTCGCGTCATATTACTTTTGCGCAAAGTTTTGATAACTTCTTAAAAAATTACGCAATTAACGCAAGCGAAAAGACAAAAGAAGCGTATAAAAGAGCGTTCTCGGTGATCATACCGGACGCAATGACGGCGAACAAACCACTAAACGAAGCGACAATCTTGCACCATGTGAAAGCTGCAATACTTCGCAATCGGCAGATAAAAAACGGCTGGGACGTATATCGCCGCGCTTTTGTAAAATATTTGAACTGGTGTGTGGAGCAAAAATACATTGCATCAGTACCGGACATATCTCCCTATTTCCCAAAACCGACTCCCAAAAAAATACAAATCTTCACAAATGAAGAATTTACGCAAATCTTTGAGTATTTCCAAAAGAAAGACAAAGAATTTTCCGTTTTGCTCTTATTACTTGCCAGTACCGGTTTACGGATTCATGAAGCATTATTACTCAAACGGTCCGACATTGAGCAAAACACTGTACACGTTATCAGCAAGGACGGTAAACGCGCGGAAACTGCAATAGTGAGTGACGACGTGCTGGTTGCTCTTCAATCATTACCGCAACGAAAGAACAAAAAAGTCTTTCGATGGGAGCTAATAAGCGTATCGCGTTTGCGCAAACGGTTTTACGCTGCAATGGACGATCTCGGCATCATCAGGAACGGGCGAAGTTTTCACGAACTAAGAAAGACTTTTATCTCAATCATGGCAAACGCGGACATAGATGTACGGACGGCATCACGGCTGGCACGATGTGATATTAAAGTGATGATGAAGCATTACACGGTATTGAGCACCGAAACAGTACAGACAGCAGCGGAAACTATCGCGAAAAAATTGAACAAAACAAATAACACCGCGAACGAATAAAATCACACCCACAATCACACCCAATAAAAAACGACTTTCCCCCCACTTTCCCCCCACTTTCCCGTTTTCAGCATTACAAAACGAGTAAAACGAAAAAAGAGTAAACCGTTATTTTGTTACGATTTACCCTTTTTTGTTTTGGCGGGACCGACGGGACTCGAACCCGCGACCTCCTGCGTGACAGGCAGTAAGGCACTGTATAAGATTTGCACACTAAGTTGTTGAAAGTGTAAGACATAAAAACACACCGCTATTGCATCACACCTACAATCACACCTATTTTTGCAACACAAAATCATGCTTTACTCTGTGATTTTTTGTGTTTTGGGCGGCGGAGCGGTAGCCGCTGCCCTTTTTTTATAGAAAAAATATGATTGAACGCATTAACTTACGGGGACTCGGAACAACGGAGATAGACGACACTTGCACGACCGGCGCGCCAGCGTCAAAGTCTATTCTCTATAAGTTTTTCGGCTCCGATTATGAGAACGCTGTCCAGACAATTACTGAAAGATTGAACTGGAACATTGGCGTTCAGTGTTACCCCATTATAGCAAGTAGCGGTTGTTATGATCAGTCCGAAGTTGGTTGTATCGTGAATGTTTATTACAACTTAGCTAAAACCGGAGCAATACCAGAGTACAACAGAAAAGACAATCCGAAAGGTATTGCCATTATTGAAAAAGCGGTGACGCAAAAATCCGGCAAACAAGAAGGGCGCGTGAAAGCTGTTCTTTATCATTTGTACTTTGCGACAATGGACAACAGTATCAAAACAAACTCAATACTTTTCCCTATTCAAGCAAAACAAAATCAAGATGTAAAAGCGCGCCCTAAAGAAATAACAAGCACACAGACAAATCTTGAAAACGCGACAGCCGGACTCGGTGAAATCGGTACATATTTGCTAATCGGCGGCGTTGTACTTGCCGGACTTTATGCACTTACCCTTGTAAAAAAATAATGCCGAAGTACATTGAACATAGTCAAGCTCTCGCCGGTGGTAATGCCGGAACTCGTTATGTGTTATCACACATGGCACGTTTGGCAGTCCGTGACAGCAAAGACAATGTGATACGTACCATAGCCGCACAAATTCGCCGTAATTGTAAAGCGTTCAAAACTATAGAAGAAAAAGAGTATTGCGAACTTTTTGCAGCATATAAATATGTGTCCGATAATGTGAAATATATCTATGATCCGGAGGACCGTGAGCACGTGACAGCACCTAAGTATTTATTGACAACAAACAAATACGGTGACTGTGACTGTATGAGTACCGCGTTTTCATCAATACTTATTGCTCTCGGATATGCCAATCAATTCAAGGTAATAAAAGCGGACAAAAAAACAGACGAATACAGCCATGTTTACAATGTGGTTTTTGTTCCTTCTATCAACTCATGGATTCCGGTTGATACAATTCTTCCACAGGTGAAAAATAAAAATGGTTTTGGCAATGAAAAGACAGGTACACCTGATGAACGTTATTTTTTTGTGTGGGGGACTAAGTAATGCCGTTAAAATTTAGCACTTTGGAAGGTTTGGGAGATATTCAGCAAATCAATGTGAATGATAAAACTCCGCACTGGTCAATTTTAAGAAATAACAAATTTATTGCGTCCGACATTACGAGCGCGGGCAGTTTTGGATTTAAGGACAATAAGGGCGCGGCTCTCGGCATCAAAGGAGCGGCGGACTATTCGCAATTTGGCATATTTACAGATGTTCACGGTAATTTAATTATCGTAACTCAAGAGGACAAAGCACCCTACGCGATCATAAAGGACAAACTTTTTGCCGGACGCGTTCATCAATTCAATTTGCCCAGAAATATGGGTACGGGCGGAGCATACGAAGGAAATGCGTATATCGTCGCCGGTATAGACGAACGCTTTAACAATTACGCCGGATGGACAGCCGGACAACACGTAACTTTTGGCGGGGTTGATTTTATCTATAAAGATGTACCCACACTTTTAACGCGTTTGGAGTCTTTTAATCGAAAATTCGACCGTCCTATTTTGGTGGTTTTGTCGGGCACTCCTATAACGTTTTCAAGTATCGCGAACAATTTAGTTTCCGTGATTTTCACTGTTGCGCGTCCTTTTTTGGCTACAATCGGCATACCTCCGCAACTCTTTGATGTTATTCAAAATAGCGTTACGCAATTAGTCCGCGATGGACGTATTTCGATTGAAAACTTAGTGAACGCGGCTCTTCCTATTGCTCCGCCGGAAATCCGTCAATACTTAGACAAAGGGAAAAACATATACAATGGAGCGCGAACAGGCAATTATGCAAGTGCCGCAAGCGAACTTGGTCTGGGTTTGGGTAAAGTTGAGCAATTCGCCAATAGCATGAAGTCCGGCGATCTTACCGGCATATTGTCCAACGTTCGCGGCGATTATGAAACTGCTTATGCAAAGTTGCAAAATGCGTTTAACCTTGATACCGTGAACAACTTAGCGCGCGCAACTCGGAGCGGTACTGTTTTTCAGCAAATCACAGATAACGGAACTATTGCCAAAGTACCAGTATTTCGAAATGCAATTTTTGCCGCAAGCGGAAAAACTCATCTCGGAGCAATGCCAAATATTCAAGAATTATCCGCAAAAGTGCTGCAAGAAACCACAGATGCGGACAACGTAGACGCGGCGCGCGGATTCATACAAGCGGCTCTCGGTTATCCTGTTCCATTGGACTCTATGGACTCAATTCTTGAAAGAAGCATGATTGAACAAGCTCTGGAACATGCACAAATTGGGCGCAATCGGTATGTTATGCCTACAACAGTGCCATACAGTAAGCGGCTAAAATTAGCGGAAAATGTGGCAAAAAATAGCGGTTTGCAAGTGGTTATCGGTGCAATGAATAAAACAGATCAATTCACAGTATGCGAATGGTGTTAAGTCATGAAACTATGCACGGTTACAGAAGAAAAAGAGAAAAAAAACGGTTGCGGTTGCGGCTCATCAAATAATGGTATGCCGGACATCAATATAAGCATACAAAACAACAGTAGCGCGGACACCGGACAACGTTCAATGACCAGTCCGAACTATGCGCCAAACTATATGCCGTATTATGCGCCGTCCACAAATACAGCTCTCCGCAATATGCCATTGACGATGATGGATTTTCCACAGGTTGCGCAAAATCCGGGACCGTCCTCAATCATTGAGCGCGTGCCAATCATTCAGCCGGCTATTGTGCAGCAACCGATACCGCGCACACAATTACAACCGACACAATCTTTTATTGCTCCGCCGACACCGCAAACGGTTACGGTTGAAGCTCCGCAAGTTGAAGAAACTTGCAAACGTACATTTGTTCCATTGGCTTTGGAGTGGTATTGATGAAAAAGCGACCTTTTTACGGTTTGGGCAATTCGCGCGGCGAAGGTACTCCGGTGACATTGCCAACGGTGACAACCAGACCGGTTGACGCGGAACTCACAACAACAAGAACGACGGCAGCAATCAATAATGAACCGGTGAAAATCGGGCAAAATATGAGTTTTTGCGGAGGCATGACTTTAGAGTCTATGCTTTTACTCGGTGGCATTGTGACAGTGGTTGCAGTTATTGGACATTATTCAACAAAGTAAATTTTTTTAATCCATTTTTTTTGGAGAAGTATATATATGTTACAAAGAGTTAGTTTGCAAGGCTTAGGGCGTTGCGGCGCACCTATGTATGGATTGGGGTTTGATCCTCTTACTGATTTACCGGAGGTTCGGTCGCCGCGCGGCGGCACAGGAACGCAAGATCCCAGCACTATTAAATCAACCCAAAGGCGACCTTCGCGAGATGATGAAGGCACAGGCACAAATCAAGCGGACAGTGATTGTCCTTGTGAGATTACGGAAATTGTTGAAAATAAAACAGTTACAATCCCGGTAAAATCACAAAAAATCATTTGTAAACCTTCAACTGTTCGACAAGGGCAAGTTGATTGCGAAACGATACAAGCAGCTTTGCGCAATCTACCCGGATCGGGCGGCACTGCCGCTGGTGGCGCAAGCAATCCCGCCGGCAATCCTTCCAATCTTCTCGGTTTGGGCGACATTGGTTTGAGTATTGACTTTTTAAGTCTTGCAATCGGCGGCGCAATCGGTTACGTTGCAGCTAAGTACATTTAATTACGAAGTTTAACTATTTTATAAAGGTGGCGAAATGGGTCGTTTCTCATTAGCATTTAAGCAAAATTTTCGCGAGGGCTTTTCAAAAACTTCGCTTATAGATGATGTTTCATCTGTCCTTGCGGCGGTCGGGTATTATGGTATTCCCGCACTTACAGGGCAACAAGGTTACGCGGCTATGCTTACAGCCGTCGGCGGTATGTACTTAGCAAGTAAAGCATTTAATGTGCCTGCACTCGGACACGGCGCGCTGGCTATTGCTGCATTTCACTTGATGTATGACAATCAAGAAAAGATTGTACAATACACCAATAAACCTATGTGGGCACTCAATCCCCAAAAGGTCGCGGCGGTGCAAACGGCATTGCAGCAAGCAAGCACACAAGCGCAAGAAGCACTTAATCAAGCGCAAACACAATTACCTCCGGGCGTTATCAATGGTCTGGGTAATGCTGTTGTGGACTCTTTTAATGGTCGCGAAGTGCTTACATATCCGGGTGGCTCCGAATTACCGCAATTAAATGGTTACTCGAAAACTGACTTATCTACCGCGTCAAGTCTTTATAGCCCTGACTCACTTATCGTAGGCGAAGGTCTGTACAACTAAAAAAACACAAAAAAAATTAAGAGTAAAGCTACTGAGTAAAAAATTTATCAATTATTTTTTTAAGGTAGTTTTATGACAGCAGCAGAATTGGAAGCAAAAGTATTCCAAGCAGTTAGAAACGAATATCCAAACGCTAAAAGCGCGTACAAAATGGATATTACAATGCGCGACGCGGTTATGTACGCGGCTGGTGCATCAATCAAAGATTATGCACTTTTTTCAACAACAACCGGCAGCAATAAAACCAGCGGTTTTGTTCGCACGCACACTTTCCCTCTCGATCGTGGTCGTGCTTATGTTGTGTATGGTATTCGCGCCTTTGGCTCTTACAAATTAGCAGCCGCACCATCAAGCACAGCTGGTTTCAATGAGTTTAACTTTGAGCATGAAAGTTATTTTAGCATCAAGTTAGACAAAACAGAACTTAACTCCGTGACACTCAATCAGACATTTAGCTCTTACATTGAGTCACAAGGCGGTAGCCCTGTTCGTGTTCCGAAACAAAATTGGAAAGGTCATTATTTCAGTGAGCCGTTAATTATTCCATCAAATGGACAGTTTTCGGTGACCTTTAAGCCGACTCCGGGTTATGCAATTTTGGCAGCAAACGCGGCAAATCCCTTTGTCTACGAAGCTGGATCAGCAGTTGAACAATCTCAAATCAAAGTTGAATTGATTGCCCAAGAATGGACAATCGAAAACTAAGATACGCGAATAAATAAACGGGCATACAAATAAAAGTATGCCCCTTTTTATCACATAATTAACCGTATAAAAATGGCTACTCCCTTAGATCAACAACTGCAAAATATTGTGTTTAATTTTCAAATTGCGACAGACGGAACAAGTGCCGAAGCGACTGTACAAAACACTAACCCGGACTTAGAGATTTACGGCGGTGATGTTCGTATTTTCGATGAAGACGGCGAAATAATTGAAGCGGCGCGTTTAGATCAATTTGAAATTGAAATCCAAGCCAATGAAAAATCATCAATTAGTAATGAAACGTTCGATGCGCGAACGCTTAAAACTATGCTTAATTCGGAGAAATTTCCCGGATTTGTTTTAGGCAAAGACGCAAAAACAAAAATTACTGTCACACACGCGTATCAAGGTGCAACTCCCGTAGGTGATGAGCCTTTCAATATTCGTATTGTGTGGTTCGGTAAAGTTGTTGCACAATAATTATAAAGGTTTTCAAAATGAGGGCTGGCGCAAAGAATATAGGACTCGGCAATCTTGACGGTACGACCGATATTGACCTACAAATTAAAAATGTTTATATCGGACGTTGGATAAGTTGCACACAAGATACATTTCCGACGGCGATCGGCGATATTATGACGGAGTTGGAAAAGTTAGCACAGGCAACCGCGACACTTCCAACGCGAAATTCTGTGTATAATTTCGGCACGGAGTCACCGTATAGTACCAGACTTGTACCATTGCGCGACATGAGTTTTTTGAAAAACAATCAAAATGCAATATTACGAAGCATCAATTTTTATGCTTTGGACACTACAAAAACAGGCAGTGCATACCAACACGCCGCAACGCTTGATGCAATTATCAATCCGGCAACGGCGAATGATGAATATGTGAGAACAAAATATTTGCGTAACGAGTTAGCGGTGACATGGCAGCCGACCTATTTTAACCCCGAATTCAAAATATCGCGAAAAAATATTTTGGCAAATGTGAACTCGGGCGACGGTGACGGCGCGGCGGCTCTCGGTATTGGTTTTGGTTTGCCTATTAATTTTTCGGATCTCTACTATAAACCAAATGTTTGGAATGAATTTGAAGTAAGCGGTTTTTGTGTTCAATATATTGAGGACACGTCAAAATTTCAAAGATACCCGATCATCTGTGAAGCGGAGTTTGTCGTATAAAATGGATATTCGTTTTCGGACATATCTTGCGGAGATTTTAAGCCACGAAGGCGGAAAATCAAACAATAAAAATGACGCGGGCGGAAAAACCAATTACGGCATTACTCAAAATACGTACAATGCTTTTAATAAGTCAAAAGGACGACCGCAAAAGGACGTTTTTAATATCACAATGGAAGATGTGGTTTGGATTTATTGGGAGCGATATTACACTGCATCAGGAGCGGACAAATTGCCGGACGGACTCGCGTTTATTCATTTTGATACTGCAGTAAATTTCGGTGTAGGTAGGGCAAAACAATTTTTGCAAGAATCAAAAAATGATATTACGAAATATCATGAATTGCGTCAGAATTGGAGAAAAAAACGGATTGCAGAAAAACCCTCACAAGCGGTTTTCAGAAATGGCTGGGCAAAACGTGACAATGCCGTTTTTGCTTATGCCGTGCAAGTAAGCTCCGGCGAATTAAATAGGGCAAACAATTACGCTTTTTCTCTCTTTTTCAATGCAAACAATAAGACGTATATATATGTTCCAGAATGGTCATAAGATGAAAGGAAACAATGAAAAATTTTAGTAAAGACGAACGTTATAAAGTAGGCACTCTTTCAAAACGCGGAAATATCAATCCGAAAAAACCGGAATATTCAGCGCAACCGGTAGTAGTCTATGGCAGTGAACTTTTGGCGCAAGGTATAAAAAACACAATGGACTTTTTCCGCAAAAATCCTTTGAGTTTACCGACAAACAAAGTCTATCATATTTATATCGTGGAAGAGGACGGAAACGAAAATTACTTCGATCAGGGCACAGCAACGGCTCCGAATCTCTCAACAGGTCTGGGCGAATTGCCATCAGTAACACAACCGAGAAATAAGCTCAATCAGGACGAAAACGCGGCAATGAGGGAGCAACAAAAAAGCACAAATCACGCGCTTACGATACTTGAGAATGAATTACAAGCAAAAAACGCTATGATTGCATCACTGCAAGAGCAACTTGCAAGTATTAGCAAAGATTACAACAATCAAATCGGTGAATTAAATCAAGACTTATCTATTGAAAAAGCACGTGTAGCGCAACTATCGGCAGAATTAGATAAGGAGAAAAAATTGCGGACTCAAGAGGAAAGACTTGAGGAAAGAATGAAAAGAGAGTACGAAGAGGACGTAAACAAAAAAGCGCGTCAAATGGCGCAAAGCAGCGGTATGGGATCGCTTGCAGAACTTATGCCACTAATGCAAATAGCTCTCCCTTTAATCTTAGGCAATCAACCGCAACCGCAACCGGCTCCCGTTCCTGTTCCTGTTCCACCGCCACCGGCACAAGAGCAACCGGCGCAACCATTACCGCAAACAAATGTACAGCTAAATCCGGCACAGTGGGGTCAAAATGGCAGCGGAACACAGCCGAGCAAATAGATACTTCCGACGTTGGACAATGGACGCGCAACCGTTACCAATCCCCCCAATGAAACACAGCTTTGAGGAAGGACTTTTGCGCGGTATTTCGATGAGTGAACAATTAAGACAAGAAAAAATTGAAATAGAAAAAAGGAAAGGAAAAAACAATGAATAGAAAATATTGCGCGGACGATGTTCCGCAATGGATCATAAGACAATTTGATAGAATAGACTACAACAAAGTCACAGGAACGGAAATTGAAAAAGTATGTAGCCAGTTAATGCAATACGCGCGAATTACTTTTTTGTCGTTCAAAAAATCAATAAATCAAACAAAATACATTGATTGCAATATACCGCAACAAATTCTCGACACAATCAGTCAGATTGATTTCAAAAAAATCAATCCGCAAAAAGAAAAATCAATCGAAGAAAGTTTAACAAGATATATTACAACAAGTTACGGAGCGGTATTACGATGAGTACAATTTGGACATATTTCCGTTGGGCTGTCTGGGCTATATTGTTTCTGTTCGGTTTTTGGGCAATAAAATATGTGCCGGAAACATTGCAAGCAATAGGCACTATTTTTATTTTGGAGTGTGTGGCACTTGTTTTAAGCACAGCCGCACAATTCTTTTTTACACATATAAATTTTGTTGCAGAAAATGATAGAGAATCTTTGCGTACGATATTTTTATCCGTTCATCTTCTTGTTGCTATTTCTTCCGTCGCTGTCTATATCAGCCAATTTCAATAATTATGAACGTATTGCGGTGCAATGCGATAGTAGTTTTTGGTTCGGTTCACTGAAAATTGCGGAAAATGAAATAGGAACAAGGGAGCAAGGGAATAATGACGGTGTTCGGGTCCGTCAATATTTGCAATCCGTAGGACTCAAAGCAGGCAATCCATACTGTCAAGCGGGTATGTATTGGGCTTTTTTGGAGTATAACCGTTTAGCCAAAACAAAACACGTTATTCCTTTGCTTCGTTCCGGCTCTACTGTCGCCGTTTATAATCATGCAAAAAAAAATAATGAAGTAAAAAAATCTCATTGTTTTGTTGGTGATTTAATTTATTGGAAATTCAGTAATAAACCGTTCGGACACGTGGAGCGAATTTTGTCAATCGGTCGCGCGGGCTGGGTTGTTACCGTTGGTTTTAATACAGGCAGCAATGCACGTGATGGTAGCGGTGTTGAACGCAAAAAACGCAATCTGACATACCCTTTGCAAAAAATGATGTTTCGCGGTTTAATAGGGAGAAAAAACAATGCCATTTGAACGTCCTGCAGCAGTCAACGAACCCTCCGACAAATTTCCGGCGCAATCGTTCGCCGTTCGCGATGGAAGTAAAACATTGGACTTTGATTTATCGGCTCTGGCAATAGATGGAAGCTGGACTTTTCCGGCTCCCGGCTCCGCCGATTCTGGGAAATATCTCAAAGGTGATGGAACATGGACAACGGTAAGCGGTTTATCTCCGATCACAAATAATCTCATTTTGGGCAATATCAGCGGATCAAGTGCTTTGCCTGTCGGCATAACTGCATCACAAGCATTGGACACTATCGGCAATACGCGCGGGAATATCGTTTTTCGCGGCGTTTCTTCATGGTCGGCTTTACCGGTCGGTACATCGGGGCAAGTGTTTCGCACAAATGGAGCGGGCGCAGATCCAAGCTGGGACACAATTACAAATATCATTGATTTAATAGGCAGTACACAAGGAC
>CAZPSQ010000060.1:0-26139 GCA_964588755.1 uncultured Prosthecobacter sp. | reverse complement strand
AATGTGGTGGAAGCCGATGTTGCCGGTGAACCACTGAAAGATCTTCGGCAGCTTGTAAAAGGAGCTGCCCTCGATGGCGGCGGTGGTGTAGTCCCAGTTTTCACGGCGCTCCCAGTACACGTCCTCATACTGGTGCTGCACATAAAACATCCAGATGCCGGCCGCCCCGGCCACCAGGGTCACGGGAAGCTGCATGAGGATGTAGTTGGTGAAGCCGAAGGCGTAGCTCCAGCCGGCCACCATCAGTGCCAGCGCGATGTTCATCCACATCACGGACTTGCGGTCCTTGCCCTTCGCGCGGGGGGAGGGGAAGCGCTGATAGACCCAGAACAGGCCCAGCGGGGCGATCACGAAAAGCACGATCGGATTGCGTGCCAGACGGTAGGCAAAACGCCGCCAGCGGGAGGACTCCAGGTATTCCTGCACCGTCAGCGTCCAGATGTCCCCGTCGCCCCGGCGGTCCAAGTCGCCCGAGGTGGCATGGTGCACATTGTGCTGCCAGCGCCAGTGGCCGTAGGGGGTGAAGCTCAGCATCCCGGTGATGAAGCCCACAATCTCGTTGGCCCGTTTCGACCGGAAAAAGGAGCCATGGCAGCAATCATGGAAAATGATGAAAGCACGCACCACCAGCAGGCCGGCTGGGACCGACAGCGCCAGGGTAAGCCAGTAGGAGATGGACAGGCTCTTCCACATGAGGAACCAAACCACGAAAAACGGAACCAGCGTGTTCACCATCTGCCACACAGCGCGGGGCACGGAGGGAACCTGGAACTGGGCGATGATCTCTTTCCACTCGGAGATGGAAGCCTGGACTTTGGCGGGGGTGGGGGGCATGAACGGAGAAGTTGGAATCCAGTCTCAATAACAGAAATTTCGGGGTTTGCCTGATAATTTTTCAGTCAAAGCCGTTTCAGACCGGGAGAAGCGCAAAATCAGACTACAGCAGACCAAGGGCAGGCTTGGCTGTTCAATAATCCCGGAAGGGACCGCGCGGCTCTGCGGCGGCCATGGCATTCTGCCAGGCGGCAAAGCGTTCCCGCATCATTTGGGCCACCTCTGGTTTCTCGAGGCTCAGGTCGCGTTTTTCCCCCAGGTCGGTGCTGAGATCGTAAAGCCCGCCGCCACGGGCAGACTCCAGCCATTTCCAATGCTGAAACCGGGCGGCCTTGTCACTGCGGCGCTGCCAAAACATCTCGGTACGCGCCGATTTTGCCTCTCCGCGCAGGACAGGCAGCATGTCAAATCCGTCCAATTTCACTCCTGCGGGCGGCTGGGCCGTGGTGGCCGCCAGCAGGGTGGGCACCAGTTCCAGAGAGGTCAGAAACTCATCCGTCACCCGTCCGGCGGGCAGTTTTCCTGGCCATGTGGCGATGAAGGGCACCCGCAGGCCGCCCTCCCACATCATGCCTTTGCTGCCTTTCAGCGGGGCATTCCCGCCATTACCGCTGCCGCCGTTGTCGGAGAGGAAAAGAAAGAAGGTGCTGTCCTTTTGCCCGGCTTTTTCCACCGCGTCCATCACCGCCCCGATCGCCTCATCCATGCAGGTCAACGCGCCGCAGTAGCGGGCCAGTCTTTCGTCCTTCACCTTCCCACGATACAGCGCCACGTACTTCTCCGGGGCCTGCACGCCCTCGGCCGCCTTTTTCTGCCCCTCCCGGGTCCCCTGTCCGAAAGACGAGGCCCCATGCGGCGCATTGAAGGCCAGATAGAGAAAGAACGGCTTCTTCCCCGCCTGCCCGTTCACAAACCGCAGCGCCTCGCGGCGGAAGACATCCGTCACATAGACGCCCTTGTCCTCCTGCGTGCGCTCGTTGCCACGAAACAGCGACGGCACGCCGTAGCGCTCATGCGTGTGGTAGTCGATGCCGTTGTTCCCATGGCCGTAAAAGAAATCGAAGCCGCGCTGCAGCGGCAGGAAGCGCTTTGCCTGGCCCATGTCCCACTTCCCCACGCAGCCGGTCGCGTAGCCTGCCCGCTTGAGCATGTCGCCAATCGTCACCTCGCGCACATCCAGCCCCAGCGTCATCTCTGGAGACACCGCATACTCCTCCAGGGAGTAAAGGTGGCCAAAGTTCACCATGTCATTGCGCACCATGTCGTACAGCCCGTTTCGCTGCGGATAGCGCCCGGTCAGCACACTGCCGCGCGAGGGCGTGCAGGCCGGCCACGTCACGTAGAAACTGGTGCACCGCACGCCTTCTGCCGCCAGCTTGTCCAGGTTCGGCGTGATGAGAGGCTTGCCGCCCATGCAGCCAAGATCGGGATAACCCTGGTCATCGCTGATGATGAGGATCACATTCGGTTTCGAAGCGGCGGCGGAGCAAGTCGCCGAAAGAAGCCAGAAAAGAGCGAGCAGGCGTTGCATGCTGCCTTCAACGACGCAGCGGGCGGTGACCTGTCGGCATTCGCAAACGGGAAAGCTCCGTGTCTGCGTTCACCACAATGGGGATGGAGGCGCGAAAAGCATGAAGCACGATTCTCGAACACCCGTCCCTCCGTGCTCTGGCGGGCGCAGCCACAAAAAAGAGGGCGGAGCATGGTGCTCCGCCCTCTCGAAAGAATGCTTGCCTGCTGGTGCTTTACTTCACCTTGATCAGTTCCACGTCGAAGATCAGCGCCTCGTTCGGTCCGATGTCACGGCCAGCACCGCGAGGGCCGTAGGCGAGCTTGGAAGGGATGAAGAAGCGGAACTTCGCGCCTTCCTTCATGAGCTGCACACCTTCCGTCCAGCCGGCGATCACGCGATTGAGGGGGAACTCGATGGACTCCTTGCGGCGGTAGGAGCTGTCAAAGACGGTGCCGTTGATCAAGGTGCCTTCATAGTGCACTTCCACAGTGTCCGTGGCCTTCGGACTCTTGCCGGTGCCTTCGGTGATGACGAGGTATTGCAGGCCGCTCGGGGTGACCTGCACGCCTTCCTTCTTGGCGTTGTCTTCGAGAAACTTTTCTCCTTTGGCGAGTGCGATGTCGGACATGGTAGGTTTGGTGGGATGGAGGTTGGTTTGAAAGGGGGGGATTTGGCAGAGGATGGGGTGTCTGGCAAGGGCGACGTCAGATGTCAGACGTGAGAAGTCAGTGGTGGCTTCCGCCAGCAGCCTCTTCATCGTCCTCGATCCTGCCACGGCCATGTCATTGAAGCCGATGGCAGCGCCCTCCTGCAACGCGGTCTGCGGGACGCGGGAGTGATGGGAGCAGCGAATCCTGGTGCGGCGCAGTGCTGGCTGCCCCTCACCCCCGAGGCAATGACAAAATCATGAAGGGTAGGATCATTCAGAATCTGGAAATGATTTCACCCTTCATGATTTTGTCAAAATGACTTCCGATTGGGGCAACATCTCAGACCGTCTCAACCTTCCTCCCCCCCTTCGTCCGGCACTTCACCCGCAGCCGCTCCAGCCAGGTGGGGATGAAGTGGTTGAGCAGCAGCTTCCTTGCCTCGCCCAGGTCGTCGAATTCCACGCCGAAGCTGGGATATCCCCGCTCCTGGTAGTAGGCGGTCCACACCGTGTCCTTCTGGATGAAGTAATGGCCATCGCGCGAGCCTGGCTCCGTTGCAAACTGCGCCGCCTTCTCCGGCGGCACCCCCTGCGCTTCCAGACTGGCCTCCACATCCGCACGCGTCAGCGTGAAGAGCTTGTCCACCGCCTCCTGGCAGCGCTTCGTGTTGCCCGGTTCGTTGGTGTCCCGCCACGCATCGGGCAGGCGCAGTTTCTCCAACGACCACGTGGCGACATCCACGCCGGACAGCAGCACCTGGATTTGTTCAGGGATGGGAAGGGGGGAGCTCATGTGTGACTGGCTGTTTTGTCACCAACACTGCACTGACCGCGCCGTTTTCGCCAGCGGTGAAAATCCGGCGTCTGCCATCGATCTCTTGAACGCTGATGAGCGCCTTGTTCGGAGGCGCTGGCTTGCCATTGCCCCCTCAGGCCGCACCCTGACGTTGAACTAATCTCAACAACGGCAACATCCAGCCCTGGCATTTTTGCGATGCCACCGTCATGAGCTACCGCGCCGTTATTCACGATCTTTCCACCGGCCGCTTCCTGTTGCGCTGCCATGTGGATGCCGACGACCTGCATGAGGCCGAGGACGCCGCCATCGCCAAGGCGGTGCTTTCCACCAAGGGGCACCCCTGCGAGATGGATGTACGGCATCTGCATCAGTGCGCGGAGCGTACCCTGCATGTGCCTGACCAACACTCTCTGGCCGCCTGAGCGGACGGAGGCACCTTGTGTGGGGGGCATGAATGAACACCGACAGACTTTTGTGGTCTGACCCTGCCCCTCATGAAAGAACACACCCTCACCCCCCGCGAGAAGGAGATTCAGAGGCTTCATGCCAAAGGAAAAACCCCAGATATGATCGCCATCCGTCTTGGTATGAAAATTTCCAAGGTGCTGCTGGTGCTGTCAATGATGCCAAAACCACCTCTATAGATAGAGGGAAGGAGGAAAAAAGCCGTGCCAACGGGCAGTCAGGATTGCGTCTTCTTTGCTGACCGGGGGGGCGGTTCAGGCTTTCACGGGCTGCTCCTGCATCACGGCAGGCGCTGGAGCCGGGGCTGATGGGGCAGTCAAGGTGCTGATTTCCGCCTTGATCCATGCCTTCACACCATCCCATAGCAGGCGCATCACCCCGGTGTCGGGGGAGAAGCTTTGTCTGGGGGTCCAGAAGTGGCCGTTGTTGTGCCGCCCATACATGCCCTTGCTCAGGCGTTCCTCAGCCAGCTTGGCAAGGCGGCGGTTGTAGAAGGCCATGAACCTGCCGAAAAAGGTGCCAGCCGGGCCATCGTAGGGCAGGCGTGTCCATTCGTAGCAGGGATTGGAATACACCAGACGCACCGGACCAATGAAGTAGGTGGACAGATCCAGCAGGAACGCGGCATTCATGAGCTCCGCATCGCCCAGGTAGTAGTACTTGTCCTTGTAGAGCGCCTCGAACCAGATGCGCCAGCTACGGGGGTAGGCCATGTTCAGATAATCAGTGATCGTCTGGGTGTCCTCGCCCATGAGGTTTTTCTTCACCAGCTCCGCCGCCGCATAGACGGTATGGCCGCAGAAGTCCAGACCCTGGCTGTACAGCGGGTCCATGAAGCCGCAGGCATCCCCCACCATCACCCAGCGGTTGCCTGCCACGCGCTCGGAGTGATAGGCCAGGTTTTTGTAGTAGAAGGTGTCACCCTCATCCGGGATGGCCTGCTCAAACATCAGCCTGCCCACGGGATGACTCAGCAGGTGCGCCTGCAGCCGTGCCACCAGCGAGGGGCCCGCGGGCAGGTCATACAGGCGGCGGTCCCAGGTGACGCCGGCGCTCACGCTGCCGTCAGAGAGCGGGATGATCCAGCACCACCAGCCACGGCCCATCAGATGGTTTGTGGCTGTGGTTCGCAGGCTGCGCGCGCCCTTCATCAGCCTGGGGTGTTTCTGCCGGCTTTGGAAGCTGTCCAGCCCGTTCACATTGCGGAAGCGGCACCAGACGGAGGATGTGGGGTGCTCGTCGCCAATTGGCCGGTGCAGGCCGAGTTTTTTGGACAGCACCGCCGCCTTGCCGGAGGCGTCAATGATCCAGCGCGCGCTCACCCGCCGCATCTCCCCCTCCTGCGGCATGATCTCCAGCGTGTGGGGGGTGGCGTCTTCTGAGAGTGTGATGGTTTTGATCGTCGCGGGCCGCAGCAGCTCACAGCCGAAGTCGCAGGCCTCCTTCAGCAGATGCTCGTCCAGCAGCTCACGGTCCAGTTGGAAGGTGGGCAGGCGGGACTGGTAGTTCGGGCCGATCTCCGTGCACTCACAGACTGGATCATCGGGGGTTTTGCAGAACCACATGCGCAGGCCATGCTTCTGGTACTGCCGCGCGCTGAGATGGCTGCCCTGATGCAGCACACGGGTTAAAAAACAGCCCGCCACCTCCGACGTGCTCTCCCCCACCTTCCGGTCAAAATGCACGGTCCGCTCCACAATCAGGATGCGCATCTTCGGATCCTCCCGCTTCAGCATCATGCCTGCCGAAGCCCCGGAAAAAGCCCCGCCCATGATCACCACATCATAATCAGCAGCAGAGGAGCTCATAGGCGTTGGCACCATGGAAAAAGTCAGTTGTCGGAGCGGGTGTGACGGTCGAAGAAAGACGACTCCCGCCGTTTCCCTCGTCCGCCTAGATAATGCCTTCCGCCGAATCTGCAACCTGCCAGCCGCCCGAACATACCGCCCCTTCCCGGCTGGGCCTGCACGACGCATGCTGGACGCGGCGGATGCTCTGCCTCATGCGCTGGCTGCCCCCCTGGCTGCTCATCGCCCTGGCCTACCCCGTCACTGCCGTGTTCTGGCTCCTGGCCGTCCCGCAGCGGGAGGCCATCCGCTCCAATCTAAGCGCCCTCATGCCGGGGAAAGGGGCCAGCGCCCTCGCCGGCTTCCGCGTCTTCCTGAACTTCGCCCTCACCTACCTGGACCGCCTTTGGTACCTGCACTTCGACCGTGAGGTAAAGTGGGAGGTCATCGGCAAGGAGGAGTTTGAAATCCTGCGCAGGCCGGAGTCCGGCGGCGCGTTGGTCTTCACCGTGCACTCGGGGAACTACGACATCGGCGCGGGCCTCTTCGCCAGCAAGTTCGGCCGCCCCATCCACACCGTGCGCATGCCGGAGGCTTCCGCCTCCCTCCAGCAGCTGCGGGAGCAGGAGCTGCGCCGCCAGGAAAGCCGGGAACCACACCTGCACATCCACTACAACGAACCCGGCGGCCATCTGGGCATGGAGCTGTGCCGCAAGCTCATGGCGGGCGAGGTCGTCTGCGTCCAGGGCGACCGCGTCATGGGCGACGTGGCCCCTACGGCAGCGTCGATCGACGGCGTGACCTACAGCATCCCGCGCGGCCCGCTTGTGCTGGCGGAGGTCACCGGCGTGCCGTGCTACCCCGTCTTTCTCACTCGCAAAGGCCGCCTTTCCTACCGTATTGAGATCGGCAAACCCTTCCACCCCGGCGGGCGCAAGCCGAAGGCGGCGGAGGTCAGCGCGGCCTGGCTGCCGGTGATGCATGACTTTCTGCTGCGGCACTGGGACCAGTGGTTTGTGTTTGAGCCCCTCGTCACCCGTGACCAGACATGAACGCCGAAACACGCTCCCGCTGCATGCGTGCCGCGCGCCTGCGCCTGGCGCTGGCCCTGGCGCCGCTGGGGGGGGTGCTGTGGCTGGCTGCCCATGAGCACTTGGTGGCAGGCACGCTGCTCTTCGTGGCCACTGGAGCCGTCATGATGACCGGCATGCTGGTGCCCCGCTGCAGCCTCTTCGGTCCCATGATCAAAGGGCTGCCTTCCGGCTCCCGCCGCGTGCTCCTCACCGTGGATGACGGCCCGCACCCCGAGCACACCCCCGCGTTTCTGGACCTCTTTGACCAGCATGGCATCAAGGCCATCTTCTTCCTCATTGGCGAACGCGCCGCCCAGCACCCCGAGCTGGTGCGCGAGATCGTGCGCCGCGGACATGAGATCGGCAACCATACGCAGACACACCCGGCATCCTCCTTCTGGGCCCTCCGTGCCCCGGAGCTGTGGCAGGAGATCGTGGCCTGCCAGGAGACGCTCACCCGCATCTGCCCGGAGCATCCGCCCCGTTTCTTCCGCCCGCCCGCCGGGCATCACAACATGTTCACCTTCGTCGTGGTCCGCTTGCTGGGCCTGCGCATGATGATATGGGGCGCGCGTGGGTTTGACGGTGTGATCACCGATGTGGGGCGCATTGTGGGGCGCATCCGGTCCCGCCTGCGGCCGGGTGCCATCGTTCTCATCCATGAGGCCACCCCCGTGGCCGTTCAGGTGGCCGAGGCAGTCACCCAGATGCTGGCAGAAAGCGGGCTCGACAGCCGCACACCGCCCTCACGCCTGGCGTTCACCCACAATGAGGTGGTTGTTGAAGGGCGTGCCGCCCCATAGCGGCTCCACCCGCACTGCCAGTCCCGCGCCGCCCAGGGTGGACTCGAAAAGCGCACGGTCCGGGTAGCACACCGGCGCGGCCTTCATCCAAAACGTCAGCTTGGCCAGCCAGTCCCCCGCCACGGTGATGCGGAAGCGCCGCGAGTCATCCCGCAGGCAGCTGCGGATGATGAGCTTCCCCCCCCGGGCCACGCGTGCCGCCGCCAGCCGCAGCAGGACCTCCTGCTCCGGCTGGGTAAAAAATTGCAGGATGTCGAGGATGACCACATTGCCGGAGAACTCCGGCATGCTGGCGCGCGCGTCACCGGTGGCAAAGCTCAGCCCGCTGTGCCCGCTGCGTTTTGCCATGCGGGTGGCGCTGGCGATTTTCGGCGCGTCATAGTCAAAACCGGTGACGTCCGGGGTGAAGCCCGCCTCCCGCAGATAAAACGCCAGCAGGCCGATGCCGCAGCCGATGTCCAGCACAGGCAGCGTGGTGCCGTCCAAAGCCCGCGTCACCGCCCCATACACCGGGTCGGACCCCAGCTTGGCCGGCGCATAAAACCGATCCCACAGGCGCGTGCACAGCTTGGAGATGCGCTTCAGCGCTTCAGGGGGCAGGGGACTCGTCATGAGAGGGGACGTCTGTCATGGTGGGGATGGCAGCACGCCTGTCCACTTACGCGGCACTTCCCACGGCGCCAGCAGGGAACAAGCCTTCAGCTTGAAATCTGCATTGATCGCCGCCTGCGGCAGGTCCAGTTCCGCCACAATGTCCTGGCAGCGCTCCGGATCGCGGCTGCGTGCGCCGTGGATGGTCACGCCGGAAAGGCCTGCCGCGCGCTGGATCTTTTTGGCAATTTCCCCAGGACTCAGCTTCCGTCCGGCCACGTTGATGCCCGCGCCTGTGCTGCCTTGGAACCAGAGGCGGCCTGCGCCCACCCCGATCTTGTCACAGGTGGTGAAAGCCCCCCCGCCATAGCATTCCCCAGGCAGTGTCTCATCATACCCCATGCCCACCGAGCTGCTGTGGACGACAAGGTGCCCGTCATCATCCGCATGGGCCTGCACGCCCGGCAGCAGGATGCCCAGGTCGCTTTCGTCCTGGCGTGGGGCCGTGGACTCATCCCAGGAGACGGCGCCGCACTCGCTGGTGCCGTACAGGTTGTGGATTTTCAGGCCCTCCTTCTCCATGGCCAGGCGTTCCAGGCCCAGAGTCAGGGGAGAGCCGGCGGAAACCGCCAGGCTGACATGGCTGAAACCCACCTCCCCCATCAGCCAGGCCTTCCACAGGGCCGGGACCCCGGGCAGGAACACGCGTGCATGCGGCCGCATCGCCTCCATCAGCGGCTGGGCAAAAGGCTGCGGGGCAAAGCAGGTGGGCACCCCGTTGAACAGCGTTTGCAGCACCGTCATGGAAAGCCCGAAGGAGTGGGCGCAGGAGATGGCGGCCACGCCCACGCCCCGCGCGCCCAGGTCCAGCGCGGCGTGCAGCCGGTCCGTGTCGGCGGCCACCTGGTCCAGGGTGAAGAACTGGCAACGTCGCACGCCCGAGCCGCCCACAGTCTGCTTGATCAGGGCGGTGCCGGACGGCGGAGGAATGGCGGGCACCCGGCGCTGGCGGTCCTTTTCCACCAGATGCACCGGCACCCCGTGCAAAAAACCTGCCAGCAAGGCCCGCAGGATCGCGGGCGCATCCCCCTGGGCCAGAATGTGGTCAACCGCCGGCCGCACGCTCCGGGCCTCGGCGTCGAGCTGCGCAAAACTCACCGCGCCGCCGCCCAGATACAGGGCGGCCTGCGCGCCGCGCTCTGCCACGATACGATCCCAGCGTTCACCAAACATTTGCAGTCCATGGGGACGAAGCGTAAACCATCCGCCGCGCCGTCTGGTAGCATGAACCTTTGATGGTTCAGTTCAACCGTCGTGCGCAACGATCTCACCTGTTCCCTGTTCTTTTTTCCGTGTTGTCCCCTTCCTCCCAGCGCATTGCCATCACCGGGGCAGGGATCATTTCGCCCTTGGGCATTGGCTGGCAGGAAAATGAGCGGTCGCTGGCCGCGGACCGCACCGCCTTTCGACCGGTGGATTTTTTCGACACCTCGGCCTTCATCGCCAAGACCGCTGGCTGCGTGAACCTGCCCACGGAAGGTCTCTTCCACAAGGTGCCTGCCCACAAGCAGCTCTACATCGACCGTGGCACGCGCATGCTGCTGCTGGCCATCCGCGAGGCCCTGGCCCAGGCCGGCCGCTCCAGCATGGAGGGCATCGACGCCATGGTCATCGGCACTTCCGCCGGTGCCATGCCGCTGGGGGAGGCCTACTTCGAGCACGCCCGGCAGGACTCCGGCCGCATCCCCTCCCAGCTCTCCCGCGCGGAGCACTACCAGCCGCAGCGGCAGATGAACAGCATCGCCGACGAACTCGGCTGGCGCGGCCCGGTCATCATCGTCTCCAATGCCTGCGCCTCCGGCGCCAACGCCATCGGCTGGGCGGCGGACATGATCCGCTCCGGCCGGTGCAAGCGTGTGCTGGCCGGGGGCTACGACGCCCTGGCCCGCCTCGTCTTTGCCGGGTTCGACAGCCTGCGGGCCCTCGCCCCCAGTGGCATTCCGCGTCCCTTTGATGCGCAGCGCGACGGGCTCGCCCTCGGCGAGGGGGCCGCCGTCATGCTGCTGGAGGCCGAGGCGGCACGGCAAAGCGCCGCGCTGGGAGATGTGACCGGCTATGCCACCGCCACCGACCTGCACCACCTCACCCAGCCGGACCCGGAGGGCAAGGCCGCCATCCGCACCATGACCAACGCCTGCCAGCAGGCCGGCGTCTTGCCAGCGCAGATCGGCTACATCAACTCCCACGGCACCGGCACCCCTTTCAATGACGTGGCCGAGGCCTCCGCCATCGCCGCCTGGGCTGGCGACGCTGTTTCTGCCATCCCCGTCAGCTCCACCAAGTCCGCCATGGGCCACCTGCTCGGTGGCGCCGGCGCGGTGGAGGCCGTCATTTGCCTCATGGCGCTGCAGGGCCAGTGGCTGCCCGCCAGCCTGAACGTGCGGGCGGTGGACCCTGCGGTGCGCTTTGACCTGGTGCGGAACTTCCGCCGGGCCTCCCTGGAGCACGCGCTCACCAACTCCTTCGGCTTCGGTGGCACCAACGCCACGCTCATCTTGCAGAGGAGGCCCGCGCCATGAGCATCAACACCGCCGGCATTCACATTCGTGGCGTGGGCGCGGTGACTGCGGCCGGGTGGAGCGGCGCGGACCTGCTGCGTGCCACACGCGAGGGCGTGCCACTGCCGGTGACAAGCTGTGCCCGGCCTGAGGATGAGCGCCCCTGGCCCTGCTCCGTCCGCCTTGTGCCGCCGCCACCGCCGGAGAAGGCGGCACGCCATCCACGCCTGCGGCGGGCCAGCGCCATCACCCGCTACTCCGTGGCCGCTGCCTTGGAGGCGCTGGCAGATGCAGGCTACGACCCTGCGGCCCCGCCGAAGGGGCTGGGCATCCTGTTTGTGATGATGAACGGCTGTGTGAACTACACCGGCCGCTTTTACCAGGAGGTGCTGCTGAACCCCGCGCAGGCCAGCCCGCTCATCTTTCCAGAGACCGTTTTCAACGCGCCCGCCTCCCACATCGCCTCCTTCCTGGGCATTGATGGTGCCGTCAGCACAGTGGTGGGCAGCCCCAACTGCATCACCGAGGCGCTGCACATGGCATCCCTCTGGATGCGAACGGGAGTGGTGGAGGAGTGCCTCCTCATCGCCGCCGAGGAGTGCGACTGGCTCAGCGCCGAGGCGCTGACCTACTACCACCCGAAGCTCGTCGCCACCGAGGGCGCGGGCGCGCTGCTGCTTTCCACCAAGGCGGCAGGCCCGCAGGTGCGCCAGGTCGTCGGCCCCTTGTGCTACACGTCATGGGAGGAGCGCGCCCCGCTGCTCTCAGAGCTTGCAGCGCGGGCTTCCGCCCAGCTTTCAGCCGATGCCGCCCCCGTGCTGGTGGACGACTGCTGCGGCATCGCGCGCATTGACCGTGCCGAAACCGCCGCGTGGTCCGGCGGTGGCAGAAACTGGGGCGCCGTGCGCAGCCCCAAGGCCGTTCTGGGGGAAAGCATGGGCGCTGGCGCTGCCCTGCAGCTGGTGCTTGGCATCCTGGAGGCACGTGACACGCGCCAGCCTGTGGTCGTCTCCATGCCCGGTGCCAACACCGCCGCCTACGCCTGTGTGATCGGGCCGTGAGGCGGCGCATCGTCCGGGAGCATGTGTCTCACTGCGGATGCCCCCGGCTCTGTCACGTGCTCACCCCGCCACATCCGCCAGCGCCTTCCGCAGCGCCTCGACCATCCGCTCCAGCTCCTCCAAGGTGACACACAGCGGCGGCATCAGCACCACCGTGTTCACCACCGGCCGCGTCAGCAGCCCATGCTTCCGCGCCGCCATGCAGACCTTCGCGCCCACGCCTGGGTCCGGCGCATCAATCGTCATCGCCGCGATCATCCCGCACTGCCGCGCCCCGGGCAGGCCGCTCATCAGCTCGCCCAGCCGCCGCACCTTCGCTGGCAGCCCCTCCAGCACTCGTTCCTCGCGGAAGATTTGGAGGCTTGCCAGCGCAGCCGCGCAGCCGAGCTGGCTGCCCGCGTAGCTGTGCCCGTAGAAAAACGTGCGGCCCTCATGCGGCTCCCCCAGAAAGCCTTCAAACACCCGCTCGCTCGTCAGCGTCACCGCCAGCGGCAGATACCCGCCCGTCAGCCCCTTCGCCAGACAGAGGAAGTCCGGCACCACGTCCTCATGCTCGCACGCGAACATCTTGCCCGTGCGGCCGAAGCCGGTCATGACCTCGTCCAGGATCAAGAAAACATCCTGCTGGTGGCACCACCCATCCAGAGCCTTCAACATCCCCTGCGGCCACAGCCGCATCCCCGCCGCGCCCTGGATCAGTGGCTCGATGATGATCGCCGCCATGCGCGCCTTCTCCGCCTCACCCAGAGCTTCCAGCGCCTCCAGGCCCGGCACCGTGATGACTCGGTAGCCAAAGTCATTCCCGCTCCCCTTGAACAGGGGAATGCCGCCAAGGCTCGCCGCCCCCAGCGTGTCGCCATGGTACGCCCGGTCAAACGCCACCAGCGTGTCCTTCTGCGGATGGCCATTCTGTTTCCAGTATTGCAGCGCCATCCGCACCGCCGACTCGATCGCCGTCGATCCATTGTCCGTGAAAAACGCCCGCGTCAGCTTCCCCCCTGGCAGCAAATCCACCAGCTCCTTCGCCAGCCGGATCGCCGGCTCATGCGTGAAGCCCAGAAACGACGTGTGCGCCACCTTGCCCAGCTGCTCCGCCACCGCCGCGCTCAGCACCGGATGATTGTGCCCATGAATGTTCGTCCAGATGGAGGCATTGCCATCCAGATACTCATTCCCAAACTGGTCCCGCAGCGTGCAGCCTTGTCCTCCCACCAGCATCAGCGGCGTATGCTCCGGCGCGCACCACTGCCGCATCCCCGTGAAAGGATGCCATAGGTGCTGCTTGTCGAGATCGGTCAGTTCGGCGGGGGACAAAGGCATGATGGCTGGGTCCGCCAAGAACCCCCGTGGACTGGCCACAGGGATGCACGCGGCACAAGCGCACCCAAGCCATGAAATCCATCCGCCCACAAACACCTTTTCAAACCCAGCATCGGCTCGCAGCCCCGCCCCCGCTTCCTCTCCTCCAGTCTTTTTGCGTTTCTTTGCATTTTTTTGCGGCCACCTCTTCTGTCACGCCAGCCTCATCCCCATCCAAAAAGAAAGCCGGGGCCGCTTTCGCGCACCCCGGCCCCGCTCGTTGTTGGTTGCGGTAAGCTTTTGGTCACTTGATGTCGCCTGCGAAACCGGCCTTGTTCAGCGCGGCGGCCAGATCAGCCTTGGTGAAATCACCTTCGACAGTAAAAGTTTCGGCCTTGGAGACGATGTCATACTTCGTGATGCCTGCCACCTCCTTCACCGCATCCGTGGCGGCAGTGGCGCACTTCTGGCAGCAAAGATGCACACCAGACACCGTGGCCTTCGCCACCTTGGACTCAGGCTTGGAGGAAGCATTGCCTGCCGGCTTTGACTCAGCCTCATCGCCCTCGATCGTGCCGAAGTAGCCGGCCTCAATGATCGCCTCGGCCACCTTCTTCGCATCGCTCTTCTTCTTGGAGACGATCGTCACCGTCCTGCCTTCAGGTGTGATGGTCACGTCCTTGAAGCCAGCGCCAGCCTTGATGATGCCGTTGGCGCAGCCTTTGCAGCAGTTGTGCACGCCAGTCATCGTGAGCGTGGTCTCGCCACGGACGGAAGTGGCGAGGGCGAGGAGGGAGAGCAGAATGAGTTTGTTCATGGGTGAACTCTCAGACGATAAGGCATCTTGGTTTCTTTGCATCAATTTCGTTGATGCAGATTTGTAAGCGGTCTTAACGACGGACCGCTGTCATGAATCCACGCGCCACCGCCGTGTCATGATATTCGCCGGCAGTGAAGCCTGCCTCCTCCAGCAGAGCCGCATACTCGCCCACGCTGTAGCACTTCCCCTGTGTGGAATGCATCAGCAGGCAGGAGTACTCCGCCACATGCGGCGGCCCGTTCTTCGCCGCGTTGATGAACGCATCATGAATGACGAGCATCCCGCCCACCGGCAGCGCCGCGTGGGAGACTGCCAGCAGCTTCCTCACCTCCGGCACGCCCCAGTCATGCAGCACGTTGGAGTAGAGATGCACATCGCACCCTTCCGGCAGGCCGTCGAACATGTTGCCCGTCGTCACGCTCACCCGCTCCGCGCAGCCGCGCTCCTCGATCAGCTTCATCGCGATGCGGTCCACCGGCACCTGGTCAAAGGCCACCGCCTTCATGTGCGGGTGCTGCGCCGTGATCGCGCAGGCATAGATGCCGGAGCTGGCGCCGATGTCCAGCAGGCAGGACCGCCCGCTGAGGTCCAGCGCCTTTGCCAGCGCCTGGGAAAGGTACAACCCGCGGCAGTCCATCGCCGCCGTGAACTTCCGCGCAAAGTCCTCCTGCTCCATCGCCTTGTGCCAGTCAAAAGCGGCCTTGTCCCCGCTCCACCCGGCGGGCTTGTCCGTCTTCAGCACGTCCAGATAATCGCGCGCGATCGGCCGCTCATGCAGCGACGCATAATACGGCCGCAGCTCCCACACCGACCCCGCGCACAAGTGCTCCTTCGCCTTCTCCGTCGCATGAAACACACCGCCTCCGTCAGGACGCACCCACTCATTCGCCGTGAACAGCGTCAGCATCACGTCCACAGGCCGCTCCTTGAAACCAAAGTGCGCGCAGATGCCCTGCAACGAGGAAGGGTTCTCCGCCAGCCACGTGAAGAAATCCAAACTCAGCGCCGCGGTGATAAGGTCCACCGCATACAAGCTGTCGCGGTAGCGGTAAATGTTCAGCGGATCAGTCTTTGGCGCGGAAGTGAGGTCGTGGGTCATGGTGGGTGAATGCCGCCCACCATGAATGACGAACGCTGAATGACCAGTGCCGAATGTTCGCGGCAGGTCAGGTCACTGCTTTTCGTCCGCAGAAGCGGTCGAATGGCTATCCTTGCCCACTCCCGCAGGTCTCGCGCAGCATCGATATTTTGGTGGGTCCATCACATGCCGCCCGTGCCAACTCGGGTGATGGAATCCCCCTCCGCCACCCGTTGACTTGCCTCGCAATTCCTGACAGCATCGTCCCACTCATGTCCTCTCCCGCTCCCAAGTTCACCACCACCCACTGGCTGATCATTGTCATCGCCAGCATCGGTTTCCTCTTCGACACCTATGAGCTCCTGATGACCCCCCTGGTGGCCGCGCCAGCCATCGCCGAGCTGCTGAAGCTGCCCCTGAACAATCCCATCGTCACGAGCTGGGTGGGGAACCTGCTGTGGATCGCCGCCCTCTGCGGCGGTGTCTTCGGCCTGCTGGGCGGCTGGCTGGTGGACAAGTTTGGCCGCAAAACCATCATGGGGGCCAGCATCTTCCTCTATTCCTTCTCCCCCTTTGCCGCCGCCTATTCCACCTCGCTGGAGATGTTTGTCTTCTTCCGCAGCACGACCTTCATCGGTGTGTGTGTGGAGTTCGTGGCCGCCATCACCTGGCTGGCGGAAGTGTTTCAGGACCGGAAGCAGCGGGAAAAGTGGCTGGGCATCACCCAGGCCTTCGCCTCCCTCGGCGGCGTGCTGGTGACGCTGGTCAGCGTGTGGATCAGCAAGCACGGAATGGACCTGCCACACATCGGCCTGCCTGCCGGCCTCGGTTCCAACGACCCCTCCTCCTGGCGCTACCTGCTGATGACGGGCATCCTGCCAGCCATTCCCATCGCCATCCTGCTGCCCTTCGTGCCTGAGTCCCAGGTATGGAAGGAAAAGAAAGCCGCCGGGCTGCTCAAGCGTCCGAGTTTTGGCGCTCTCTTTGCCCCGGAACTGCGCCGCGTGACGCTCGTCACCGCAGCCCTGTCCGCCTGCGCTTATGGCATCGCCTTCGGCGCCTTGCAGGTCACTGTGGCCCGTGTGACACCAGGCCTGCCAGAGATGAGGGAGCAGGCCAAGGCCCTGGCCCCGCTGCGCAAGCAGGGGGAGGAGCTCAACAAGCAGCTCAACGCCCTGCCCCCTGGCGATCCCGGCCGTGGGGAGCTGGTGGCGCAGATCAGACAGAACTTCGTGCAGCAGAAACCCATCAATGACGAGGTGAAGAAGATGAGCGACACCGTGCAATTCTACCAGGAGATGGGCGGCCTTGTGGGTCGTATCTCCCTGGCGCTGCTGCTCATCGTGGGCCTCAGCCGCGTGGCGTTGCTGAAGGTCTTCCAGGTCCCGGCGCTCATTGTCCTGCCCGTCACGTATTTCTACTTCTTCCACCAGGGCGGCAGTGCCTTCCTGTGGATGTACGGCCTCTGCGGCCTGCTGACGGTCGCGCAGTTCAGCTACTTCGGCGAGTACCTGCCCAAGGTGTTTCCCCTGCACCTGCGCGGCACCGGCGGCAGCTTTGCCACCAACGTGGGCGGCCGCATGATCGGCACCAGCATGGCCTTTGTGACGACCAGTCTGGTCGCCCCCATGCTGGCGGGTTCCGGCCCGATGCTGCCGATGCATGTGGCCAAGGCGGCGGGCATCGTGGCCAGCGTCATTGTGGTGCTCAGCTTCATCATCGGCTTCCTGCTGCCGGAACCGAAGGCGGAGGAATAGCGGCCAAGCACATCCAATCCATTGAATCCCAGCGGGTGGATGCCAAGCGCGTCCACCCGCCTTTTTGTTTTGGTTCCCAGGGACGCAAAGAGAGGGGCCGGGCAGGGGAGATGCAGGGGGGAGCTTGGCTCATGCCCAGGTCCGCCCGCCCAGACTGGCATGTGGCAAGCAGCTCCCCCTTGACCCTGAGGATTTTCACCTGCCTCCAGGAAGCATAAAAAAGGCACGCCGGTGAGGGCGTGCCTTTTTGTGAAGTCGAGGCTGGCTGGCTGCTTACTTTGGCTGTTCAGCCGGGGCCGCAGGCGCGGTCGGTGCAGCAGGAGCCGGCGCAGGAGTTGCTGGCGCAGCCGGTGCCGGAGTGGCGGCAGGCGTGGGAGCGGGTGCTGGCGTCGTCGCAGCAGGAGCTGGAGCCTTGGCAGGCTCGGCGGCAGGCGTCGTCGCCGGTGCTTTGGCAGGTTCGGCGGCCGCAGCCGGAGCTGGTGCGGGAGTGGCGGCTGCGGCAGGGGCTGGCGTGGGCTCGGCCGGTGCGGCGGCAGCAGGCTTGGCGTCACCAAAGACCTTCACCGACTTGCCACCAGACTGCTGACGGCTGACGAGAACAGCCAGAAGCAAGGTCAGGCCAAAAAGGGTGATGGCCAGCCACACGGTGAACTTCTGCAGCACGTTGGTGGTTTGAGCACCCCAGACCTGGCTGGCGGCGGCATCGCCAAAGGATGCGCCAAGACCTTCCTGCCGCGGGCGCTGCATGAGCACAACGAGGATGAGCAGAAGGCAGACGATGACTTCGACTGCGGTAAGGATGCCAATGAAGATTTGCATAAAAGGGCCGCGAATATGGGGGCACTTCCCCGCTTGGCAAGAGAGGAGTTTGGGGCGTTCCGCCCGCGCCGGGGCCTGCCCCGGCCCCATCCGGCCGCGTCAGTCGTAGCTCAGCACATCGTGGATGCCCCAGGTCAGGGTGCCATGGGCCACGCCATTCTCCCCCCAGGCGCGGGCATCCAGAACCCCCAGCGGCTCCAGCCAGCGCAGGAGGCTTTTGAACTCAGCGCCCTGACCGCGTGCGGTGGCAAAGGCCTTCAAAAACTCGCGCAGCTTGGGGGTGCTGAGCTTCACACGCATGCCTGCGGCCAGCACGCTGCCAGAACGCCCCGCGCTTTCCACAATCTGCTGCTGCTGACGCCGGGAGGTGCCCAGGATGAAAAGCTCATCAGTCAGCGAGACACACGGCACAAGGTCCTCCGAATCCAAGGGCAGCACGTAGGCGTGACTGGTGGTCCCCCCCTTGTTCCGGGTGCTCACCAGGGGCAGTTCGACCGGCTGCGGGGCTGGCAGGCCCTTCAGCAACCGCTGGAGCGCGGCCTGGGAACTTTCCCAGGCGCTGCCGACCAGGGCGCGGTTTTTGAGCATCTGCACCAGGGCCAGACGCGGCAGCGGCACGCTTTCGCCCCCCGGAGGCAGGCCGGGCAGCGCGGGCATCTTGCCACCCACATCCAGCAGGAAGGCACCATCGTTTCCCAGGCCCTTCTGCCAGATGGTTTTGGTGCCGGCATACACTTCCAGCAAAGGGGGCAGCGCCACGGCATCCGCCCATTGCAGGGTCTGGGAGGCCTGCTCTCCCCCCACGCCGGCCTCAATCAACTGCACGGCAGATGCGTGCGCCAGCTTGGCCCAGGCCTCAAAATACGCCCGCCCCAAGCCTGCGCCGCCCCCCTGGCCGCTGACACCGAGCACGATGGAGGGATCATCCAGCAGCGCTGTGAACCGGGACGGAGCTGACAGGACAGGCAGGCTGGAGGCGTTCACACCACCCTCCCAGGCCACGTTCAGGCCTTTCTCCCACCACGCCACGGCGGCGCCATCCGTATGCTCGTTGCGATAAAACGCCCGTTCTGCCGCGCCCAGGTCAGCCACCAGCGGCTCCAGGGACCGCGCCGCGTCGCCGAACATTTTCTCCTGCCGCAGCCCCTCCAGCAGACCGCGCACCATGGGCATGAAGGGCTCGTCAGACTGCAAAAGATCCAGAAAAGCGCCATCCCAGCAGGTGATGAGGCCAAGCTCCTTGCGCAGGGCCTGGTCGTCCGCAAAACGCAGCGTCGGCCGGGCAAGCATGGAGTCGCCCACGGCATTGGCCAGATGGATCTGCGCTTTCTGCTGAGCCACGGCCACGTAGGCGCGGCCTTGCTCCTTGGACAGGCCAAGGGCGAGCACCCAGCTTTTGTTGGCCAGCACATCCAGGGCGCGGGCCGCACGGTCACGCATGTCGGGGGTGATGCGCGGCATCATTTGCACCAGCGCCTCCAGCCAGGCCTGCCGCCGCTCCAGGGTCAGGATGCCCGTCATCACGATCTCGTTGACGGTGATCTGCTCCTTCTGCGTGGTGACGATGCGTGACTGCGGCGCGTCGCCCATCCAGGCGGAGAGCTGCAGGGTGCCGCTGATTTTTTGCAGCACCTTTTCCGGCTCTGGCGAGGCGATGCCCAGCATGATGGGCGGCATCTCAAACCGCTCCAGCAGCAGGATCACGGCTTCCAGAACCTGGGGGTCCGCCAGCGCGGCGTCGATCATCTTTCCAATGTCAAAGCGGGTGCCCAGCGCGGCCAGCGCGCCGCCGCCCATCATGCCACGATACGCGGTCTCGTTGTACAAATCGTTCAACTGCCGCAGCACGGCTAGCTCCTGGGCCGCGCCTTTGCCAAAGGCCAGGAAGGCGTCCTCGATCTGCACCGGGCCGGCGCCCTTGGAGGCGGGCGCGTAGTCCTCCACATAAGCCAGAAACTCCTTCCACCAGCGGGAGGCTTTCAAGGCCTCCGTGTGCTGGCGGAGATTCACGGTGCTGACACAAAACTCCACGTCCACAGGCACGCGGGCGGAGAGGCCCAGGCCCGGCGCCTCGGTGAGGAGGGTGGGCCGCACGACGGCTGCCCCGGCGTCTTTGCCCCCTGCCGCCGGGGTCTTTTTTCTTCCGCAGCCGCACAGCGGCAGCAAGGCAAGAAGAAGGCAGACGGCGGCGACTTTCATGACACGGGCACGGTCACTTCAGCGCCGCATACACGCGGTGCACATCGTCATGGCCGTCCATGGATTGCAAAAATCCGGCCACCTCGTCGCGCTGCGCATCGGTCAGCTCGGGAAACTCCTTGGCCACATAGCTGAGCTCGGATGTGGTGATCTGCCAGCCTGCGGCCTTCAGCGCCTTCGTCACGGCATCCAGCGTGGTGGTCTGGGTGAAGAAGCGCGCGCCCAGGTGCCCGGCAAACTCCTCATCCTCGATCTCCATGGACTCCACGTTTTCCGCCTCGGCTTCCAGCGCGGCCACCTCGATGTCCTGGGTCTTGTCGGCGTGATGTGCCTCCACAAGGCCCACATGGTCGAACATCCACATCACCTTCCCCATGCTGCCAGCGCGGAAGAGCACCTTCACCTCGGAGGAGGTGCGGTTGTTGTTGTCGGTCAGGCATTCCACAATGACGGGCACACGGTGGGGGGTGAAGCCCTCATAGGTCACGGTCTCATACTGCACCGCATCAGCACCGGTGCCGGATCCCTTGGCAATCGCGCGCTCAATGGTGTCACGCGTGACGCTCTGTTTTTTGGCATTGACCAGCGCTGCGGCAAGGCGGGCATTGTATTCCGGGTGCGGGCCGCCGAGGCGCGCGGACACCTGGATTTCGCGGACCAGCTTGCCCACGATTTTGCCCTTTTGATCGGCGGCCATTTCCCGCCATTTCTGTTTCCATTGTGCGCCCATGTGTGTCTTTTGGTTCGTAGATTGACCGCTATTCAACGTCAACCCGGCGCGAATGCAAGCCGCCCTGGCATTGGCCGGGCGATTGAATGGACCGCCTGTTCTTCCTCACTCTTCTCTCCCCATGTCCGCCCCTTTCCCCGCCCGCCCACGCATTGCCATCATCGGTTCCGGCGCCGTGGGCTGCTACTATGGCGGCAGGCTGGCACAGCATGGGCATGATGTGCATTTCCTGCTGCGTTCCGACCACGATGTGGTGAAGGCCGGCGGCCTGCATGTGAAAAGCTGTGATGGCGACTTCCATCTGCCACAGGTGAACTGCCACCGCAGCACGGCTGAGATCGGCCCCTGTGATCTGGTGATCGTGGCCATGAAGACGACGGCCAATGAGGCGCTGCCGGGGCTGATCCCGCCGCTGCTGGGCACCGGGCCGGAAACGATGATCCTGACACTGCAAAACGGCCTGGGGAGCGACGACTTCCTGGCGGAATGCTTTGGGTCAGGGCGTGTGCTCGGCGGGCTGTGTTTTGTGTGCATCAACCGCCTTGGCCCCGGCCGGATCGAGCACTTTGCGCAGGGGCATGTCTCCCTGGGGGAGCACAGCGGACCGCCGCAGCCGCGCACCCTGGCGCTGGCGGAAATGATGCGGGCGGCCGGCATCTCCTGCGGGGTGGAGGAAAACCTGCTGACCGCGCGCTGGAAGAAGCTGGTGTGGAATGTGCCGTTCAATGGGCTGTCGATCGCCGCTGGCAGCGTGGACACGGCAAAGATCCTGGCCACGCCCGCGCTGGAGCAGCGTGTGCGGGAGTTGATGCGTGAAATCATCGAGACCGCAGGCAGGCTGGGGCATGAGATCCCGCTGAGCTTGATCGACTCGATGATCGAGCGCACCCGCACGATGGCAGGCTACAAGCCGAGCAGTCTGGTGGACTTCCTGGCCGGACGCGAAGTGGAGCTGGACACCATCTGGGGCGAGCCGCTGCACCGGGCAAAGGTGGCGGGTCTTGAAATGCCGAAGCTCCAGGCACTGCATGAGGAACTGCGGACGAAACTCGGCCAATAGCGGTCCAAAGCAGGGCCGCAATGACCTACACCGCGTCCGCCGCCAGCGCCGCGTTGCCGATGATGCCAGCCTCGTTGCTGAAACGGGCGGGCAGGATTTGCAGGCGCTCCCACACGACGGCGCTCAGCATGCTCTGCACTTTGCGCTTCAGCGGGGCAAAGATGATGTCCCCCGCCTGGGCCACCCCACCGCCGATGACGAAGGCGTCCGGGTTCAGCACCCAGGCCGTGCTGGCGATGGCGGTGCCCAGCCATTCGGCCACGTCGCTCCAGACCTGCTGGGCGATCTCGTCCCCCGCCTGCGCCGCGTCGGCGAGGTGCTTCGGCGTGCATTCGGAGAGGTCCCGCTTGATCCCGGCCTCGGAGTAGCGCAGCTGCGCGTGCTCGGTGATCTGCTGGTTGCCGGTGTATTTCTCCAGCGCGCCCAGGTTGCCATAGTTGCCGGGCTTGCCGTCAAAATGGATGCTCATCTGGCCGACCTCGCCAGCGGCGAAACCGCTGCCACGGTACATCTTGCCGTCCAAAACAAGACCACCGCCGATGCCGGTGCCCACAGTAAGACCTACCACGTTCTTCAGCCCGCGCGCCGCACCGTGGCGGAACTCCGCATACACCATGGCGTTGGCGTCGTTTTCGACGAGCACCGGCAGGCCGGTCTTCTCGCCCAGGATGGTCTTGAGCGGGATGTGCTTCCAGCCGGGCACATTCGTCAGCACATGGACCAGGCCATGATCGAAGTCCACCAGCCCCGGCACGCCCACACCGATGGCGCAGATGTCGGGATAGGTCTCGCGCAGCTTCGCCACACGGACAGCCATCTCGCCAATGAGGGCGGCCGGGCCGTTGAAATTCGCGGTGGGGATGGGCTCGTCCGTGACGAGGAGTTCATCACCCCGGCACACGCCGAGTTTCACGGAGGTGCCGCCGAAGTCGATGCCGATGGAGGTTTTGCAGGTGTCAGCCATAAACGCGCCGAACTCGGGTCGAGCCGGGGCGCGGAGATTCCCATTAAATATGAGGGGTGCAAGGGTAAACAGTCATGACCTGAGCGGCGCGCGCAACGCAGCCCGCGCGGCCTGAATGACGCCCGGCAATGCCTCCAGGCGTCCCCGGCGGCGGTCCTCATCCAAGGCAGAGTCGAGGCCGCCAGCACGTCCGATCCGGCTCCAATTGCAAAGCAACACGAAAACCATCCCCCCTCAGTAAACGGTCAAGAATGCAGATTCCCCACCAGCCGCAGCCCGTGCAGGGTGAGGTCCGGGTCCACCGCGATGTCCCCGCCCATGCCGGAGATGATCCACTCCGCATCCCCGCCCGTGGCGACGATGTGGGTGGCGTCAGCGGAACCCAGCTCCTTCTTCAAAGCCTCCAGGATGCCCTTCACCATGCCACGATAACCAATGGCGGCACCGGCCAGGATCGCCCCTTCCGTGGACTGGCCGATCGCCGTCTTCGGCTCCCGCAGATCCACCCGGGGCAGCAGGGCAGTGCGCTCATGCAGGTAGTCCGTCATGAGGCGCAGACCGGGGGCGATGACGCCGCCGACGTAGTGCTTGTCCGCGCTGAGGATGTCGAAGGTCACGGCAGTGCCGAAGTCGATCACAATGCCCGGCGCGCCGTGCATGTGCGCCAGGGCGACCGCGTTGGCAAGGCGGTCCGGGCCGATGCTCTCCGGCTTTGGATAACGGATGCCAATGCCTGTCTCGGTGTCGTGCCGCAGCTCGACAAGCTTGCCTCCAAAGACCTCGCGGAAGGCAGGCACCGCCTTGGGGACGACGCTGCACAGCACCGCGCCGTCAAAGTCCCAGCCGCGGGTGATCTCGCGCACGGCGTCGGGTGAAATCTCCCGCGTGGGGTGCTCGCGACGATCAAAAATTTCCTCGGCGCTGGCCAGGCCGAACTTGGTGCGGCCGTTGCCGATGTCGATGAGCAGGCGTGTCCTGCTCATGATTTGGCGGCATCCTCTTCTTTTTTCGCTTCCTCGTCCTTGCCCTTTTTGGCCTCTTCCTTTTTGGGCTCCTCGCCGTAGGTCTGCACGTTCAGCATGCCTTCCGGCGCGCCCTTTGGCTCGTCGTTCTCCGGTTTGGGCCGGATGGGGTCTTCCGCCAGCGCGATGGCCTTGGGCGGATCCTTGACCACCTTCACGCACTGGAAGAGCAGGTTGTAGTTGTGCCGCAGCGCGGCAGGGTAGGCAATGCGGCCCGGCTCGGTGACTTTTTCCCGCAGCACTTTGGAGGCGAGGCTGGCAAAGACGTTGCTGCCCAGCTTGGCGGCTTTTTCGGCGGTGCCCCCGACGAGATCACCGGCGGCCTTGGCGGCAGAATTGCCACCGCTGCGGAACATGTCGCTGCTGATGCGGCGGTCCTGGATGGAGATGGCGGCCTGGGAGGACAGCAGCGTGCCGTCCGGGGCAAAGCTCATCTCCAGACTGGCGTGGTCGTCCGAGGAGAACATGCCCCGCAGATGATCCACCCGCACAGAGATGAAGACGCCGCCATCAGGCGCCACGGTGACCTCCGGCTTGTAGGTGCGGTAGTCCGTCTCGGAAAACTTGTACTCCGCCGCCTTCTTTTTCTCCTTCGTCCAGCCGCCGAGGCTGGCACCGAATTTTTCGATGTCCACCTCCACGCCAGCGTGTGCGGCGCTGGCGGTGAGCAATAGAAGAAGCAAGGGCCGGAGGCTCATGCTGCCACAATGCCTGAAACAGGCCATTTTTCAACTTTTGCCATCCACGCAGGTTCCTGCTGAAGCCAGGAATGGCGGCCGATCACTCCCGCCCTTTCTTCTTTTTCTTCTTGGCCAGGGCCTTGGCCTCCTCTTCGACAGGAGGCGTGGTGCCGTTGAGGTCTGCGAGCAAACGGGCCACATACCCGCCATAGCGGGGGTTGGGAGCCTCGCCTTTGGAGGGAAGGGCGGTGACATGTTCGGCGATGGGTTTGGCCTTGTCACCCAGATCACCGATGGCATTGAGGGCGCTCATCACGGTGAAGACGTCATTGGCGTCCCAGTTTGCCAGCCCGACAAGGGCCATCAGGGCCCGTTCACGCTCGGCATCGTTGCCGTGCTTTGCCAGGGTCCACTGCACGGCCACCTGCACGCTGGGGGAGCTGTCGAACCTGGCATCCGCCAGCTGCTGGCGCGCGGCATCCACCGCCTGGCTGCCGCGCATGAGGATGCCCATGACAGACCAGTAGCGCACGGCGGCATCCTCGTCGGTGATGCCGGCTTTCAGCTCGTCCAGGGCTTCCATTTTCAGGGAGGCGGCGGTGCCTGCGGCCTGGAGGATTTTGACCAGGGGAAAGGCAATGTCGTCATGTCCCACGTCATACGGCGTGGTGCCCTCGGCGCGTTTGTGCATCTCGCCTTCGGGCAGGAGGCCGACATCGCGGATCTTCAGGGCCAGGTCTTCCTGGGCCTTGCGCATTTTGGCGAGTGTCCCGGCATGGTCGGGATTCGCGGCCAGATTGTGCACCTCATCGGGGTCGCTTTGCAGGTCGTAGAGTTCTTCGGAAGCCTTGGGCACAGTCCAAAAGAGGGACTGCTCCGGCGTGGTCTTGCCCGCGTCGAACAGCTTCCTCCAGACCTGGGTGGTGGGTGTTTGAAACTGGTAGGACACATGCTGCGCCTGGGAGAGGTGCGGCATGTAGTTGCGCACATACACAAAGCGGCCGTCCGTCACGCTGCGCACGCAGTCGATGCGCTCGTCCATGCGCCCGCGGAAGCCATGCACGAAGGGCTGCGGCGCAGTCTGAAACTGGCCCGCAAAGGCGTGGCCCTGCATCCACTCCGGCGGCCGCACACCCACGATGCTTAGCAGCGTGGGCGCGAGGTCAACAAAGCCCACCAGCCGGTCGGACTTGCCGCCCGCCGCATACTCCTTCGGCGCGAGGTGCTGCCATTTCGGCGGGAAATAAACCACCATAGGCACCTGCAGGCCGGAGTTGCTGGGCCAGCGCTTGTTGCGCGGCATGCCGCTGCCGTGGTCGGCATAATAAAAGATGATGGTGTCCTCCGCCAGGCCTGCGGCCTCGATCTCCTTCAGCCGTTTGCCGGCGGAGGCGTCCGCCTCCGTGACTTGGTCATAGTATTGCGCCCAGTCCTGCCGCACCTCGGGGGTGTCGGGGTGGTAGGCCGGCACGCGCACCTTGGCCGGATCATGAATGGCGGTATGCGGGCGTTTACGGAGCTGGCTCTCATGGCTGCACGTCTCGTTGAAGATGGCAAAGAAGGGCTGGCCGTCCTTGC
>CAZPSQ010000059.1:0-26160 GCA_964588755.1 uncultured Prosthecobacter sp. | reverse complement strand
ACGGCCATGACCTGGTAGGTCGCGATCGTCACCGGCCGGATCTCCTTGCGGGTGCCGGAGTATTCGCCGATCTCCGCCTCCGTGAGGGTGGTGCGCCGCAGCAACTCGTCCTTCCACTGCCGCGCCGCCACCGGCTGGGGGGAGCGCCCTTTGCCCGTGGACATCAGCACCACGAAGCCCGGCAGATTCTCCGCCTCGCTGCCCAGCCCATACGTCACCCATGAGCCCATGCTGGGCCTGCCCGCGATCTGCGAACCCGTGTTCATGAACATGTGCGCCGGATCGTGGTTGATCGCGTCCGTCGTCATCGACTTCACGATGCAGATGTCATCCACCACAGAGCCAACGTGCGGCAGCAGTTCCGACAGCTCCGTCTGGTTTTTGCCGAATTTCTGAAACTGAAACATCGGCCCCTTGCACACCAGCCGTTGTCCCTGCAACTGCGCCAGTTGCTGACCCTTCGTGAACGACTCCGGCATCGGCTTGCCATCCATCTCCGCCAGCTTCGGCTTGTGATCAAACAGCTCCAGCTGGGACGGCCCACCCGCCATGGTCAGCCAGATCACCCGCTTTGCCTTCTGTGGGAATGGCAGGTCCTTCAGAACTCCACTTGAGGCTGAGGCTCGCAGCAGGCCCGGGTTCATCAAGGAAGCCAGTGCCACGGCTCCAACGCCCTGTGTGGCGCGGCCAAGGAAGGCGCGGCGGGTGTGAGAAGAGACGGCATTCATGGCTCAGCTTCGCGTGATTGTCTCATGCAGGTTCAGCAGCACGCGGGACACATGTGTCCACGCGGACAGCTCCGGCTTGCTCACATTGGCAGGCGCAGGTGCTGCACCGGTCGTGAGCAGGGCCTCAGCAGCCGCAGGATCTTTTTGATAATCGCCGAGCTGCTTCGCGAGCAGATCGGAAATCGTCTTCGCCTCCTCTGCGGTTGGGGCGCGCTGCAAAGCCTGCTGGAAGGCCCAGGTGACGCGCTGTGACGCATCCCCTTTGCCCTCGGTCATGATGCGTGCGGCAAAGGAGCGCGCGGCCTCCACATACGTCGGGTCATTCATCAGCACCAGCGCCTGTTGTGGGATGTTGGAGCGGTTGCGCTCCGCCGTGCATTCCTCGCGGCTGGGCGCGTCGAAGGCCAGCAGGGAAGGGTGCAGAAACGTGCGCTGCCACCAGGTGTAGAGGCCCCGGCGGTGCAGGCCCTCGCCCTTGTCGTTTTCCCATTCACGGGTCGGGAAGTTCAGATTTTCCCAATACTTCGCGGGCTGGTACGGCTTCACGCTTGGGCCGCCGATCTTGGTGGCCAGCAGGCCGGACACAGTCAGCGCGTTGTCACGCACCAGCTCCGCATCCAGGCGGAAGGCGCTCTGCCGGGCGCACTCACGATTGTAGGGATCAGCGGCTGTCAGTTCCTTCGTTGAGGTGGACACCTGCTTGTAAGTGTCGCTGTTCACGATCGTGCGGACCATGTGCCGCATGTCCCAGCCGCTGTCCATGAACTCGCAGGCCAGCCAGTCCAGCAGCGCCGGGTTCACCGGCGGCTCCCCCTGCGCGCCCAGGTCATCCAGCACCTTGCTCAGGCCGGTGCCGAAGAACTGCTTCCACAGCCGGTTCATCACCGTGCGGGCGGTCAGCGGATTCTCCTTGGACACCAGCCACTGCGCCAGGTCCAGGCGCGTAAGGTCACGCTCCTCGATTTTCGGCTTCGGTAGGTAGCTGGGCAGGGATGCCTTCACCACCTCACCGCTCTCGTCCATCCAGTTGCCACGCGGCAGGATGCGCACCGTGCGCTTCTCCGGGGTGCTCACGGAAACAATGCAGCGTGGGGCCGACTTGTCGAAATCTGCCTGCTCTTTCTCCGCCTCGGCCATCTGGGTGCGCAGCCCGTTGAGCTCTGGTGCCACCAGTTTGAAGGCAGTTTCGATCTGCTTCTGCTGCTCGGCATTGCGCTTGTCTGCCGCTGTCTTCAATGCCGCGGCCACCTCCTGGCCGGGCAGCGAAATGCTGGGCGAGCGCACAGGCTTCGGAGCGGTGGTGGCGCTCAGGCGCAGATTGCTGATCTCATGGTTCCCGCCGTAGCCAAACGTCAAGGTGAAGGTCACGGTGGCATTCGCCTCAGACAGTGGCTCGGCCAGTTCCAAATACAGCGCCTGGTCAGAGCCTGTGCCGCCCAGGACCGCCCAGCCATTGTTCTTTTGGTCAGCCACACCATCGGCGGCGTTGGCGGCGGGGAAGTTGGGCTGCTCAAAAGTGGCGCTCGCATGGGCGATGCCCAGTTGGGCGGGCTCAGGTGCGGGTTCTGTTTTGGCATCCTCTGGGGCCTTCTTGCCTTTGCCCTTCGGCTTTCCGCCGCGGCTCAGACGGACTTCGCTCAGCACAAAGTTCCCGTTCCCTGCCAGGCCCACACCACGGGACTTTTCCTTCAGTGCCTCGATCCGGAAACCCGTCACCCCGGCGGCCGGGACCTTGGCGGTGATCACATAGGTCTCAGTGCCGTCATTCTGCTTCCGCGCCTCCCGCTTTCCATTCACCACGCCGCGCACGATGCCGTCCTTCCCGGCCTTCAGGTCGATGTTCTTCCTGGCCGCTGCGGCGCTTGTGGGTTGCAATGTCTGCCACAGGTTTGCGGTGGTCATCGCCTCCAGGGCTTTGCTCTCCCATTCAGCCTGGGCTTTGGCCAGCTCTGGCCGTGGTTTGCCAAATTCCGCCTGCAACGCCGCCACTTTCTGGCCCAGCGCCGCCTGCCGCTTCTCTGCTGCCGCGTCCAGCACCATCATCCCATCTTCGGGGCGTCCGATGATCGGCTCCTTGATGTCCGCAAAAAACGCGCCCAGCGCGTAAAAGTCCCGCTGGGTGAAGGGGTCAAACTTGTGGTCATGGCACTGTGAGCACCCCGTCGTCTGCCCCATCCACGCCGTGCCGATCGCGCGCACGCGATCCGTCAGCATCCGCTGCTCATAGTCCTTTGCCTGCGCGCCCCCCTCCTCCGTGGTCAGCAGCAGCCGGTTGAAGGCCGACCCCACCTTGGCCTCCTGGTCCGACTCCGGCAGCAGATCCCCGGCCACCTGCTCCAGCGTGAAACGGTCAAAGCGCTTGTTCGTGTTGAACGCCCGGATCACATAGTCGCGGTAGGGCCACACATTGCGCGGGTTGTCGCTGTGGTAGCCGATCGTGTCCGCAAAGCGCACCACATCCAGCCAGCCGATGGCCATCCGCTCCCCGTAATGCGGACTCCTCAGCACCCGGTCCACCAGCCGCTCATAGGCATCCGGCGCCTTGTCATTCTCAAACGCCGCCACCTCGGCGGGCGTCGGCGGCAGGCCCAGCAGGTCAAAATAGAGCCGGCGAATCAAAATTCGGCGGTCCGCCTGTGGCGACGCCTTCAGCCCCGCCTCCGTCAGCCGCCTGCGCACCAGCGCATCCACCCCGTTCTCACCTGTGGGAACCGCCGCCTTCACCGGCTTCTCATACGCCCAGTGCTGCTGGTAGCCCGCGCCCTGCTCCACCCACTTTTTGAGGATCTCCTTCTGCCTCTGCGTCAGCTTCTTGTGCGAGTCCGGCGGCGGCATCAGGTCGTCCTCATCATCCGTGAGGATGCGTGCGATCACTTCGCTCTCCGCCACCTTGCCCGGCACCAGCGCCTTCGCGGCCACCGCCTCCTCCCGGACGTCCAGCCGCAGGTCCGCCTCGCGGTGCATCGGGTCTGGCCCGTGGCAGTAAAAACAGTTGTCCGACAAGATCGGCCGCACATCGCGGTTGAATTCGATCTTGGCCGGCACCGGCGGCTCTGCGGCGGAGGCAGAGACAGCGGCCAGGGTGGTGAAAAGCAGCGGCAGGGCTCGGGTCATGGCTGGGAAAACCTAACGCCGCCACCCGCCCGGATATTCCCACCGCCAGCATGGCAAATTCAGCCCTTCACGGTGTCCACAGCCCCTTCAGCGCCTCCACGCTCTTCTCCACCAGCACCTGCCCGCCGTCCGGCCCCACCTGGCTGCTCTGGATCACCGCCCCATATCCGCCGTGCTTCATCGCCCGTTCAGATGGCAGGTAGCTGCCCGGCCCGGCAAGCTGGATCACAAAGGTCTGGATCGCCGGGCTGCGCGCCTTCATCTGCACCCCGTAGTCCGTGTACAATTCAAACTCATTCGTCGCGATTGCGATGTCCCCCAGCCGCAGCGTGTGCAGCTCCATCACATAAGGCTTCTGGGTGCCCGCCTGCTGCGCCTCATAGCGGTCCACCACGCGCTGGTTCCAGCCGTGGTTCCACTGCTGCGCAGGGTCATCCTTGAACTTCGCCGCCTCCGTCACCGCAGCCGCCTTTTCCAGGATCGTCACCTTCCGGTAGGGGAGGTCAATGTCCTCCACCCGGTGCAGCAGCGGCACATCCGTGCGGATGTCATTCCTCGCTCCTTCCAGCGCCTCCTCCCATGCGCTCACGATGCGGCGCGCCATCTCGTCCAGGCGGGAGACATCCCCTCGCAGCTTGCGCATGCGCTCATCCGCCGCGCTGCCATAGGCCAGCCGGGAGGTCACATCGCCGCCCGCCCCCGTCCACCCCAGCACGTGCAGGTCCGGCCCATGCTTCTCCCGCAGGCGGGCGCGCACCGGGTCCCAAAAATCCGCATGGATGGAGGTCCCGCCGCCCACCTCCTGGGAAGGGCAGGGCACATTCACGCACGTGGCGATCAGCTTGTCCTGCGAGTCCCAAAAATACAGCACCTCCAGGTTGTGGTCCTCATAGCCCTCGATCCCCCGGAAGTTTGGCGAGTCCGCCTTGCCATACATCACCGCCGTCCCGTCCGCGTAAAACGGCCGCCGGTTCTGCGCGACCACCGCCTGCGCCTGTCCCCACGCCACCTTGCCCGGCTGGCGCTTCTCCCACGCCTGCACGATGCCGTCGGCCACCCGCGCCACCATCCAGTCCGCATACGCTCCTGGTTGCATGATCCCCGTTCCCGGCAGCGCATACTTCCCGTCCACCGTCACCGGCGCGGTGTGCGTGTGCGTGGCGCTCAGCACCAGCTTTCTCAGATCAAAGCCCGGCAGCCGGTTGCCCAGCTTCTCCCTCACCTTGCCCAGGATGCCCTGGCGGATCGCCACCAAGTCACAGGACACCAGGATCGCCTGATCGGCCGTCTTCTCTCCCTCCCGCGACTCCAGCGCCAGCACCGTGGCAAAGATCCTTGTCTGCGGCTTCTGGGAGATCCGCACACTGCGCTGCCCGTCCAGCGCCACCGGCTCGTCCGGCGTGATGTCGATCGTGCTCGCGCCAACGTGAAGCTGGGCGGCGTGCACGGCGGGGGTGAGCACGATCAGGGTGAGAAACGGGAGCAGGAACAATCGCATCGCAGACAAACGAAGCACGGCATGTCGTTCTAAAAGGCGCGCGCTGATTTTCCTGGAAATGCCCGGGCGCTTCCGGCCTCATCACCGTCACGCTGGCTTCACTGAAAAGTCACTGTCATCCAGCGACCGCAGCACCAGCTCGCGCGGCACGCAGAAGTCCTCCATCTCCAGGCAGCTCACGATGCCGTTGGCAATGTGCTCCGCCTTCAGGAAAAGCTGGGTCGGCGCTTGGCGCTCGCTCGCATCGCACCAGAAGGCCGTGTCCACCCCGCCGGGCAGGATGGCGGTCACGCGGATGCGGTGCGCGGCCGCCTCCTCCGCCAGCCCCTGGGTGAAGCCACGCACGCCCCACTTCGCGGCGCAGTACACCGTCTCGCTGGGGATGCCGCGCAGGCTGGCCGTGGAGATCACGTTCACAATGTGGCCGCGCTTCTGCGGGATCATCGCCCGCAGCGCGGCCTGGGAGCCAAGGATGGTCCCCTTCAGGTTCACATCCAGCATCAGGTCGATCTCGTTCTCCGTGTAGTCTGGGATCCAGCGGTGGCGCGCCAGCCCGGCATTGTTCACCCACACATCAATGGGGCCGAGCTGCTTCGTGATGTGCGTCACAGCCGTCAGCAGTGCCCCGCCCTTGGTCACATCGCACACATGCTGGATCACATGGTGCGCGTCGAACGCCGCATACGCCGCGCCCAGGGCCGCCTCGTCATTGTCCAGCAGGGCCACCCGGGCCCCTTTCGTCAGCAAGGCGGCGGCGGTTGCAAGGCCGATGCCCTTGGCGGCTCCGGTGATGACACAGACTTGGTTGGAAAGATTCATGGCGTCGGGTGAGGGCGCACATTGGCGTGCGGTTGTCGTTTGCCAAGTGCATCGCGCGGCATTGCCGCCGCGGCGCTCATTGTCATGGCGGGGCGCCCGTTCACGTCAGCAGCGTCCCCTCCAGCCAGGCGGCGCCCGTGGTCCCGGCGTGCAGATTCTCCACCGTCACCCGCGCGATTTCCGACAGCGCCTCATGCGTCAGGAACGCTTGGTGGGAGGTGATCAGCACATTCGGGAAAGAGAGCAGGCGGCTCAGTTCGTCATCCACCAGTCCATGTGCCGAATGATCCTCAAAAAAGATGCCCTCCTCCTCTTCATACACATCCAGCGCCACCCCGCCCAGGTGGTCTGTTTTCAGCATCTGGATCAGCGCATGCGTGTCCACCAGCTTGCCCCGGCTCGTGTTCACCAGATAGGCCCCCCGCTTCATCCGGCCCAGCGTCTCCGCGTTCAGCAGATGGTGCGTCTCCGCCGTCAGCGGCGAATGCAGGCTCAGGATGTCCGAGCGCTCCAGCAGCTCCTCAAAGCCCGCATACACCACCTTGTTTTCCTGCGCCCAGTCCGTCTGCGGAAAGGGATCATAGGCGATCACCTTGCAGCCAAAGCCACGGAAAATCTGCGCCGTGCAGCGCCCGATCTTGCCCGTGCCGACAATGCCCACGGTTTTCCCGTACAGGTCAAAGCCCACAAGTCCTCCCAGGGAAAAATTGAACTCCCGCACGCGGTTGTACGCCCGGTGCACCTTCCGGTTCAGCGTCATCAGCAGCGCCACCGCGTGCTCCGCCACCGCATAGGGGGAATACGCCGGCACCCGCGTCACCGCGATGCCCAGCTCCCGCGCCGCAGGCAGGTCCACCTGGTTGAACCCCGCGCAGCGCAGCGCCACATGGCGTACGCCCGCCTCTGCCAGTTTGCGCAGGCATGCGCCGTCGAGCCGGTCATTCACAAAGACGCACACCGCGCTGCTTCCTGCGGCCGTGGCGGCTGTGTCCGCCGTCAGGCGGAAATCATGGAAGCGCCAGTTCGCCGCCGCATCCTCCGGCGTTGTGGCTTGCAGCAGGTATTCACGGTCGTAGGGCTTGGTGTCGTAAAAGGAAACAGCGGTCATGCGGCTTCAAATGAAGCACACCTCGTCATCCCTGCCACGTCGTAAAGCTGCGCCTCACAGGTGCTTTTCGCTGACAGACTTGTCGTGCTCGTACACCTGCTCCTTCGTCTGCTTGCCCTTCATGTCCCAGTAGCGGTTCAGCCCGTGGCGCTGCCCGTGGTCGAAGTTCGTCTCGGAGGACTGCTGGCCGTTCTCCCACCACTCCTTCATCACCCCATGCATCTTGCCATCAGTGTAGGGGTACTCACCAGCAGTCTTGCCATTGGAGTGCGTGTTGCGCACCACCCCCGTGTAAGGCTTGCCCTTGTAGGTCGCCGCCTTCCCCTCGTCCGTCAGCTCCACCTCCTTGTCAGAAAAGGACACCTCCGGCGGCTGCTTCTCTCCACAGGCTGACAGGCAGAAAGCGGCGGCGCAGAGGAGCAGGGCAAGGAATGGCTTCATGCCGCAGCTTACCATGCAGCACCAGTTTGCAACCCGCCTGTTTGGCATCTGACAAGGTGGGGCGGCTGGTCCTCCAGCCGCCGTGGTGAACGAAGCGATAGATATACGAACCCTCACCGTCACCCGCCTATCCAGCCAACCCATTCCGAAAATGACCATCCCCCCAACCCAAGTCCCCCGCTCCGAAACGGAGCAATGAAGTCACAACCGCGAAATCCTGCATAATCCTGAAATCCTGTGAATCCTGTCCAAACATGGACCGCATTTCCAAAGCCCTCACTTCTCCGCCACCACCTTCTTCCACTCCTCCGGCACCCCAGGCAGAGTCTCCACCAAAATGCGCCTGATGTGCCCCCGCTCAGCCTCGCCCAGGTAGTCAAACGCCCCCGTGCTGTCCTTCCCCTCCAGCACCTGCCACAGCCGCCCCAGCACGGTTTCCTTCAGCGGGGCCGTCAGATGCTCGAACGTGACCGAATAAACCATGAAGCTGCAGCGCAGCTTGAACAGCCGGTTCAGCAGCTGGAAATCCTTCAAACTCCGTCCCCCGCTGCCTCGCGGGGCGTCTTTAGCAAAGGCAGTCTGGAACGCCGGATCACCATCGATGCCGCCCTCCGGCAGCGCCGCCTCGTCTTTGAACAGCAGCGCCTCCACCACGTCCTCCGCCGCATGGTCGATCATGCGGCGCGCCGTCCCGGTGGGCTCCTGCATCACCGGCTCCCCCAGCTCCCTTTGCAGGCTGGTCTGCATGTGCATGGCCCGCAGCGCGGCATGGTTGGCCTTCGTCAGCACGTTCTGCACGGAGGTCTGGTGCTCCAGCACCATCAGGGCCACAATGTCGCTCGTCTTGCGCGGATACGGCGTCGTGTCGAAGAACTTGGACAGGTCCGAGACATTCGCGCCCGCCTCAAAATCCATCTCCACCGTCTGGTCCCGGTTCTCGGTCGCCACCACATTGCCACGATGCGGCGTCTCCCCATGCCTGCCCGTCACGTACCACCCGCCCCAGCGGTCGCTGAACGGCGTGGTCGTGCCCACCACAGTGCTCCCCTGGCTCATGATCGGGTGCCCCTGCGCGCTCGGAAAGACCGACCTCACCAGCACACCCGGCACCCCCGGGGAAAACGGCCCCCCATGGCAGCTCAGGCAGCTCTGGTCCCGCTGAAAGGTCAGCGGCTTCTGCGGCTCCGTGTCAGTCTCCACCATGTAAAAGATCGGGCCCAGCCGTGGGTCAATCGTCGTCACCTCGATGGCCCCGCCCAGCGTGTAGCCCAGGTACGCATTGTCGCCAAAGTAGATCACCCGTGGCGTCTGCGGGCTGATGCGGTCATTCTGCTTGCTCGTTTTGGAGAACACCATCACCTGCGACTCCGGCGGGATGTGGAGCTGCTGCATCAGCCCGTTCATGATGCTCCACGCATCCTTGCGGTCGATTTTGACCTTGCCCGCCGCCATCAGCTTTTCCAGCCGCTGCGCGGCGTCGTTCGGCTCCGTGGCGGAATAGCGGATCGGCGCGTTTTCATACTCGTCCTCCGCCGGCAGTGGGCGTCCGCCAAGAACGGCAAGACCTAGGGCCATGGAAAGAAGGTGCCTCATGATGCGGGGAGCAGGATGCTGCGCATGCGGGACGCTTCCGGACCGCGGACAAGGTCGCGCAGGGTGTGCTGGTCCAATGTTTCGTAAAAGGCGTTCATCGCCTGGGCCAGCGCGCCTTTGAGGCGGCAGGCGCCGTTGACCGGGCAGGTGTTGTGCGCGGCGTCAAAGCACTCCACCACAGCAGGGCTGTCCTCCGTGCGGCGCACCACCATCCCGATCCGGATTTCCTCCGGCTGCATGGCCAGGCTGATGCCGCCACCACGCCCCCGGCGCGTCTCCAGGTAGCCCAGCTTCGCCAGGTAGTTCACCACCTTCACCAGATGATGGCGGGAGATCCCGCCATACGCCTCCGCCACCTCCGCCAGTTGGAAGGAGGCGCGCGTTTCCTTCAGCGCTGCAAACATGAGCACACGCAGGGAGTAGTCCGTGAAAAGGCTGAGCCGCATGCCGGTTTTTACGGGCGCGCAGAGTTAAACTTGCATCAGCGGTGCAACTTCAGGGGCGGCACGCCAATTCACGCGCAACGCATGCCAGAATCTGCGGCCAAGGCACAAAAAAGCCCGAGGCATGGCCTCGGGCTTTTCAAACTTTAGTTGGCGGACAACGCAGGATCAGTTGCTGCGGCTGGTCCCGCTCTTGGCCTTCGCGGGCGTGGCGGAGCAGCAGGAGCCGCCCTTGGTCTTCACGGTCCCGGCAGAGCAGCAGCTGGCGTCTTTCTTACCGTGGCCGCATTTGCCGTCCTTGCAGGCGCAGCTGCTCAGGGTAAGGCCGGTGGCGATGAGGGCGAGGGTGGTGAGTACTTTCATGGATGTGGTGTGTGTGGATCAGAGGCTGTGGGGGCGGAAAAAGGGCCGGCCCAGGCTCCAGCGTATGGGAGCACGGGAGGGCCAGCTTATTCCACACGATTTTACGCGCCGCAGAAACTATTTCTTCCATGCTGCGGACCTCCCGCCCCGCCCGGACGTATTTTATCATGAACCCCTGCCCATGTTCTGCGCACTAACAGTGATCTTGGCCGCAGCCCCGGTCCTTCCTGCCGAGGACCCCGCTGTCTGTGCCAGTTGCTACGAGGCCGCAGGCGGTCAGACCCTCCCGGCCGTGGTCACATCAGTGGTGGTCGTGCTGGTCATGCAATGGTGGCAGGGCAGACGCGACCGGAAATCTGCCGCAGCCTGACAGCCTCCTCCAGAGCATAAAAAAGCGGAACCGGGAAACCGGCTCCGCTTGCGAAACGCTGCGACAAACAGCGTGCGGCGTTACTTGATCTTCTTGGCGTACTTGGCCGGATCGGCCTCGAACTTGGCTTTGCAGTTGCCGCAGCAGAAGCCGACTTCCTTGCCCTCATGGGTGGTGGTCTTGCTCGGATTCACATCCTTGCTCGGGTTGACGGGGCACTTCTTGTTCACAGGCTCGGCGGAGGCGAAACCGGCAACGGCAAGGGACAGGGCGAGGGTGGAGAACAGCGTTTTCATCTTGTGGTGGGGATAGCAGGTGGCAAACCCGGCAGGATTGCCGGATTTCTTTCAAAACGCACGAACTCCCCGTTTCTTGTATTTTCTTTGCCTCTTTTTGCCCCCTCTCGCCGGGAACTTCCGTTTGCGCCTCCTCTGGCCGTGCGTAAATCCGCCGGGTGAATCAGGCATTTGTATTGGGCGCAGGCATTGGCGAGAGGCTTCGACCGTTGACGGAACAGCTTCCGAAACCCCTTGTGCCCGTGTTCCACCGTCCCCTGATCACCTTTGCGTTTGATCACCTCCTGGGGGCCGGCGTTTCCCGGCTGGTCGTGAACACCCATCATATTCCAGAGGCGTACGGACAGGCCTTTCCTGACCAGCTTTATCACGGCGTTCCCATCCAGTTCCGCAACGAGAGTCCGGTGCGTCTGGAAACCGCTGGCGGCATCTCCAACGTGCGCGACCTCCTGGGAAATGCCCCCTTCTTCGTCTATAACGGCGACATCCTGACCGACCTGCCCCTGGAGCCGTTGCTGCGTGCTCACCAGGAAGGTGGAAATCTGGTCACCCTGGCTCTGCGCAGCCACGGGCCAGCCCTCCACATCGCCATGGACCCCGCCACAGGCCGCCTCACCGACATCCGCAACAAGCTGGGAACAGGCGACGAGGGGAAATACCTGTTCACCGGCATTTACCTCTGCGATCCAGCCATCCATGACTGGATCACCCCGGGCAAGGTGGAGTCTGTCATCCCCATCTTCCTCAACATGATGCGGCAGGGGGCCAAAATCGGCGGCGTCGTCATTGATGATGGCTACTGGTGGGACCTTGGCAGCCGCACCTCCTACCTGTCCGCCCATGCGGAGCTGAACGGCAAGCTTGGCCCGGCCATCGACCCAGCCGCGCAGATCGACCCCGGTGCCGTGCTGCGGGGAATGAACGTGGTTGGCGCGGGTGCGGTCATCGAGGCCGACGCCCAGTTGGAGGACAGCATTGTCTGGCCCGGTGGCAGGGTCACGGCGGGTTCCATTCTAAAACGTTGCATTGTGCGCGGCGGTATCACGGCAGGCGGGACACGGGAAGATGCAGATTTCTAAGGCGCGGACAGGCCGCCCGGTGTTAAATACACGCCCCTTTCCCATGCCACCTGAACACGAGGCCCTGCTCATTCTCTCCCGCCAACAGTTCCCTGAGCTGAACGGGACCGCGTGTGAGGTGGAGACCATCCTCAAAGGCGCGTCCGACCGCCACTTCTACCGTCTGAAATGGCAGGACGGCCGGGAGCCGATGATCCTCATGGTGTACACCCTCGCCCGGCGGGACAATCCGAAGTTCGTCCCCGCCACCCGGCGGCTGGAAAAAATCGGCGCGCATGTGCCCCACGTCATCGCCTTTGATGAGCAGCGCCTGTGTGTGTGGCTGCAGGACCTGGGCCGCGTGGACCTGCACTCCTTTGATCAGCAGTCCTGGTCGGCGCGCCAGCCCTTGTACGAGGCCACATTGAGGGAGGCGGCCAAGATTCATGGCGTTGCTGAGCAGCAGCTTGCCGCCGCCGACCTTGAGGAGCTGGAGCCCGCCTTTGACGAGGCTCTGTATGAGTGGGAGCAGAACTATTTTCTCGACCACTTCGTGGAAGGCCACCTGGGCCGGGAGGCCGCCAATGCCGAGTATGGCAGCGCCCGCAGCGCCCTTCAGCAGCTCCGCCGTCGGCTGGGCCGGATGCCCCGCTGCCTCGTCCACCGTGACTTTCAGAGCCAGAATGTCCTCATTCGTGGGGACGAGGCCTGGCTGGTGGACTATCAGGGGCTGCGTCTCGGCCGGGCCGAATACGATCTCGCCTCCCTCCTCTACGACCCTTACGTCAACCTCTCCCGGTCAGAGCGTGCCAGCCTCCTGCGCTACTACGCGGAGCATCGCGGCCTCAACCTCGCCGAGCTGCGGGAGGTCTTCTACCTCTGCGCCGCCCAGCGCCTCATGCAGGCCCTGGGGGCCTACGCCAACCTCAGCCGGAACCTGGGTAAGCCGCACTACCTCCAGCACATCCCCGCCGCCGTGGCAAACCTGGCCGAAGTCTGCCAGGAAAGCCCGGACCTGCATGACCTGCGGGCATTTTATGAAGGTGGTTTCTGAACGGGTGGCTGCACTTGTTGGCTGGGCGGGCCTTCCAGAAAATTTGGCCTCGTCCGGCCATCTCTGCTCTGAAATGCGAAATCGCGTTGCCCAATGATGCGGGTTGCGCTCTAAATTGCCTTTTCCAATCCCGCCGCATGCCTGAATCCGCCGCCGCAGTCAAGCCCCCGCCCAGCAAGCGGCGCGTTTTTGCATCACGGCTCTTCAGCACTCTCCTGCTGTGGACGGTTCTGGTCATCGCTTTCCTCAACTGGCAGAACGCCTGGCTCATTGTGCTGGTCACGGGCTTCTTCGGCGTCGCGGGGGCGGTGGAATACTATCGCCTCCTCAAGAGCGACCCGCATGCGCGGTCGTTCAACATTCTCGGATGCGCCATCTGCCTGGTTTACTGGGGCATTGTGATCTGGTGGACGATGACCCACCACAGCGAGCCGCCCATGTGGCTGGACCTCGCGGCCCTCACGGCCAGTGTGCATGGGTCCTTTCTCCTGTGCTATCGCCACCAGCTTGCAGGGGCGCTCACGCTGCAGCGCATCTTCAACACCGTCTTCGGGGTCGTTTACACCGTCATCTTTTTTGGCTTCATCATCCGGCTCATGTACTTCTGGCCGGATGGCAAGGGCATCACCGGAATCTCCCTGGTGCTGTTTCTCATCATGGTCACCAAGTTCAGCGACATGGGCGCCTACCTCGTCGGTGTGGTGTTTGGGAAGCACAAGATGATCCCGCACATCAGCCCTGGGAAGTCCTGGGAGGGATTCGTCGGCGCGTTCATCGGCTCCTTTGGTGCTGCCGCCCTGCTGCTCTCCACCATGCCGGAAAAGCTGGCCCCCATCAACTGGATGCACGGCATGATCCTGGCTCCCGTTCTCTGCGCCACCGCCATCACGGGGGACCTTGCCGAGTCCGTGCTCAAACGCTGCGTCGCCATCAAGGACAGTGGCAGGACCCTGCCCGGCATCGGCGGCATTCTGGACCTTACCGACAGCCTCCTCTTCACCGCCCCGGTGTTTTATTTCTACCTGTCAGCGATTGCCCGCTGAAGAATGCCGAATCAATGACGAAGTTCGAAGCACGAATCCATTGAGGCATTAGGACTTCATTCGTCATTCTTGTTCCGCATGTCCGCCGCCCTCTCTTCCTCCACCGCCCGTCGTGTGTTGCTTCTCGGTTCGACCGGTTCCATCGGCACCAGTGCCCTCAAGGTGGCGCGCGACATCCCGGACCGCATGCAGATCGTGGGTCTGGCCGCCAATTGCAGCGTGGATGCCCTGGTGGAGCAGGTGCGTGAGACCGGCGTGAAACAGGTCGCATTGACCGATGCCGCGGCTGCCGCCAAAGCGCGCACCCTTCTCCCCTCCGACGTCACCATCCACACCGGCGCCCAGGGCCTGGTGGACATCGTCAATGCCAGCGACGCCGACATGGTGCTCGTCGCCATCGTCGGCACCGCCGGCCTCGCCCCCGCTTTGGCCGCCATCGAGCGCGGCATGCACCTCGCCGTCGCCAGCAAGGAAATCCTCGTCATGGCCGGTGAGGCCGTGACCGAGGCCGCCAGGCGCAAGGGCGTGAACATCCTGCCCGTGGACAGCGAGCACAACGCCATCTTCCAGTGCCTCGAAGGCCATCGCCATAGCGACGTGCAGCGCATCCTTCTCACCGCCAGCGGCGGCCCCTTCCGCACGCTGCCCGCCGACCAGCTTCCCCAGGTCACCATCGCCCAGGCCTTGAAGCACCCTACCTGGAGCATGGGCCGCAAGATCACCATCGACAGCGCCACCCTCTTCAACAAAGGGCTGGAGATGATCGAGGCCAAGTGGCTCTTCGACGTCCCCATGGACAAGATCGAGGTCGTCGTGCATCCCCAGAGCATCGTCCACAGCATGGTCGAGTTCGCCGACAACAGCGTCATCGCCCAGCTCAGCCACAGCGACATGTGCTTCCCCATCCAGTACGCCGTCACCTGGCCCGACCGCGTGCCGAACAACCTCAAGCCGCTTGACTTCGCCAAGCTGGCCGCCCTCCACTTCGAGGCCCCCCGCGTGGACGATTTCCCCGCTCTCAACCTCGCCCGCCACGCCGGCACCGTCGGCGGCACCCTCCCCGCCGTGCTCAATGCCGCCAATGAGGTCGCCGTCGAAGCCTTCCTCAACGGCACCCTCTCCTTCCCCGGCATCTGGCAGACGGTCGAAAACGTGATGACCGCGCATCAGGTTGTGCAGCACCCATCGCTCGAAGCTCTGATCGATGCCGATGCATGGGCACGGGCTGCCGCCCGGCACCTTCTTGGTTGTTGCAACTAAGTGGCATTCATAGTTGTGGACGCCGAGGGAGTAGAGGAGGCATTATTTTGTGAATCCGCGCAAACGCGTGCGGATTCTCCATCAACAAGCCACTACCACCATCATGAAACTCGTCTCGTTGTTTGCCGCCGTCGCCATGGCCGCCGCCTTCGTCGGCGGAGCCATTGCTGCTGAAAAGAAGTACAAGGAAGGCGGCTGCTGTGACAAGGCCGCCAAAAAAGGTGAGGTCTGCAAGCACCCCTGCTGCGTGGCCGCCGAAAAGGACGGCAAAGTCTGCGAAAAGTGCAACAAGTAGCCCTGGCGCCCGCCAAGCTCCTTTCAACGGCCAGCCCGTGCCCCGCGCACGGCTGGCCGTTGTGTTTCTAGACGGCAGAAATTTCTCCCGGCGTGCCTCGTTCTCAGCGCCCATGAAACTCGCCAGCCTGCTCCTCGCCACCGCGCTCTCCAGCCTCGCTCATTCCGCTGACCTCACCCCGCAGCTCGGTACGCTGGGACAGAAGCTGCTCGAAGAAACCTTCACCGCTCCCGACCTGCCCAAGGGCTGGCACGCCAACACCGGCAGTCTGCGCGTGGCAGACGGCGCTCTCCTGGCGGCGGAAAAATCCGGCGACAAGCACATCGGTGCCTTCCGCTACCGCCTGCCCATGCAGGATTGTGCCATCCAGATCGACTTCAAGCTCGGCGGCGCCCGCGTCATCAACCTCGGCTTCGACCCCGCCTCGGGTGAGCTCAAAAAGAAGGGCCATCTTCTCTCCGTCGTCATCAGCAAGGGCGGCTGGAGCATCATCGAGCACAACGACAAGGCCAATCCCGAGAGCAAGACCAAGACCCACGCCAAGGCCACCACGCCCTTCGATCCCGCCATCACCTACACCCTGCTGCTGGAGTGCAAGGGCGACAATGTTGTGGCACAGGTCGCCGGCAAAGAACCCCTGAAAGCCACCTCCCCAGACTTCCACGTCAAAAAGCCCGGCCTTGTCTTCCGCATGGGCGGCCCGGAGGCCCAGGAAGTAACCTTCGACAATGTGAAGGTGTGGGCCTTGAAATAGACGGCCTCCGCAGCCCATGCAGTGCAGGTTGCATGGGCTGATCTCAAGCCGGGGTGTCGCTACAATCAAGTTCGCAAATTTTCCTCGCCCTATGCGGCCAAGTGCTACGTTCGCACGATCCACTGTCCGCCATGAAAACCACTTTCGGCCTCGCGCTGCTGCCAGTCGTGACACTGGCGTTCATTTCAGTCACCTCCGTGCCCCACGCGGCCCCCACCAAGGGGCCGGCCGCAGCCAAAGAAGCCCCCGTCCAGGTGCTGGAGGCTGAAATCAGCATCAATCCTCCTGAACTTTCGCCCGAATCCACCATCGAGGTGGTATTCCCCACGCCGATGGTGCCGAAGGACCGCATCGGCAAGACGGAGGAAACCTCCCCGCTTGTGGTGATTCCTGAGCTCACCGGCAGGTTTGAGTGGACCAGCACGCGCAGCGGGCACTACCACCTGACCCAGGCACCGAAATTCGCCTCCAGCTATGAGTTTCAGCTGCGCAAGGGGCTGACCGACGTGGCAGGCAAGCCGCTCTCGACCGGGACGCTCGACTCCGTGCAGAGCGCGAGCTTTCGCATCATCGACCAGCGCCCGCGCTGGTTTGACGACGACGCGCAGAATCGCAGCCCGCGTTTCCTGATCGAGTTCAATGCCGGGGTCACCCCGGCCGAGGCCGCCAAGCACATCACCTTCACGGCGGAGAATGCGCAGCCCATCAAGGCCAAGGTGCGCCACGCCACAGGCAAGGATTTCACCCGCATGGGCGCGGAGCCGCAGCCCACCTGGGCGGAGCAGATCTCCAAGGCCAAACCGACGGTGGCTGATGATGCCACGCGCCTCAGTGCCGTCATCGTGGAGCCGGAGTCTCTCTTCCCGGTGGCCAAAGGCTGGAAGATGGAGGTCGCCGAGACGCTGACAGACGCGTCCGGGCATCATCAGCTTGCCACGGGTGACAGCGTCCAGCTTGGCGAGATCAAGCCGTTCGCCGTCAAGGGGGTGAAAGCGCACACGCCCTTCGACAGCGACTACTACATCGACATCGACTTCAACAAGCGTCTGCTGCCTTCCACCGATGAGGAGATGAAGCCGGAGGAACAGGCCGCCTATGCGAAAAAATTGGCGGCGCTGGTCCACATCGACCCGGTGCCTGCGGGGGAGACGAAGGCCGAGATCTTTTACCGCTCCCTGCGCATCAGCGGCAAGTTCCCGCTCAACCAGCCGCACAATGTCACGGTGGACCCTGCGCTGGCCTCGGGCGACGGAATGAGGCTCGATGCGCCGGTGGCGAACAGCGTCACCTTCGTGCCGAATCCCCCCTATGTGGCCGCGCCGACCTTCATCAACGCCCAGCTAGCCAAAGGCGCGGCGAATTATGAGTTCAGCGCCGCCAATGTGAGCCAGGTGCGTGTGCGGGCCAAGCGTCTCACCGGGCCGGAGTTGTTGAAGGCGTTGGACCAGTATCGCGCCTATCGCACCGCCTTTTATGGCAATGAGAAGCAGAAGGCGGAGTACAAGGTGCAGCAGATCGACGCCTATCCCGGCACCCAGGTGTTTGATCGTACCTTCCCCATCGCCAAGCCGCTGGACCAGAGCGAGATCGTGAAGCTGAACTGGCGTGAGGTGCTGGGCGACCAGCCCGCCGCGCCGCTGTTTGTGGAGATCGAGGGCACCGCGGCGGCAGGACTCACGCAGAAGGGTGTCATCACCCAGTCGCTGGTGCAGTTCACCGACCTGGGCATCATGCAGAAGAGCACGGGGCGGGAGTCGGTTCTTTTTGTGACCTCGCTGGAAACGGGCAGGCCGGTGCCGGGCGTGAGGCTGACACTGGTGGATTCAGATTTGAAGCTGGTGGGCTACAGCGACACGGACGCCAGCGGCATCGCCAAAGCACCGGGGGTCACGCCCGCCTTTGTGCTGGCGGAGAAAGCTGGCGACTGTGCCGTGATCGACTGCAACGAAGGCGGCATCGGCATTCCCTATGACATCTCCCAGTCCTGGGAAACCGTTTGGGAGCCGCAGCGCCGCACCTTCGTCTTTTCCGACCGCAGCCTCTACAAGCCTGGTGACACCGCGCACTTCAAGGCGCACACCCGACTGCTCACCGGGGATGATTTGAGCATCGATCCCGCGATCCCTGAAGGCCGGCTCGTCATCCGCGATTCCCGCTACCGCGTGGTGATCGACAGGCCGGTCACGTTCACGGCCAGCGGCGCCTGGGCGGATGACGTGGTGCTGCCGACAGGCCCAGCAGGCTACTACGACCTCTCCATCAATCTCAAGGCACCAAACCCCAACAGCCAGAACAGCGACGGCGGCCATATGATGTTCCGTGTGGATGACTACAAGCCGAACAGCTTCGAGGTGAAGCTGGACACCAAGGCCGTCAAGTTTGAGGCGGACCGCATCCAGGTGCCGCTCAGCGCCAACTATTACATGGGCAAGGCGCTGTCCAAGGCGGACATCGAGTGGAGCGCCAGCTCGCAGCGTGAGTTTCAACCTCCGGAGACCTTCAACAGCTACCACTTTGGCGAGGCCCCGCTGTGGGCGCACTACGGCCAGGACCGCGACTCCGACGGTGACTACATTTACGACGAACGGCATGCCGAGGAGAACGAGTGGTTTGTGAACGGGGACATGTTCATTGGCGAGGACGGCACCGCCATTCTCGAAATGCCGCGCCCGCCGCCGGACCGCGCGGCGCTGCCGCAGCGTGTGCGTGTGAACGCAGAGGTCACCGACCTCAACGAGCAGACCATCAGCAGCGCGGCGGAATTTGAGGTGCCCGGCGCTGATTTCCTCCTGGGACTGAAAGGCCCCGACTACTTCGGCACCGCAGGCAAGCCGGTGAGTCTGGAGGTCGTGGCCATTGACTCCAAGGGGGGGGCTGCCGTCGGCAATGTGCATGTGGAGCTCAAGGTGGAGCGGCAGGAATACCACACGCTCAAGATTGCCACCGCCGGTGGTGGGGCCACCACCAAGGACCAGGTGGTGCTGCGTGAGGAGCTGAAGCAGGGCGTGGATCTGAAAGCCGCCACGGAGAAGTCCGCCCCGGCGGCCTCGCTGGCCTTCACCCCGGCGCGCGGCGGCGTCTATTTTGTCACGGCAGAGGCCACGGATGCCAAGGGCACCAAGGTGCTCTCCCGCATGCCTTTCTATGCCGTGGGCGGCAACGAGTTCCCCTGGGCCATGGAGGATGGCAACCGCATGAACCTGCAGCCGGAGAAGACCAAGCTGAAACCCGGTGAGGATGCGGTGATTGTGGTGAAGACCCCCATTGCCGGAACCGCCCTTGTCACCGTGGAGCGCAACCGCATCCACCGCCAGTTCGTCACGGAGCTGACCGTCGAAAACCCCATCATCCGCGTGCCGCTGGGCGAGGAAGAGTTCCCGAACGCCTACGTGTCCGTGATTGTCATCCGCGGCTCCGCCGCCAGCACAAAGAAACAGAAGATGCCGGAGTACCGCATCGGCTACTGTGCCTTGACCGTGGAGTCGGACGTCAAGGACCTGAAGATTGCCGTGAAGCCAGACCGTGAGGAGGTGCGGCCGGCCGAGGAGGTGAACATCACCACCAGCATCACGGATGCCAAAGGTGCGGCAGTTTCAGGCGCTGACGTCACCCTCTATGCCGTGGATGAGGGCGTGCTCAGCCTCATGAAGGACAAGATCCCTGACCCGTCCGCGTTTTTCCATGAGGAGTTTCCGCTGGCCGTGGACGGCTTCACCTCCTTTGACAGCCTGCTCTCCGAGGAACTGGCCGAGCGCAGGCGTGGCAACAAGGGCTTCGTGGTCGGTGGTGGCGACGGGGAAGGGGACATGGGGGAAATTACCGTCCGCAAAAACTTCATCGCCACACCCCTGTGGCTGGCCTCAGGCACCACGGACGCGCAGGGCCTCCTGTCTGCCAGCGTGAATGCGCCAGACAACCTCACCCGCTATCGCATCATGGCCGTGGCCGCCCATGGCGCTGACCGCTTTGGCAGCGGTGAGTCCGCCTTCAAGATCAACAAGCCGCTCATGATCGAGCCAGCGGTGCCGCGCTTTGCCCGCCTGGATGACGAGTTCCTTGTGAAGGCCGTGGTGCACAACACCACGCCGGACTCCGGCGCGGTGGAGGTCACGCTGACGCTCGATGAAACGGCCAGCTTCATTGAGGAAAAGCGGGATTTCATTCCCGCCTCCCTCAAGCCTGCCGATGGCGGCACCGCGAAGCAGCACAAGGTCACCCTGCAGATCAAGGCTGGCGAGACCGCCGCCACCGCCTTCCCAGTGAAGTTCGTCCAGCTTGGCACCGCCACCTGGAAGTGGACCGCCCGCAGCGTGGGCTGGGCTGCCGAGGTGAATGACGGCACCGAGTCGAACTTTGAGGTGAACCATCCCGTGCCGGAACTGCGCTACGTCAGCTACACCCGCCTCAAGGCCGAGGAGCCCGTGGACAACCTCATCAAGAATGTGAACCCCGCCTTGCTGGAAGGGGAGGGCTCCCTCTCCGTGGGGGTCAGCAACAGCCGCCTTTATGAGGCCAAGGATGCCCTCGACTACGTGCTGAGCTACCCCTACGGCTGCGTGGAGCAGACCACCTCCGCCACCATGCCCTGGCTCGCCTTGGGCAAATACGAACCCCTCTTCCCCGACCAGCTCGGCAACGGCAAGGCCAAGGCGGCCATCCAGACCGGCGTGAACAAGCTCCTCCAGATGACCACCGACGAAGGAGGCCTCGCCTACTGGCCCGGCGGCCAGGAGTCCAGCCTCTGGGGCAGCGCCTACGGCGGCCTCATGCTGCTGCGCGCACGCGACCAGGGGGCCGACGTGCCTGCGGACACCATTAACAAGCTGGTGGACTTCCTTTCGAAAAAGCTGCGCGGGCTGGATGAGGAAAAGGATCTGTACATCATCACAGATTCCGCCCTGGCTCTCTACACCCTGGCCAAGGCGGGCAAGCCGGAGCCTGCCTACCAGAACCTGCTCTTCGGTCGTCGCGACAGGCTGCCCGAGGCCGCGCGCCTCTACCTGGCCCTCTCCATGTGCTTGAGCAACACGCCTGCGCAGCAGATCAAGGATGCGCTGGGCTGGAAGCCCCCGGCGCCGCCCGCTCCACCGAAGACAGACGCCAAAAAGTCCCCCGATTCCAAGAGCAAGGTGGCCGACTCTAAATCGAAGTCCAAGACAGAGTCCAAAGCCAAGGCCGTCGCCAAGCCTGCCACACCCGCGCCACAGCCAGTCGTCTGGAGCCACTGGGCTGGGAACGGCGCCAACAAGGCCCTGCGCCTGATCGCCTACACCCACCTCGGCCTCACCACCGACGCCGAGGCCCTGGCCGTCTCCATCCTCCAGTCACGCAATGGCCGCGGCGAATGGGGCAACACCTTCACCAACGCCTGGACCCTCACCGCCCTGTCCGCCTACGAGCGCAGTCTGAAGAAAACCGGTGAGCCTCTGACGGCGAACGCCAAATGGGACACCCAGGATCTGCCGTTGAACCTCAGTGCCGGCTTCTCCAGCGCCAGGGTGAATTTTGCCCTCAACGACGTCCTCAGCGCCAAGCCCCTCAGCATCGCCCTGCCCGCCGGACGCGAAGCCTTTGCCCGCGTCGAGGCCCGCAGCTTCCCGCCGCGCCGCGACTTCGCCGGGGAGAACAAAGGCTACGCCATCGCGCGCACCTACGAGGAGCTGAACATGGACGGCACCACTTCAGGCACCGACGACCTCCGCGTGGGCGACATGGTCGTGGTCACTCTGAACATCGAGATCGGCGGTGGCGATCGGTACATCGCCATCGACGACGCCCTGCCCGCCGTGTTTGAGGCCATCAATCCCGAGTTCGGCACCCAGAGCGAGCGCGAGGGCGACCAGCTCCCCGACGGCGTCGAGGCCTGGTTCTGCGACCACCGCGAGATCCGCGCCGACCGCGCCCTCTTCTTCACCGACTACGCGCCTGCCAAGGGCAAGTTCAGCCTGCAATACCTTGCCCGTGTCATCGCTGAAGGCGACACCACCGCTCCGCCCGCCCGTATCGAGGCCATGTACCAGCCCGACAAATACGGCCTCAGCCCCACCCAGCGCGTCCGCACCCTTCCGTCTGGCAACGCCAAGGTCGCGGAGGCGAAGTAACCTTCCGACATTGCCAAGCCTGATGCTGTCTGCTGGAATGGTGCGCATGCACCATTCCCGGCTATTCCTGACAGTCTGCTCATCTGCGTTGTTGTTTGCCTCTTCCTGCTCCTCGCCGCCTGCGCCGCAGCCGCCGGAACTGGCTGGCCAGAGGGCGCCGGATCAGCAGATCGAGCTGGACCTGCGGAAGCGGTATGACGTGTGGACCGGAGGCTCCTTTTTCAGCGGGCATCCCGAAAGCAATGCTGTTTACCGCAACTGCCGTATCATTGGCTTCACCGGCGGTGGAACCCGGGAGGATGTCGGTTCGTTCCCCATGAAAGCCATCGGCCATTTCACGGGCTGGCTGGTGCTGCAGCGGGCAGATGGGCGGAAGATTTTTTTGCCTGCTGCCCAGATTGTGAGGCTGGAAGAGGCGTGAGTTTTTACAAGCTGACACTGGCCTCATGCGGCCCAAAAAACACATTCACCGGCTCCTCGCCGGGGCGTGTGGGCGGATCCCAGTACGACCGCCTTTCCAAATCATGGGCCACCCGCAGCTCAGCTCCAGCGGCCTCGGGGTCTCCCACGGCGGCGTGGCATTCGGCACGGAAATAATGATAATCCGGGGAATGCGCGCACTGCTGCGCATAGGCCTGCAGCCACCACAGGGCGTCCACCACCTTGCCAGCCTGGAAACGGCAGCGCGCCACCAGCAGCAGGTGCTCCACGTTGTCCGGCTCATTGAGGGCCAGCGTCTCCGCGAGGCTGGATGCCCGTTCAAACTCGCCCTGCTTCATCAGGATGGAGATTGTCAGCGCCGTCGCCCGTCTGCTGTTCTGGAATTTGGGCGCCAGGGCTGCGAGCATTGCGGCGGCCTCCTCCAGCAGGCCCAGCTCCGCATGACCTTCTGCGGCGGCGCAGGTCCTATGAAAGACGGCAGTGATGTGGGGCATTGGCTGGGAGGAAGGGCTTGGCCACTTGCTTCAGGTCTGGAGCTCTGGCAAAAGCCAAAAGACCGCAATGTTTGGCTTTTTCCGCTCTTTTTGGGTCGAGCCCCGGCGCGCGGCGAGTTTTCGCGGACGCAAACTTTCTCGTTTCCTCCATGGCGGCGCGGCCATAGATGGGCCGTTATCGTAACCTCCAGTCCATGGCTCCCGCCGACTCCATCTCCCGTATCCGCGCCGCATTCCCAGAACAGGGTTTTTTTCAGGACAAGGAGTGGGTGCTTTCGCCAGAGGCATTCGCGCTGGATGCACACACGGTCGGGCTGATCCAGAAGCTCGGCCCCGCGCTGCGGGCGTTTCAGCGGGCGTGCAACCGGCTCTATTTCGACCCCGCCTACCCCTGGGTGGCAAAATTGCTGGATCAAGGCAAGCCGCAGCGCGTGCAGGATCTGGGCCGCCATCCGCGCTGGCATGATGACCTGCCACGGGTGCTGCGGCCGGACCTTGTGCTCACGGAGGAAGGAGTGAGCATTTCCGAGCTGGACTCCCTGCCGGGAGGCATCGGCCTCACCGCCTGGCTGAACGAGACGTATGCTGGCCTGGAGCAAGCCGTCATCGGCGGTGCCACCGGCATGGTCGATGGTTTCGCCGCCGCCTTTCCCGCCGAGGACATCCTCATCTCCCGCGAGTCCCAGGACTACCTGCCCGAAATGAGCTGGCTGGCGGAGCGCCTGGGCCGCCGGGTGCTCCGCCCCTGGGAGGTGCAGCCTTACGAGCTGAACGGCTCCGCGATCTACCGCTTCTTCGAGCTCTTCGACCTCGCCAATGTGGAGAACGCCGATGCCATGCTGCGCATGGCCGAGCGTGGCGAGATCACCTTCACCCCGCCCATCAAGGCCTTTCTGGAGGAAAAGCTCTGGTTAGCTCTTTTCTGGTCCCCACAGCTCCAGGACTTCTGGAGCCGCGAACTGCGCACCGAGAACCGAGAATTACTTCAAAAGTGCATTCCCCGTGGCTGGGTCGTCGATCCCACGCCACTGCCACCCTCTGCTGTGTATCCGAAGCTGGACATTCAGAGCTGGGAGGAAATGAAATCCTTCGGCGGCAAGCTGCGCCACCTCGTCTTGAAGATCAGCGGCTTCTCCGAGCGCGGCTGGGGGTCGCGTGGTGTGTTTATCGGCCACGATCTCTCCCACGAACAGTGGGCGGTTGCCATCGACGAGGCGCTGGCCAGCTTCCCCACGAACCCGTTTGTGCTGCAGGAGTTCCATCGCGCCCGGGTCGTGACCCATCCCGCCTGGGATGAGGCGAAGCGGGCCACCCGCCCCATGCAGAGCCGGGTGCGGCTGTGCCCCTACTATTTTGCCATTTCCGAGCAGGACGATGATCCTGCGCTGGGCGGCGTGCTGGCCACGGTGTGCCCGGCGGACAAAAAAATCCTCCACGGCATGCGGGACGCGATCATGCTTCCTTGCGTTGCAAGATGACATCCGCTCAAATGGTTCTCATCCAACCATGAAGCTCATCCCCGTCCTTCTGCTCCTCGCTGGCACCGCCTTTTCAGCCGACCCGGTCACGCTCAAGCTTTGGCCAAACGGCGCGCCGGAAAAACCAGGCGTGAAGGTCGAGCCGGAGAAGACCATCGTGAAGGAGCCTTCCGACGGCGTCGTCCGCCTCACGAATGTGTCGGACCCCATGATCACCGTGTTCAAGCCGGAGAAGCCCAACGGCACCTCCGTCCTTGTCTGCCCCGGCGGCGGCTACGGCATCCTGGCCTATGAGCATGAGGGGTCCATGGTCTGTGAATATCTGGTGAAGCACGGCGTCACGGGAATCCTGCTGAAGTACCGCGTGCCAAAGCGCGACCCGAACGACCCCTCCCGCGAGCCTTTGCAGGACACCCAGCGCGCCATCGGCCTCATCCGCCACCATGCGGACGAGTGGGGGCTGAAGAAGGACAAGGTCGGCATCCTCGGCTTCTCCGCCGGCGGCCACCTCACCGTCATGACCGCCCTGCACGCCAATGAGCGCACCTACACCACGGACCCTGCGCTGGATGTGGAGGACGCCACCCCGAACTTCGCCATCCCCGTCTATCCCGCCTACCTCGTCAGCAAAGAGGACCCCTACAAGCTGCTGCCCGGCTTTGAGGTCACGGACAAGTCCCCGCCAATGTGCTTCGTGCATGCCCATGACGACTCCTGGTCCGCCAGCGCCAGCGCCCTGCTTTATCTGGAGTACAAGAAGAAAAACCTCCCCGCCGAGGTGCATATCTATGCCAAGGGGGGCCATGGCTTCGGCATGAAGAAAAAAGGCCTCGCCGTGGACAACTGGCCGGACCGCGTGGCCGAGTGGATGAAATCCATGGGCTATATCCCCTGAAAAATGACGAAACCCGAATGAGGAATGACGAGCCAATGTCCGAAGTGCCCAGCACGAATGGTCATTGAGTCATTCGGACCTCATTCGTCATTCCAGCCTCCGCGCTGGCCCGGAGGTTGCTGCATCGTTCCAAAACTACCGTTTGAGCGGCTTCTCCATCCGTGTATGGAGCTTGTCCCCCGGATTTGCGGGAATCCTGTCTTGCAAATTCCAGTTAATTAACCAAACTTAAATAATCCCCCCTCACATGGACGACCTTACCATCGTAGCCGTCATCGGACGCGAAATCATCGACTCACGCGGAAACCCCACTGTGGAAGTGGATGTGCAACTGGAAGGCGGCGCGATCGGCCGTGCGGCGGTCCCCTCCGGCGCCAGCACCGGTGAGCACGAAGCGCTGGAACTGCGCGACGGCGACAAGAAGCGTTTCCTGGGCAAAGGCGTGCTCAAGGCCGTCGATGCCGTGAACAACGAGCTGGCAGACGCCCTCATCGGCGCTGACGCCGCTGACCAG
>CAZPSQ010000058.1:0-26502 GCA_964588755.1 uncultured Prosthecobacter sp. | reverse complement strand
GAAATCAACCGCACCCCGCCGAAGACGCAGGCCGCCCTGCTGGAGGCCATGCAGGAGCATCAGGTCACGGTGGCGGGCAAGACGCTGCATCTGCCGGAGCCGTTCTTCGTGCTCGCCACGCAAAACCCCATCGAGCAGGAGGGCACCTATCCGCTGCCGGAGGCGCAGCTCGACCGCTTCATGCTGAACATCGTGATCGATTACCTCAGCGAGGATGATGAGGTGGCCGTTGTGACCCGCACCACCGCTGGCAAGGGCGAGCCTGTGCAGCGTCTCTTCACTGGCGAGCAGCTTCTGGCCTTCCAGCAGGTCGTGCGCAAGGTGCCGATTGCCGAGGACATCGCGCGGTATGCCGTGCGCATTTCCGCCGCCTCCCGCCCGGGTCGCGACGGCGTGCCCGATTTTGTGAACCAATGGGTGAGCTGGGGCGCTGGCACACGCGCCTCGCAGAACCTCGTGCTGGGTGCCAAGACCCGTGCGCTGTTGCATAACCGCACGCATGTGACGGCGGAAGACATCCGCGCCATGGCGCTACCGGTGCTGCGGCATCGCATCCTCGTGAACTACAAGGCGGAGGCGGAGGGGGTGACGGTGGAGAAGGTGATTGCTAAACTCCTCGAAACTGTCAAAGCTTAAGCCATGAGTGCAATGCGCAAAGGCTGGACAGTCACTCGCTGTGAGTCCTTTGAGGACATGCGGCGTGTTGGAATTCTTAACTGGCAGCGTCGAAGCGCCGCCGAACGACGTCAGGCTGCGTGGGAAATAGTAGTTGAAGCGTGGCAGATGCAAAAACGCGATCCAAATGAACTCCGACTTCAGAGATCTGCTCAAGTGCTTCGCAAAGCATAAGGTGCGCTACTTGGTTGTCGGTGGGTACGCCGTTATCCACTACACGCAGCCACGTTTTACAAAGGACCTCGATGTTTGGCTCGATCCTACGGTTTCCAATGCTCGGCGCTCGGCTGCTGCCATGAAAGAATTTGGGGTTCCATTGATTGAGATCACCGAGGCAGATCTTGCCCAGGAGGGGACTCAATTTGTGATTGGAAGGTCCCCGGTCATGATCGATTTCCTGACATCAATTCCGCCACTCAAATTCGCGGAGTGTTGGAGCCGTCGCAAAACCAGCCGCCAAGATGATTTTTCAATGCATTATCTAGGACTAGAAGATCTCACAACAGCCAAGCGCTACGCAGGCCGTCAGATTGATCTCGCCGATCTCGAAGAGATCTCTCGCACGAATCCCTCACTCTAAGTTCTAAATCGCTGCAAGTGATGACTGCCACCACCTTCCTCGATCCCGCCGCCCTCATGCGCATCAAGTCGCTTGAGCTGCGGGCCAAGGTCGTTGTGGAAGGGCTTTGGAAGGGGATGCATCGCAGCCCGTATCACGGCTTCTCGGTCGAGTTCAGCGAGTATCGGGCCTATGTGCAGGGGGATGATCCGCGCTACATTGATTGGAAGGTGCTGGCACGCAGTGACCGCACTTACATCAAGAAGTTTGAGGACGAGACAAATCTGCGCTGCCAGCTCGTGATCGATCACAGCAAGTCGATGGGCTTTGGCTCGGCAGGATACACGAAGGCGGACTATGCGGCGACGCTGGCGGCCACGCTGGCTTCGTTTTTGATGAAGCAGGGGGATGCCGCAGGGCTGACGACCTTTGCGGATGGTCTTGAGGAGCATCTCCCACCACGCAACCGGCCTGGGCATCTGCGGCGCATCATCACGGAGCTGGAGCGTCCGGCCAAGGCGGCGGGCACCTCGCTGGAGCTGTCTGTCGGTCAGCTTGCGGATCTGCTGCGGAAGCGTGGCATGATCTGCCTCATCACAGATCTGCTGGCCCCCATCGACAAACTGGAGCGCCAGCTTTCCCTGCTAGGCGCGATGGGGCACGACCTTGTGCTCTTTCACCTGCTGGATCGTGCGGAGATAGACTTCACCTTCGAGAAGTCCGGCTACTTCCGCGATGCGGAGACGGGAGCGGAGCGTTTCATTGATCCGCAGCTTGCCCGAGCGACTTATCTGGAACGGCTCAAGAAACATCGCGATACCATCCAGGCGGCGTGTGAGCGGCACAATGTGGAGCTGCATTTCTGCCCCACGGACCGTGCGCTGGAGGAGGTGCTGTTTGATTTCCTTTCGGCACGGCAGCGGAAGAAGAGATCCAAAGCCTCTGCCAGCCGCGCCGCAGCCTGATCGTTCTCGTCCTCCTACTCGAACTCGTCCTCGATTCTGCAACACCGCCGCAACCACCACATCCAAGCTTCCCCTTCGCCAACATCGCCCATTCTCCATCGTTCGATCACTTTGACTCTGTCGCTGCCAATTGGGTCGAGGACGAGTTCGAGTAGGAGGACGAGGACGAATTGATAGCAGCTTTGCATCACTATGAACTGGCTCTTTCCACTCTACCTCGCTGGTGCTGCGGCGGTCATCGCGCCCATCCTGCTGCACCTGCGCCGCAGGCCACCGCAGGACCGGGTGGATTTTAGCTCGCTGCTGTTTCTGGATGCGCAGACGCCGGTGCCGGTGAGCAAGCGGCGGCTGGAAAACTGGCTTCTCCTGCTGCTGCGCTGCCTGGCTCTGATCCTGCTCGCTCTCATGTTTGCACGGCCCTTTGTGCAGAATGAGTCCGCCACCAACTCGGCCACAAACCACGCCACGCTGATCCTGCTGGACCGCAGCGCCTCCATGCGCCGGGAGGACTTGTGGAAGCGCGCGGTGGAGGAGGCCATGCGGCGTATTCGCGATGCCAAGCTCACGGACCGTGTCGCCCTGGCGGTTTTTGATCGCGAGCTGACACCCGTGTGGACTTTTGATGAGGATCGCAATGCCTCTGCGAATCGTGTCGGTGCTGTGCAGTCACGCCTTGCGGAGCTTGGGCCCACCTGGGGTGCCACGCATCTGGACCGGGCGCTGATCGCCGCCGTGCCATCGTTTGATTCCAGCACGGCTTCGCTGAAAAAGCGTATCCTGCTCATCAGCGATCTGCAGGAGGGCACGCGTCTCGATGCCCTGCGGACTCTCGCCTGGCCGGCGGAACTGACCTTGCAGGTGCGTCGGATCGACCCCGCCACAAGAGACAATCTTTCAATCACCCTTGCCGCCACGGAGCCGACAGACACGCCCTACGTTTCCACACCTGGAGCAGGGCCTGCTGCTGCCGGACCAGCAGCCCTGCCCACCCGCGTTCGTATTGGCAACACTCGTGACTCCACGCTGCGCGACTTCACCCTCGCCTGGAACGAGGCGCCTGCGGCTGACACCATCTCCGCCCAGATTCCTCCGGGGGCCTCGCGCATCCTCCTCGCGCCGCCAAACACGATCTACGCCCCCCAGATCAACCTGACAGGGGACCGTCACGATTTTGACAACCGCGTCTTCGTCGCGCCGCCACAGCCGCGCACCGTGCGCCTGCATTTTTTAGGCGAGGGAGCCTCGCGGGATGAGGCTGCCTCGCCGCTGTACTACCTCTCCCGTGCCTTGCAGACCACGCCCACCCTCGCGCCGCAGCTCACTGCGGACAAGGCTCTGCCAGCGCAGATGCCCGATGTGGTGTTCCTTTCTGGCACGGCTCCGGCGGCGGACGCTCATGCACGCCTGCGCGACTTTCTCACCCAGGGCGGGCTCCTCGTTCAGGTCGCTCATTCGGCTGCCGATGCACCTCTTCTGCAAAGTCTCACCCGCAACCCGGGCCTCACCATCACGGATGGCGGTTCTGAGGACTACCGGATGCTGGCAGAGGTGAAGACGGACCACCCGCTGCTGCGCCCCTTTGCCGATCCTCGTCTGCGCGACTTCACCAAGCTGCGTTTCTGGAAGCACCGCCACATTCAGGGAAAAGACGGCGAGGAGCTGACCGGCTTTGAAACCCTCGCCACTTTTGACAATGGACATCCAGCCATTCTCAGCGCCAGGGTGGGGAAGGGGGCGCTCATCGTCCTGGCCTCCGGCTGGCATCCGGCGGACAGCCAGCTCGCGCTCAGCACGAAGTTTGTGCCGTTGATCTTCGGCTGGCTTTCTGCGGCGGGATTCAGCCACGATCCTGCCTCCAGCCTTTTTGTGGGGGACAGGCTGCCGCTGGATGCTGCCCAAGCCTGCACGGTCACTGATCCCGAAGAAAAGACGCACGCCGTCGCTGCCGGGCAGGCCTTCGTCACCACCTTGGCCGGCCTCTACAAGGTGCATCAAGGCAATGTTTACACCCAGCTCATCGCTGTGAATCTGCCGCCGGATGAGTCACGCGTCCTGCCGCTGGACCCGCAAAAGCTGGCCGAGCACGGTGTGAAGTTCGTTTCAGAAGCTGAAGCGGCCGCTGCCTCAGATCCAGTGGAGCAGCAGCGCCTTGGCTCCACCGACACGGAGCAGCGGCAGCAGGGCTGGTGGTGGGTTTTGGTGGTTTTGCTGGCCGTCCTCCTGCTGGAAACTTGGGTTGCAGGGCGGCGGGGAAGAGAGACGATCCCGCAGGCCGCGTAATATCTCCGACGTCTTCCCATGAACGACAACCTTGTTCCTCATGACAAGCGACTGCATTTCGGGTGCGGGTTTGTATTGGGTGGCGTGCTTGCGTTTTTGTTCCTCATGGATGCCATCATCAGCAATGGAGCAGGCGTGTGGCTGGCCGTGCCCGCGGCGGCCTTGATCTTTGCCTTCCTTGCCATGCTCCACGGGGAGGTCTTTTGGGCCAGGGCTTCTTCAGTCATTGAGGCCTTGTCCAAATGGGGCCGCCACGGTTAATCTTTCCCAGTCACCGCCATGATCGCACGCACCATCCTCGAAGCCCGCATTGCCGAAGTTCGCGAGGCCCTGCGCCGGGCGCGGTTGATGCGTCATCTCACGGCCGTGTTCATCGTGGGCATCCTCCTCCGCGGTGGTTTCCTGCTGGCGTCCCTTGCCGGGCATCCCGTGCCGCCGGCGGTGGACCGCTGGTCCATCCTGGCGTTGTTTGTCCTGCTGGTCATCGCTCTGTTTAGAGGTCGCCGCAATCTTTGGAGCGATCACGACATCGCCCGTCTCATTGAGCGGAAGCATCCCTCGCTCGACTCCGTCCTTCTCACCGCCATCGATCATGAGCCTCAGTCGGATGAACCGACCGGTTACTTGCACGAACGCCTCATCGACCACGCCCTGGCGCGTGCCGCCACGCAGAACTGGCCCGTCACCGTGGCGGACAAGCCCTATCGTCGTGCTGCCATGGGGTCGGTGGCCGCCATGGCCACTTTTGTGATCGTGGCCATCACCCAGATCCTGCACGATGCGCGGATCAAGCGCGATGCCCCCGCCTCCCTTGCCAGCGCCGAAGAGACCGCCGGTGTCACCCCCGCCTTCACCGCCGCTCTGACTCCTGGGGACACCGAGGTCGAGCGCGGCTCACGCCTTGTGGTGGAGGCCCGCTTCACCGGCTCCGTGCCGGCAGATGCCACCCTCGTCATCACCCAGCCGGATGGCAGCGAGCGCGAGCGCCTGCCCATGCGCCTCACCGTGGATGAGCAGGTCTTTGGCGGCCTCATTTCCAAGGTGGACCGCGACTCGAAATACCACGTCGAGTTCTCCGGGCAAAAGTCACAGGCGCACACGATCACGGTGTTCGACTATCCTGCGCTGGTTCGGTCAGACGTAAAGGTGACTCCCCCTGACTACACCAAGCTGCCAGCCAAGGAGACCAAGAACACCCGGAAAGTCTCCGCCATGGAGGGCGCCACCATCGCGTGGAAGATCAAGGTCAACAAGCCGCTCGCTGCTGCCGAGTTCTTCGGCGCGGACAAGGAGATCATTCCGCTGAAGCCCAGCGCCGAAGATCCCACCGTGCTGGAGGCCACGATGTCCGCTGAGAAGACGCAGAAGTACCGCCTGCATCTGGTGGATGACCATGAGCGGGCCAACAAGAACCCGCCCTGGTTCACCGTGACGGTGCTTTCCAACCAGCTTGCCAAGATCGAGGTCGTCTTCCCGAAACGCGACGTGCAGGTGTCCGCCATTCAGGAGCTTCCCGTGGAGGCCAGGGTTTCTGATGACCTGGGCGTCACCCAAAGCGGCGCGGTGTTCAACATTGCCGGAAATGCCAAGGAGATCGTCTTCAAGCACGCCGCCACCGCCCCCCAGAAAAAGCAGGACGTGCGCGCCGACCTCGCGTTGGAAAACGAGAAGGCGGAGCCGCGCCAGCTGGTGAGCTACTACTTCTGGGCGGAGGACAAGGGGCCAAAGGGCGAGGTGCGCCGCGCCATGAGCGACATGTTCTTTGCCGACGTCCGTCATTACGAGGACATCTTCCGCGAGGCGGAGGCGCCACCACCAGAGCCAGGCCAGCCAAAGGGACAGACGGCGGAACTGGTCGAGTTGCAGAAGCAGGTCGTCAGTGCCACCTGGCGCATCGTGCGCGACACCAATGGCGGCCGCACCATGGAGGCCGCCGCGCCTGATGTGGACGTGGTCCACCAGTCCCAGGGCATCGCCATGGAGAAGGTCAAGGAGGCCATGGAGGCGGTCGGGGACGCGGAGGTCAAGACCGCCCTCACTGAGGCCTGGAAAAGCATGAAGGACGCGCTGGAGCCGCTGCAGCAGGCTGCCGCCGACAAGAAGCGTTCCCCGCTCAATCAGGCGCTCACCTTTGAGCAGACCGCTCTGGAGTGGCTGCACCGCGCCATGAGCCGCGAGCATCAGGTCACCCGGCAGCAGTCGAAGCAGCCGGGGCAGCAGACAAACAAGAACCAGATCATGGATCTGGAGCTCAAGCAGCAGGAGCAGCGCTACGAGGAGGAGAAAGCCGCCACCGAGGAGCAGACCGCCGAACAGCAGGAAAACCTCCAGGTCCTGAACCGCCTCAAGGAGCTGGCCCGGCGGCAGGAGGCTCTCGCGGAAAAGATGAAGGAGCTGCAAAACCAGCTCGCCCAGGCAAAGACCGAGGAGGAGAAGCAGGAGCTTGAGAACCAGCTTCAGCGTCTCCAGGCCGAGCAGGAGCAGCTTCTGCGGGATGTCGATGATCTCAAGGAGCGCATGGAAAAGCCGGAGAACGCGCAGAACATGGCCGAGGCCAAGGAGCAGCTTGAGCAGACGCGCGAGCAGATCATGGACGCCGCCGAGCAGCTCAAAAACGAGAAGCTGACCAATGCCGCCAACGCCGCCACCCGTGCGCAGCGCGATCTGGAAAAAATGCAGGAGGATTTCCGGCAGAAGACCAGCCGCAAATTTGCCGAGGAGATGAAGCAGCTCCGCGACGAGGCACGCGCCGCCACCGAGCGCCAGAAGCAGATCAGCGAGAGCCTGGAAAACCAGAAGGCCGGGGAGGAATCACAGACGGGGGACAGCGCCAAGGATCTGGCCAAGGTGCTGAACAACAGCCAGATCGCCCGGCAGATCGATGACCAGCAGCAGCAGGTGGAAAAGCTCCTCGACAGCATGCGCCAGCTCAGCGAGCAGGCGGAGCAGTCCGAGCCCATGCTCCACCGCAATCTTTACGACGCCGTGCGCAAGGCCCAGACCAGCGCCCTTGCCGAGAACCTGCAGGAGACGCGCGACCAGCTCCGCTATGGCACCCGCGCCGATGCCAAGGAGGCCGAGCGCAAGGCCGCCAACAGCGTGGAGGATTTGCAAAAGGGCGTGGAAAAAGCCGCCGAGTCAGTGCTCGGCAGCGAGACCGAAACGCTGCGCATGGCCAAGAGCGAGCTGGACCGGCTGATCAAAGAGAGCCAGCAGCAGGCCGGTCAGGGCGACCAGCCAAAAGACGGCGATCCCAAGACCGCCGAGGCAAACAACGGCCAGCAGCCGGGTGAAGAAGGCCGGCAGGCCTCCGGGCAGGAGGGCAAAGGCCAAGGTCAGGACCAGCCGGAAGACCCCAAGATGGCCGAAAACGGACAAGGTCAGAAGCCCGGAGAAGGCAGTCAGCAAGCACCCGCTGAGAGTCAGTCAGGCAAAGAGGGGCAGGAGGGGCGGCAGCCTGCCAACAGCCCAGGAGAGAAGGACGCCAAAGGGCAGGGCCAGGCCTCCGCCTCCGATCCCCAAGGCGGTCAACCGGGGCAGCAGCAAGCAGGCACCCAGCCCGGACAGCAAGGCGAAGGCCGGCAGCCCGGTGCGGAGGGCAGGGAGGGCTCCATGCCCCAGCAGGCAGGCAATCAACCCGGCGCACAGGGGGAGGGTGAAGGCCGGCAGCCCGGAGAACAACCCGGCCGGGGCGGCTCTGCACAAGGTGCGCGGCAGGCAGGCACAGACTCACCGGATGGCCGCGGCGGCTCTGACCAGCAGCGCAGCCCCCAGCCCCGGACCGGCCGTGCCAGCGATGGCTCGGATGACAATGACAACCAGCTCATTGCTGGCGGCCCCACAGGTGGGCGGGATTCGGACAACGACCGCCATCGTCCCAAGATTCAGGGGGCTGACGTGCCGGAGGCGCTCTTCTTTGAAGACTCCAAAGAGCAGGAGGACCGCGGTGTCCTCACCGGCGCCGGTTACGAGCAGTGGAGCGACCGCCTGCGCAATGTGGAGGAGCTTCTCAACAATCCGGAGCTGCGTAACGAGGCCGCGAAGATCTTCGATCGTGCGCGCGAAATGCGCATCAACATCAAACGCAGCAACGAGCCTCCCCAGGTGGCGCATTTGAACACACGCATCACCCAGCCGCTGATCGAGCTGCGGGACCGTGTGGTGGAGGAGCTTTCCAAGCGTGATGCGGGCAAAAACCTCGCCCCGGTGGACCGCGACCCTGTGCCGGCAGAGTTCCGTGAGCTGGTGAAGCGTTACTATCAGGAGCTCGGCAGGGGAAACTAAGGAAAGCTTAGATTCTTTGTGCCAAGACGTCCTCGACGTTCCCGTCTTGATCCGCATACTTGCGGTGAGATGCCGCTGAATGTTTTGACCCTGCGCACCGAGGACGGGCAGCACTCGCTGTCGTGCCCCGTGGGCGCCATGCTGGACGTGGGCAGCGACCCTGAATGCCAGATCACCCTGGAAGGGGATGATGTGATGTCGCACCACTGCATGTTGCAGCGCCTGGGGGAGCGGCATTTCCGCATCACCGCCGTGGTGCCCTCCGCCAGTTTCACGGTCAATGGCGTGTCTGCCACAGACCTCGGCGTGGATGTGCCTTTCAAGTTCGGCATCAACGGCGGGGAGATTCAGGTGGACCTCGCCGCAGTGGACGCGGAACAGCCCGTGGAAGGGGAGGGTGAGCCCCCTGCGGAGGAGGATGTGGCGGACAGCACCCGCGACGCATCCTCAGTCCCCTCCGGCCGGCGCGGCTACCTGCTGCAGCCAGTCCAGTTGCGGCCACGGCCGGGCTCTCGTGTGGGGGAGGTGCTCGTCGGCATGTCTGCGGGGTCCACGCCGCCGGTGACACCCTCCGATCCAGCACTGTCCCCAGCCTCGGCTCAGGCCCCGGATCAAGATCCCGATCCAGTCCCAGATAAGCCAGCGGACGCAGCCTCCGAACCGAAGGTGCATGAGGAGGAGTCCTCCTCCCTGCTCGTCGCGGGCCTGCTGCTCTGTGGCGTGATGGTCGCTGGGATCTTCTGGTGGCAGCAGCGTTTGGAGGACACACTGCCCGCGCTTCCCCAGTCCGCAGCCAGGCTGCGCCCCACCTTTCCGGTGATGAGGCCGGTCGCCACGGCAGCGGATGTCATCCCCGCCGCCCGCGCCCTCCGGCTGGCCGGCATCCCCATGACGGCGGCCCATTGGCTGATGCCGCTGGCGGAGGAAGGCAGCACAGAGGCCGCGCTGGAGCTTGCCAGGGCGTTGCACGATGTTGGGAGGTTTGGGGAGGAGGTGCTCCTCCCGCTGCGTCAGGCGGCTGAGGGCGGCTTGCGCCCGGCGTGGAAGGAGCTTGTGCGTGAGGTCGATCACACCGAAAACCCGGCGCGCCATGCGGAAGGCTCCTTCCATCTCTTGCAACGCGCCGCCGCACTGGGGGAGGCCTCCGCCTGGATGCCCCTGGGCGAACGCTACGAGAATGGTCACGGCACCGCGCCGAACATGCGTCTCGCGCGCGAGGCGTATGAAAAGGCGCTTGCCTTCGGCGAAGAGCGCGCCCAGGCCAGGCTCTCCGCCCAGGATTCCGCCATGCAGCGTGCGGCGGCTTTCGTGCGTTCGTGGAATGAAGTTTCCGTGGCCTCCTTTTTTGACCATGTCTCGGCCACGCCGGGACGCTTCTTCGGGCTGGAGCAGCCGCCGGTGGACGCCCTGCTGCGCATGGAGGAGGAACTGCGCACGCGCTGGCCCCTGCGCCGGGTGCGCGTGCTGCCGGGCGCGCGAGCGGAGGTGGAGACATTTGACCTCATCCACGTCACCCAGCCGTTCCAGTTCGAGCTGGAGAACGGCAGGCGCCTTGCCCGTGGCGCAGGCACGCTCGTCTGCACCGTGCGGCGCGACGCTGCCGACGCTTGGCGTGTGACGGAGGCCACAGACTCCATCGACCTTGCGGAGGCTCGCCCTTCCATGGAAAAATTCGTCAATGCCACCTCGCTGCGCGGACTGCGCCCTGTCCTCACGTCCGAGGAGCGCATGGAGGAGGCGCGTCTGCGGCTCGTGCGCGAGACCCGCGACATTGGGGAAACGCAGGACTTCAAGACCGTGCTCACCGTTCTCATGCGGACCGTGCGCGAGTTTCCCCAGGAGAACTTCTGGCGGCCGTTTGCCGACACCCTGTGCGACCGCATGGCACGGCAGTTCTTCGCCGATGGCCGCTGGCTTGATTCCACATGGGCGCGGCAGGTGCATGAGCTGGCGGAGGCTGGCAGCGTCTCCGCCATCTTGTTGGAGGGGCACCTGCTGGCCGCTGGTTATGCCTGCCAGCGGGATGACGCGCGCAGCACAGCCATGTACCAAAAAGCCTTTGAGGCCGGCCGACGGCGTGATGCCCGCTTCTACTATGCCGAGGCCCTCTTCCAGGGGCGCGGCGTGCCGCAGGACATTCCCAAGGCGGGCGCGCTGGCGCTGTCCTTCATGTCCCGCTCCAGGCATCCGTTGGAGGCTTATCTGGCGGCGCACCTGCTCTGGAAGAAGGCGGAAATCAATCCTGCTCTCTGGCAGGAGGTGTATGACACCCTCTCACGCGTGGCGGAAAAGCACAGCCCGGCCAGACACCTGGCCGCCATGGTCCTCATCAATCACGGCAACACCACGCGCGAGCGCAAGGCAGGCTTCGCCGCCCTCAAGTCCGCAGCCGAGGACGGCGTGCAGGAGGCCATGAAAAACCTCGCCAAATGCTACCAGGACGGCGTTGGCTGCCAGCCTGACATCCAGGCTGCCGCCCTCTGGAAGCAAAAAGCCGCCATCACCGAGCCTCCACGCCGCAGGCACTACACAGAGTTCGAGGAGTGACGCTTGGCTCCCATTGTCAGCCCGCCGCCTTTTCCTTCTCCTCCAAACGTGGAAACAACGGCACGGGCGTGCCGAGCTGGTGTCCGTTGGGCAGCAGGCCCCATTTCAGGTCGCTGAAGGTGAAATTCTGCGGCAGTTCCCAGCCGATCTGCGCGCGCGCGGCGGCCATGGCGGTGGGCATCACCGGATCCAGCAGCACGCTCACATGGGTCAGCGCCTCGGCCAGATGATACAGCACGCTGTCCAGACGCGCCGCCTGGGCGGGGTCCTTGGCCAGGGAGAAGGGTTTCGTGCTGTCCACAAAGGCGTTGGCATGGGTCACGATCTTCCACGCGGCGGCGATGCCGTCGTGAATGCCCCAGCCGTCCATCTTTTCAAGGTAGGCAGGAGTGGCCTCGGCCACGGTCTGGCGCAGGGCCTTGTTCTCCTCATCATCGTGGTCACCCACGGTGAGCACGCCCTCACGGTACTTCCGCGCCATGCTGATGGAGCGGTTGAAGAGATTGCCCAGACCACCTGCCAGCTCCTTGTTGTAAGCCATGTCGATGCGATCATCGCTGAAGTCGGAGTCATAGCCGGTGGCGATGTCTCTCACCAGGTAGTAGCGCAGGCCATCCGGCGTGTAGGTGTCCGCCAGCACGTTGGGGTCGATCACATTGCCAGTGCTCTTGCTCATCTTGGAGCCTTTCACATTCCACCAGCCGTGGACGATGATGCGCGGAATCTGCTCATCCGTGAAGCCCAGCGCGTGCAGCATGATGGGCCAGTACACCGCGTGCGCAGGCACCAGGATGTCCTTGCCGATGACGTGGGCTTCGGAGGGCCAGAGACGGGAGAAGTCCGGCATGCCAGCGTTGCCGCATTCCTCCGCCAGATAACCGGCAAAGCTGATGTAGTTCGTCAGCGCGTCGAACCACACGTAGTTCACAAAGCGTTCGTCAAAGGGCAGGGGAATGCCCCAGCTCAGGCGTTCCAGGGGCCGGCTGATGCACAGGTCCAGCGCCTCGCCTCCCAGTGCGTTGAGCACGTCATTGGCGCGGTGCGCGGGGAAGATGAAGTCGGGATGGCTGCGGATGTAGTCCTTGAGCCATTCCACATGGTCGCCAAGGCGGAAATACCAGTTCTCCTCCTGGAGTTCGACCACCTCGCCCCACTCCTCGCCAAACTGCCCGTCGGGGCCGCGCTCCTTGTCGGTCAGGAACTGCTCCTGCCGCACGGAGTAAAAGCCGGCGTAGCTCCTTTTGTAAAGCTGGCCGCAGTCATGCAGCTGTTGCAGCACGGCCTGCACCACGCGCTTGTGTTTGGCGTCCGTGGTGGCGGCCCAGCCGTCGTAGCGCACATTCAGCTTCTCCCATAGCGCCAGGAAGTGCTGCGTGACGCCGTCCACAAACTCCTGCGGCGTTTGTCCGGCCTTGTCGGCGCTTTTCTGCACCTTCTGCCCGTGCTGGTCCACCCCGGTGAGGAAGTACACCTCGCGCCCGTTCCGCCGCTGAAAGCGCGCCATCACATCCGCCAGCACCTTCTCATAAGCGTGCCCGATGTGGGGCGGCGCGTTGGTGTAGTCGATGGCGGTGGTGATGTAGAACGGTTTCATGGAAGGTCGCCCGGGGGCGTCGTCCTTCCATGCCTCCCTTCAGCCTTTAATTCAAGTGTTCCTGCGGGGGGAAGCACGTGGCTGTCAGCTTGGCCCCCCTCGATGCTCAATACGGCTTGCCTGAGATCAGGGCGTAGAGGAAAATCATGAGGAAGAAGCCCAGATAAATGGTGGCAATCACGCCATAAAACTTCCAGAACCGTCTCTGCTCACGCAAGGCATTGGTCAGATCATCGTAGGAGTTTGATTCCACCAACCGATTGATGTGGCTGGCGTACTTGGTCATTTTCAGCGTCGGATACATCGTCACAACCATGATGATGCCACCGATTAGGACGGAGCCGAACCCTCCGGTGCCTTTGGGCGAGGATGACTGCATGACAGTGATGATAAGCCCCACGGCAAACACCACGCCGAAAATCCATCCCAGAATCGAGAGAAACCGCACCCATGGTTTGGTCCCAGCCAGTTCTGACACGACCTCATGAGGAACCCAGCCGGAAATGGTCGGGCTGCCTGCCGTCTTGACCTGGGCGGCGGCGGGGCTGGCATACGGATTGAAAGGCTCCGGCTGGTTCGCGGCTGTTTTGGACGGGCTGTCAGCCAGCGTCGCTTGGGCAGGCGCGGCGCTGTTGACCAGGGTGGACAAGGTCTGCCACTCCGCCATCCCATCCTGCCAGCCAAAGTCACTGTCCTCAAATTGGCCGGTTTGGAGTCCGGCTTTGATCTGGGAAAGTTCGAAGGAGCCAAGCTCCTGTCCGTCGCGATTAACAAGATATGCGCTCATGGGAGAACACCTTTGTACATTTACCTGCGTAAATGTCGATGTTCTTCGGTGGCATGACGCGAAAAATGCTGAGCGCTGTGCTTGCTGGCCAGGGTGTTCAGGCTACTTCGGCAGCATTGTCAGATACTGGTCATTCATCTGCTTCACCTTGGCGCGCATGGGCTCAAGCTGCGGCTGCAGCTTGGCCAGCTCGGCGGTGGCTTCGGCGATGATCTTGTCCTTCTCCGGAATCTCCTTGGTCGCGGCGGCGATGGTGGCTTCGGCGTCGGCCTTCTTCTTTTTGGCGCCCTCGAAGTCGGCGCTGGCCTTGGCCGCTTCCGCCTTCTTTGCGTCGAGGACTTTTTGCTCGGTGTCCAGCTTGCCATGGGCGGCGGCGTAGGCCTGCTCCAGCGGTGGCAGGGCGGCCTTGGCGGTGGCGATGGCGGCATTCAGCGGGGCAATCTTGGCGGCGTGGTCCTTTTCCAGATTGGCAGGGATGGCCTGCTTCTCGGCCAGGGCTTTGGACTGGGCCTCGATCTCCTTGTTGATGCTGTCACGCTGGCCGCGCACAGGCGCTGCGTTTTTCTCGGCGGCCGCCAGCTCGTTTTTGGCGTCGGCCACCTGCTTTTCAGTCTTGGCAGTGGTGGTGCCCGTGTTGTTCAGATCGTTCTTGCTCTTGCCTGCCGCGTTTTTGGCCTCGGCCACGGCTTTCTCCGCGTTGCCACGGGCAGCGCGGCGTGCGTCGAGGTCCTGCTGGGCCTTCGTGGCCTTTTCAGCGGCCACCGCTGCGGCTTTCTCAGCCTCGGCCACCTTGGCGGTGAGCGCGGCGTCGCCCGCCTTGGCTGCCAGCTCCTTCTTCGCGGCTTCCACCGCGTTCTTGCTGTCACCGGCTGCCTTCTTGGCCTCGCCCTGGGCCTTGTCGGCGGCCTGGAGGTCGGCGGTCAGTTTGGGAAGCGCGGCCTCGCCATCCTTCATGGCTTTTTCCTGCGCGGCCAGGGCGGCCGTGAGATCGGCGGCGGACTTCTTCACGGCGGCAAGGCTGCCTTCATGCTTGGTCAGATTGGCCTTCTTGTGGGTGACTTGGTCCTCCGGTCCCTTGAGCTTGCTGGCCACTTCTGCCAGCTTCTTCTTCAGGCCGTCGATGGCCTTGGCGATGTCATCTGCGGACTTCTTTGCGGCGGCGGTTCCCTCATCCCTGGCCTTGGTGGCGGCGGCGATCTCGGCCTCCTTGGTGGCGATGATTTGCTTCTGCTCGTCCACCTTCACCTTGGCCGCTGTGTCGGCTTCACGGGTGGGCTTCATCGCGGCATCCAGGGCGGCTTGTTCTCCCTGGGCCTTCTTCAAGGCTGCCTCCAGGCCGGGCTGGGCGGCGGTGGATTCGGCAATGGCCGTCTTGGCGGCTTCAATGCGCGCCGCGGCGGAGACCTTGGCGGCCTCGGCATCCTTTTTGGCCTCGGTGAAATCGGTGAAATCTGCTTCCAGCTTGGCCAGCTTCTCCTTCTCGGCCAGCACACCTATGTTGAACTGGGCGGCCTTCAGTGCGGTCGGCACCTTTTGCAGGATCGCGATTTCCTCCGCCGCAGACTTGGCTGCGTTCTGTGCGTTGGCTAGGTTTGTCTTGCCGGTGTTGGCGTCGGATTCAGCCCCCTTGATGCGGTCCGGACCTGCCTTGACCAGCGCGGGCAGCTTGGGTAGTTCGGCCTTCTTGGCGGCGATGCCGTCGGTGGTGGCCTTGATCTTGGCGTCTGTTTCCGCGATCAGCTTGTCCAGGTCGGCAGGGGCCGCAGGGGCGGCTCCCAGCTCAGCCTTGGCCTTCGTCAGCGCGGCGGTGAGCTGGTCTGCCTTGGTCTTGGCTGGGGCAATTTTTTGCTGCTCGGCCTTGGCGGCGGCCAGCTTCGCCTCGGCGTCTTTCACCTTGGCCTGGAGAGCTGCGTCGTCTGCCTTGGCGGCCAGTTCTTTCTTCGTGGCCTCCACTGCGGCGGCCGCCTCGGCCACAGCCTTGTCGGCGGCAGGCAGCTTGGCGGCCTCAGCGGCGAATGGGGCCGCTTCCTTCTCCTGTGCGGCGATCTTGGCGGACTTTTCGCCAAACAGCTTGATGGCCGCCAGCCGGGCCTCCTTGTCCTTCACCGCCTTGGTGCGGGCGTCCTTGAGCGCCACCAGGGCTTTTTCATCATTCGCGATCTCACCGGGCAGGCTCTTGCTGCGGGCTTCGGTGGCGGCCACTTCGGCCCGTGCCTTGGCCAGCTTTTCGTCCCGCGCCTTGGCGTCAGCCTCGGCGGTTTTGATGGCTGCCTGCAGGGCGGGGAGCTTCGCGGTCAGTTCGGCGGCGCGCTGCTCCGTCTGCACGATACGCTGCGCGATGGGGGAGGGGTTGCTCACATAGCGGGCGGTTTCCGTGAGGGCCGCGCCGTTGAGGGTCCACTGGATGATCTCCCCGCGCCAGTTGGCGGAGATGGCGCCCTTCGAGTCATGGCTCGCCACCACCTTGGTCACCAGATCCCCCTGGCTGCGGGCCTCACCCAGCTTGTTGCCGTTGATGTCCCACACACGGACGAGGCCGTCGTTCCCGCAGGAAACCACCTTGCCGTCCGGTGTGAAAGACACGGACTGCACACCGCCGCCATGCGCGGCCCAGTTTTTGACCTGCTTGCCCTCGTTCATCTCCCAGGTGGAGATGGTGCCGTCGGCGGCGCAGGACGCCAGGATGTTGGCATCCGCACGCCACGCCACATCATTGCAGGCCGCCTTGTGCTGGCCCAGGATGTAAAACTCCCCGCCGTTGGCGGCTTCCCACACCATCACGTTGCCATTGCGGTCGCTGGTCGCCAGCAGCACGCCGTCCGGGCTGAACTTCGTGCCCAGGATCCACTCCGTGTGCTTGGCGATGGTGTACAACTCCTCGCCCGTGCCGGTGTCGTAGCACTTTACCTTCTTCGAGGGGCTGCCGATGACCACCATCTTATGGTCGGGGCTGATGTCGGCCGACATCACCTGGTCAAACTCCTTGCCCACCTCCGTGATGCGCTTCCCCGTCTTCACGTCCCACACGATGGCGTGCCCGTTCTTGCCCGCACGGCCCCCGCCCATGACGAGCAAGGAACCGTTCTGGCTGAACTGCAGGCTCCGGGCATAACCTTCCTCATACGGGAAAATGCCCACAAGCTGGCGCGTCTCCGTGTCATACAGCAGGATCTGCTTCGGCGCCGCCAGCGCAAAGAGGGATGTCCACGGGCTGTGGGCCATCGCCGTGATCGCCGTGGTGCGCGGGGTCACGACCACAGGCTCCAGCAGCACATGCTCCGGCTTGGCGATCGGGCCTTCCGGCTTCCCGGTGGTCACGGCCACCGCCATGTCCACCTTCGGCTTCGCGGACTTTTTGGCGATGCTGCTCTTCGTGTCCAGCACACCGCCCTTCACCCAGGAGGCCAGCAAATCGAGGTCCTTCGTGCTCAGCGGCGCGCCTTCCGGCGGCATGAAGGGCTCTTCCTTCTTGGCGCAGGTCGTCCACAGCCGGCTGCCATCCACATTCCCCGGATCCACCACAGCGCCACCGCCGCCGCCCGTCATCAGCGCGCCGAAACTCGTCAGGTCCAGGTCACCTTTCTTTTTGTCCGGATTGTGGCAGGAGAAACACTTGTTCTCCAGCATCGGACGGATGTGGTCCTGGTACGTGATTTTCTCGCCAGCGGCGTCCTGGGCATGGAGGGACACGGAGGCAACAGCCGCACAGGTCAGCAAAAGGGTGGTTTTGGACATCATTAAAGAGGGGGGACCTCCTCACTACGTCACCAGAGACCGGAGACTTTCGGCCGGGGCCGGGTGGACAGGAAATGATCGCACAAGACAAAGGACGTTCAGACAATGTTCCAGGTGCGCGGATTCCAGACCGTTCATCCTCGGCTCCTGCTGGGCGCTGCTGCGGGCGCACCCGCAAAAAACGCACGGCGGCGTCGCCCAACGCCAAACCACAAGTGATTGGTGCCTTGCAAAGTGAGCATCGATGATGCAGACATAGCCTTGGAAGACGATGGTGAACCTCACCAAACCTCCTCAGCCACGTTCAGTCCTTGATGCAGCTTCAGGTGCGCCAAGGACTGAAAATCGCAGAAGACGTCAGGTTAAACCATTGAAATCCAACATGTCTCCGTAGTTCAATGGATAGAACGAGGATTTCCTAAATCGCTCAGGATCAGTTGTTTAGCGTTGCTGGGTGTTGCGTCGCGTTGCAGATGAAGGAGAAACACGCTTTTCACTTTTGCACTGTGTTGCGGTTTGTAGCGCTGCTTTTCACCATTTTGGAGGTGTAGTGGTATAACGGGTGGTATAATTCCCTGCTCCCAGTCTGCCCTACCCAGGTGAGGCTGTCAGTGCGTGGTCAGCCACTCGTCCACTGCTACGATCAAGGCGTGGCTGGCGAACATGGCGGGATCAACTATGGAAAGGACAATCTCACCATCAAGATTCACTGGCTCGGCTTCGCGCAATGCATGGAACGGTGCAAGTAGGGAGAGCTTTTTTGCCTCATTCAAAAATTCCTTATCAGCTCGTCCTCCCTTGTGGACCAAAACATTTCGGAGCAATGCCAGGGCATCAATGGCTTCGTGGTCCAGCGCTGCTTTGATCGAAGCATTGTCCATGGGGAACGCTGTTTTGTAGCAGTCGCGGATGGCACTTCTGCTGCGGAAGCGCCACTTTTCATTCCCCTTCAAAAAGCCAAACGAAGCCTGATTCTGGTTTAGCGATTCGGTAAACAAATCTTCCGCAAGCACTTCAAACGTTCCCCAGGCCTGCACAATGATGCTGCGCAGCATGCCTTCCACCACGCCGTGCAAATACTCGGAGTAGGAAATGAAGTCCTCGAAAGTCGAAGTGCACTCCACTATGTATTCCACCTGTGCATCCCGCCCAATATTCATCTTTTGTGCGATCAGTTCGCGGGAGAGCATTCCAATTTTTTGGATCGTCTGGGGGTTTTTGGGCATTGGGTGGTTGCCAACGATTTTCCGTTTTGCTTCATCGCCTGCCTCAATCCAGTTCATCGCTGTCCAGTAGGTGAAGCCTGGAAGCACTCCAATACCTGCCACCAGCCCAAAATTTGCGTCGAAATTGTCGGCTACGTCGCGGCAGCACTTCTTTTTAAAGCTCGTGCTGGGAGGCTTGGCAAGAAGGCCCACCTTCAAAAATTTAAGAGCATGCTTCAGCTTCGGCATCCTTTGAGATAACCTCATTCCTAAGTATTTCAACCCGCAAGGGGTTCTAGCGATACGGGCTGTGCTGACCACGTCATTGCAGCAGAAAGGAAAGGCTTCACTTCACCACTTCCTCATTGAATTTCAGCCGCGTAGCGGCATTGAGAAACCGATGACCAATATTCCTTCCGTCGCCCAGCTTAGGCTGGCCCTCAAACTCGCAGAAAAGATCGAAGAAATGCAAAAGGAACTGGCCCTCCTGATGGGCAGCCAAAGCCCAGATGCAGGGATTGAGGCGGAGCCAAAGAAAAAGAGGGGCCGTCCTCCCATGACCCCAGAAGCCCGGGAGAAGATCGCCACAGCCCAGCGCCAGCGCTGGGCGAAGAGCAAGGGGGCAAACTCCTGACCGTTTTTGAACTGCTTTTGATCTGGCTGGAATGGCGTTCGCATCTGCCGTTGCCATCAGGGCGCAGGCAGAACCTTTAGCCGCACAAATCTTCGCCCCCCAGTTCCGGCAGGAACCGTTACAGTCACTTGCTCAGTGCTGCCTTGATCCACCACGCTGCCTTCAATAACTCCGGCGCTGTTCCAAGTGGAGGCGACGAGGGAGTCACTCCACTCGACGACATATGTCACACCACTGGTGCTGGCCGTCTTGCTGCGATTGTAAGTGAAAGCCATATTGTTTTCGCCCGTCACTAAAGAGGCGTGTACTTTTCCAGGTCTAGTTGGGTCCAAACCCGTGGCGAACTTCAAGAGATTAGGGACGCCATCTTTCTGCGGAGTTGCCGTGTCCGCAGAATCCCCGCTGTTGGCCACGGTGCCAAAGTGCTGTTGGCGCCAGCTTTCTGCGGGGGTGTTTCCCCAGCCGGACAGCATCAGGTTGTACGGGCTCTTAGCCAGAACGTTGCTCGAGACATGGAGAGCGGCATTCTTTGCGCCGGCACTGGCGGGCGAGAACTGAATAGCAAAGGTAGTGCTGCTGTAGGGAGTAACCTGCGACGCAGGGCTGGCCGTGAGCGTGTACATGCCAGTGTCTGCGCCATCCTGGGTGATGGCAAGTCCGCTCAGGGCTGTGCCACCCATGTTTCTGACAGTGAAAGTGATGTTCGAGCTTGTGCCTACATTCAGATGCCCGAATGAGACCTCACCGCCGCTCAGAACAATGCCACCGGCCGCTTTCTCTACAACGATGTCGGCATCAGCGACGGCGAGGTAACGAGCGACACCAATGTCATTGTTGGTACCGTTGGATGCCTGTCCCACAAGCACCACCCTGCCGTCGCTTTGCACGGCCAGGTTGGTGGCGATGTCATTGCCGGGGCCAATGTCGCTCGTCACCATGCCTGTATCGTTGAAGCTACTGTCCAGCGTTCCGTTCGGATTGCAGCGCAACACTAGGAAATAGTTCGCGGATCCCCCTGCCACCAGTATTTTACCGTCCTCTTGCAAGGACAGCCCATATGCCGTGCTGCTGTTGCCTGTCGTTACAAGTTGTCCGGTACCGTTGAACGTGGGGTCGGGAGACCCGTCGGTGTTATAGCGCAGCAGCAGAGCATGGCGAGTGCTGCCTCCAAAGCCGGCCACCACGATCTTGCCGTCACTTTGAACGGCAACGCTTTTTCCCTCGTCGTCACTTGTGCCAAAGTCCGTGGTGACGATGCCGGTGCCGTTGAATGTGGTGTCGAGGCTGCCATTGGTGTTGTATCGCACGGTCGCCACGGCCCGATCGCTGGGCGCGGCAATCGTGGTGTAGCCGGTGACCACTAGCTTGCCGTCATTCTGCTGAACCACCTTTTGTGCTATGTCTGCACCTGAGCCCACGAGCGTCGTGACTCTCCCTGTGCCATTGAAACCGCTATCCAGGGTGCCACTGGCGTTGTAGCGGATAAGCGCAAAGTGATTATTGCCGCTCACAGTTGCATAGCCTGCCACAACGATTTTCCCATCATCCTGGACCAGTGTACTGGAGCCGAAGTAGGGAGAGGTGGATGCCTTTCCAGTGCTGTTAAAGGTAGTGTCGAGGCTGCCATCCGTGTTCAGCCTTGCCAGGGTGAAAAAGCCGTGGACCAAAATCTTTCCGTCAGCCTGGATGGCAAGGCTGGCATTGAAGGAGCCGTTGAAGCCTGTGGGAAAAGAGGCGATGCCGGTGGAGTTGAAGGAGGTGTCGAGGCTGCCGTCAGGAAGATAACGCACAACGGCCACAGTGTCGAAGTTGCTGCCCATACGCACACAGCCTGCAACCACGATTTTACCGTCGGCCTGGACAGCCACTGCCTGACCCAGGTCATCACTCGAGCCGACGCTGGTGATGACCTTGCCGCCGGTCCCAAAGCTCGGGTCCAGATTTCCGGGTGCTCCGAGGGACGCGGACTTGAAACTGACGCTCACCGTGGTGTTTGCTGTGACTGCACCCAAGGTGAAGGTAGTGCCTCCCACCTGCACCACATTGCCATTGATGCTCCAGGTGTTCACTCGATGGCCGGCGTTGGGCGTCGCCGTGAAAGTGCCGCCGCCGCTGCCGTCAATCACTGTCTGAACGGAGCCTGGACTCAAAATCCCATTGGCGCCACTGCTCGGGGTGACCGCCCACGTCTGAAGGACGAAATTCGCGACTAGCGTTCGATTGCCTGCTGCAGGGAAGACGTAGGAGGGCGCGGTACTGACTGGAGTGCCACCTTCCGTCCAGTTGACAAAGGCGTATCCTGGCGCTGGCAGGGCAACCAGTGGAACCACAGCGCCGCTGGCGTAAGTTCCGCCCCCGCTCACTGACCCGGTGATGGCAGAAGCGCTGCTGGCTGCCACCGTGTAGGTCTGCGGCGGCTGTAGCAACGTTAGCGGCAGGACGACGGTGTTATTGCTCCAGTTGCCCATTGGCTCGCCAGCAGCGTATTCGGGGTCTGCTATTACCCAAAGGTAGTAGTCGCCCGCAGCGAGAACTCCTGGCAGACTGATCATCTGAGCAACGTCACCATCCAGACCGATGCCCAGTCCCGTCAAAGAGCCAGCCGCGTTCAGCGTGTTCTTGTCGGGCTGGATGGAGGCCGAGGCTGAAATAGAAACATAATACTGGCAAGCTGCAGTGGGGGCCGTTCCATAGTTGCTGATCTTGCCGCTAACGTTTATAGAACCGCCAGCTGTCGCCGTGCTTGAACTGACTGAAAATTCCTTCAAGACTAGATCCGGACCGTCAGCGGCAGGTGTCGGCAGGACTGTGAACGGCATAACGAGGATGTTGTTGCTGCGGTTGTTGGCAGATTCTCCCGAGGTCGTTTCGGGATCCACGATGATCCAGAGGTACAACGTGCTCGGTCCCGAGCTGTTTGGAACGTTTACTGCTGTGCTAAATGGGGTGTCGCTACCTGCGGCCAGCCCTGCATGGCTAAGTGGGGTTGTGGTGCTAATGAGGTCGGCGGAGGGGGCGGTCAGGTTGCTGTTGGAGAAGACAGCATATACCTTGAAAGCATTTGATGAACTGAAACCGCGATTCCCGATCGTCGCGGCCAGAGGATAGGAAGTTCCCGAATAGGCGATCGCTGTTGAAGCCGATACCGCAGGAAACAAATCTGGGACTGGCACGATCTGGAAGTTGGCGACGATGTTTTTATTTCCATCCACCGTTACTATGATGCTCGGCTGATTGCCCGCCGCATCACCACTCCAGCCGGTGAACTGATATCCTGTGATTGGGGCTGCCGTCAGCGTCACCTGGGTGCCTGGAGTATAGCTGGCCTGATCTAAGCTTCTACTGACGCTGCCATTGTCCGCCGTGACCTGAATTGCGTAAGCCGGTGTGCCGGCCGCCTGGGTGATCGTGAAGATCTGCGGATTTTGCTGTGCTCCCGGTGAGTAAACACGGATCTCTCCGCTGCGGGCATTGGTGGTCGGGTTTTCAATCCAGGAGTAAGACAGGCCATTGCTGCCACCGCCGCCTGTCACGCCACTGCTGCCGGTGCTGTTCACCTGCAGCCAGTTCACCGTTGGCGAAGCGCTCCAATACATGGTGCCCGAGCCTTGGTTGATGACGCTCAAGGTTCCGCTGCCTGCTGCGGCCGGCAGAGAAAGGTTCGTGGGCGTCCCAATGACCAGCACTGAAGAGCCGGGAGAAGATGGGATGAAGTCCGCTACGGCGGTTTTGTTTCCATCCATGGTGATCTGCAGTGGATTGCCACTCCCATAAGAGTCCCGCCTCCAGCTGCCAAACACATAACCGGCGCTCGGAGCCGCAGTCAATGTCACCACAGTTCCTTGAGGATAGTTGGGAAGATCGGGAGATTTGGTGACACTTCCACCTGTGCGGGCAGGAAGCGTCAGCGTGTAGGTCGAGGCCGGCACGGCTGAGAAATTGGCCGTCACCGCCTTGTTGCCGGTCATGGTCACCGTCAGCGGATTCTGCGAGCCGCTGGCATCACCGCTCCATCCCGTGAACAGATAACCAGACGCGGGCGTGGCGGTGACAGTGACCTGTGAATTGGGAGTATATGCGGTCTGATTGGGACTGCGGATTGCAGTGCCATTCACAGCGGTCATCGAGAGCGTGTAATTTTGCGAGAGGATCGGATTGAAGTGAGCCACGTAGGTGCGGGACTGGTACACTGGGTAGCTAAAGCTGCTCGAAAAGGACACAATCGCGCCATACTCGTCAGTCCATGTGCCGAATTCCCATCCGCTTGCCGGTGTTGCCGTCACCGGGGCAATCTGTCCGCTTTGGTACGTGCCCCCGCCGCTAACCGTCCCGCCGTTCGTGGGCGCGGCGGTCGTAGTGATGCTCGGTCCGACGCCGTTCTGCGTGAAGTTTGCCACTAGCGAAAGGGGAGCGATGGCCGCGAAGCTCAGATTCGGATCGGCACTGTATACCGCCCCTCCATTTTGCGCGGTGGTGTTGACGGTCCAGTTGAGGAATTGATAGCCGGAGGCAGGACTGGCCTGCAGTGACACAGACGCGTTGGCGGTGTAGCTGCCGCCTCCACTGACGCTGCCCCCATTGGACGGCTCAGCAGTGGCCACAATATTGTAATTGGCGCCGCCCTGTGTGGGTGGCGAATAAACAGCCGTCAGTGTATGGTTTGAGTCCATCACCACACTTGTGATGGTGCTCGTTCCCCATTTCTTCCCGTCCGCCTGCCATTCGAGGAAAGCTGCTCCGCCCCAAGATGTTGGCGCTACCAAGGTCACCTCGGTGTTGCTGGCATACTGGCGGGTAAAAGAGGCATTGGCGTCCGCCGCGCCGTAGATGTCGTTCGGCCCAAGAATGATGCGAACTCCGCTGCCTGGACTGCTGGAGTTGACGGTCAGCAGCCGCGTTGTGCTGACGCCGGGCAGGGTCATAGCATTGGCTGCAACAGATGGTAGCGAGTCACTCGGCGAGCCTGCCGCTACGACTCGATAATAGTATAGGGTTCCAGGAGTCAGGCCAGTGTCCGAATACGTCCTGATTGTCGGTGCCAACACGGGCGGCGAGGTCGTTATCGGAGCAAAGGTGCCGCTTGCTCCGATCTTTCGCTCAATGATCACGCTCGTTGCGTTGGATGCATTGTTGGTCCAGGCGAGGTTGACTTGAGTGGAGTTGACAGCATATGCGACCAGACCTGAAGGCGCTGCGGGAATCGGGACGTTCGAAGCTCCCACATCCAGGCGGATTGAATTGCTCACATCTGTACCTGCATTATTGGTGACCACCAGGCGGTAAAGTGTCCCGTTCATGTCCGCTGCCACAGAGATCGCCAAGCCGGGAATGGCATAGGCGGGAGCGCTGGAGGCGGGCGCCGTGCCGGTCGCGACCATCTGCCAGTTTTGATTCACGTCTGGCAATCCTGGTGGCAATTTCTGCCATTGATAGCTGGCGTCACTTAGCGCTGGACCTATATCCCCTCTGATCTTTGCTGCTGCATAGATAGAAGTATTTTCTCCAGCCCGGTATACCTTGGGGAGGGCAGCCAAAGGTGAGATAGATGGTTCCTGATAAAACATACTGCGCCGCCAGCCGATCGTGGTTAGATCAAAGTCTGGATTGTTTAACGCCACCCCAACCCCTGAGCCTGTGCTATAGGTGGCAGTATCGGCGTAAAATTGCACCGGCCCAGAATGCCATTTGTAGTGAGGGGCAATAGAGGCATTTTGCTCAACCGGCCAATCTACACGTTGATTAAATCCCTTCGATCCCCAAGAAAATTCTTGAGATGTGGCGCGATAAACCGTATCCGAACCCAAACTCCATCCATCACTATTTGCGGTAAATTGGGCTAACTGATCGAGGGCATAATAGTTTTCAAGAAAGTACAATTGTCCCGAATTACTGGGGTCCATTGATGGTATCGAGTCAATAACATCCTTCGTCAAAGATGTTTGGTTGGGTGTTATTCTCAAAGTTCTCATCATTCCGGGAATGAAAGGATCCAGCAAAGTAATTTGAACTTTTGCCCCGGTATTTTCCATGAGGTATCTGGCAGCAGACCTAGCCGCCCACGTTCCAGCGCTATGAGCGATGAAATGAACGTTTTGGAAATTTGCCGATTTAGCCAGCAATTCCCCTAAATGTTGACCATGTAAATGCGCGATTTCGGCAGCTTTTGTTGGATTGACGGCGTCTGGTGCCAGTGTAGCGTCGAGTGAAGCATTTCCTGTGTCTGCATCGGCTGACCATTCATAAAATACCAAACTCCACCCGGTCTTGTTTGCGAGGCGCGGGTACAATGAATTCTTTAGTGCTTGAAATTCACCTGCGAATGGATCGCCGCTCGTCCTATTCCACCCATGGATAACAACAACAATCTTTTTTGCGCTGCTATTCAAGGGTGATCTCGTTGTCTCATCCAAAAGCTGATTCTTGAAATGCAGGTAACGCATTAAGGCATAGTCATGAGTGAGGGGAAGCATCGTCGGGGATGTCACATCCACTTTTCCGGGGGCAAACCAGGACCACTGCGGGGGATGAGAAAGGACCTGCAGCGAGGCAAGGCCACCGTTAACAAACAAATCTGTGTTGCTTGTGTCTAGCCAAGGTTTAGTCAACGTAGTGAAGGACAGAATGCCTCTCGTATTGTGATCCATCAAGTTGCCCCACCGGCAATAAGCATAGTCTCCGGGGCTGAAATGATCGAGGTCCGTCAGGCCGTAGGGATTCGTCGTGGACAGATGCGGCTGCCAGGTGTGGTTCAGGTTGACCTGTGCCTGGCAGGCGATCGTCAGGAATAGTCCGATGGCGGCAAAGGTGATCTGTTTGAACAGCATGTGCATAAACGTTTAACCTTTGAAAAGCAGCTGCAATTGTGGAGGAAATCCATGATTCACATCACACCATTCTTAACGAAATTAATAATGAATGACGAGGATATCCGTTTAACCGGAAAGCTGGATGGATATTCCAAACCAGCAAGTCTTTTAATGAGATCCGTTTACCTGCAAACGAGCGTCTCCACAACTTCCCGCCATGCAATTTGCGCGAGCATTTGTGTTGGCCCTTCTAGCGATCGCCCATCCTGGTTTCGCTGCGTGAATCGTGTGGCACGGGCGGGGCAGAGGTGTTTGTTACACTAGGCCCGATTCAGCTTGGATCGATTCTTGTGACTTCCGCTCTGAAGCCCCATGCGTTTGGAACAGTCGCGCAAGCGACCAGCAAGGGCGGGCCGGGTGGGCACATCACG
>CAZPSQ010000057.1:0-27298 GCA_964588755.1 uncultured Prosthecobacter sp. | reverse complement strand
TGCCACGCGGCGAGGACAACAGCGCCAGCAGCCAGGCCTTCATCACTGGCGACAAATGGTCCGCGCTGAAAGGAGACAACAACTTCGTCCACCTCTCCTCCGGCGGCGGCAGCGCCTGGCTTGTCATGCGCCAGAATGTCAAAGGCCGCTGGCAGGGCGCGGCCGTCAAAATCAGCGGCAACTTCGACTCCGGCCCCCAGGCCGCCCGTTTCAACCCGAAGGACGGCCATCTCTACGTGAACGGCATGCAGGGCTGGGGCAGCTACACACCGAAGGACGGCTCCTTCCAGCGCGTCCGCTTCACCGGCGGTGAGGACAAGCCCGTGCCAGTTGGCTTTGAAGCCCGCGACAACGGCATCCTGCTGCGCTTCAACCAGCCCGTGAAGGAGGCCGATGCCGCCGCGAAGAAGTTCTTCGCCCAATGCTGGAACTACCGCTACAGCGCCGCTTACGGCTCCCCCGAGTATTCCCTGAAGTACGCCGACACCCCCGGCCACGACCCTCTCGAAGTCCACAGCGTCCAGAGGCTGGATGGCGGCAAGACCCTCTTCCTCGAAATCCCCCAGCTCATCCCCGCCAGCCAGGTGCACCTGCGCCTCAGCACCGGGCATGATGTCTTCCTCACTGCCCACGCCTTGGCAGAGCCGTTCAAGGACTTCGCCGGTTATGCCCATATCGCCAAGACCAACCACGCCGCGCAGGTCGGCATGACAGCGCCCACCCCCAGCAAGCCCAACCCCTGGGCCAAGGGCGGAGGCGGCCGCCAGATCATCGTCGAGGCCGCGCTCGGCCTGCAGTTTGTGCAGAAGCAGCTCACCGCCAAGGCCGGCGAAAAGCTCACCATCGTCTTCAAGAACCCGGACGTCGTCCCGCACAACTGGCTCCTCGCCAAGCCCGGCACCCTGCAAAAGCTCGGCGAGAAGTGCAACCTCATGATCACCGACCCACAGGGCCTCGCCAAGCACTACGTCCCGGACTCAGACGATGTCCTCGCCTACACCGACATGACCAATCCGAAGGAGTCCTTCACCATCCACATCACCGCCCCGGCGGAGAAGGGCGACTACCCCTACCTCTGCACCTTCCCCGGTCACTGGATGGTCATGAACGGCACGCTCAAGGTGGAGTAAAACGGCAAGCCCCCGCCTTGCCGCTGCGGCGAAGCCCGTTTAGGGTTTCGCCCCCATGACCCACGCCGTACTCAGCCTCCTCAAAGAAAGCCGCCACCCCATGCGCATCGACCTCATCGGTGTGGCCGGGTCAGGCATGAGTGGGCTGGCCCTGCTGCTGCTGGGCCTGGGGCACAAGGTCAGCGGGTCAGACAAGGCCACCACGCTGGAGACGGAGCGCCTGCAAAAGCTCGGCCTGCAGTTCTTCCACGGCCACACGGAGAAGGAGGTGGAGGACTGTGACATGGTCATCTACTCCAGCGCCATCAAGCCGGGCAATGTGGCCTACGAGGCGGCCTTCAAGCAGGGCATTCCCCTCGTCCGCCGTGCGGAGGCTCTTGCCGCCGTCATGGCCAATAAGAAGGGCGTCGTCGTCTGCGGCACCCATGGCAAGACCACGACTTCTGCCCTCACCGCCCACGTCCTGCGCCAGGGCGGCCTGAAGCCCAGCCACTATGTCGGCGCGGAGATCCCCATCCTCGGCTCCAATGCCCATTGGGACCCCGAGGGCGAGCTCTTTGTGGCCGAGGGCGACGAAAGCGACGGCACCCTCGTCAATTTCACCCCGCAGCACGCCATCGTCCTCAACATCGAGCCGGAGCACCTCGACTTCTACGACGGCATCGAGTCCATCAAAAAAGTCTTCCGCCAGCTCCTCAGCCAGACACCGGGCCACTGGGTGTATTGCGCGGAGGACGACGTCGCCGCCGAGGTCTGCGCCGGACCCATGGGCATCAGCTATGGCTGGGATCGTCATCATGACTTTTCCGCCAACATCTTGTCGATGCGGCCGGACCACTCCGAGTTCGAGGTCTTCCACCACGGCCATCTGCTAGGCGTGGCGACCCTCGGCATTCCCGGCAAACACAATGTCAGCAATGCCCTCGCCGCCATCGCTCTCGCCACCCACTGTGGTGTCAGTTTCGAGTCCATCCAGCACGCGCTGAAAACCTTCCGTGGGGCCAAGCGCCGTTTCGAAATCCGCCACAGCGGCAGGCACTTCACCGTGGTGGACGACTACGGCCACCACCCCAGCGAGATCGCCGCCACCCTCGCCACCGCCAAGGGGCTGAAGGCGAAGCGCATCGTCTGCCTCTTCCAGCCGCACCGCTACAGCCGCACCCAGCTCTTAAAGAAAGAGTTCGGCGCCAGCTTTGGCGACGTGGAGGAACTGTTCGTCACCGATGTCTATCCCGCCAGCGAGAAGCCGCTCCCCGGTGTCAGTGGCGAGACGATTATCGACGAGGTGAAACTGCAAAACACCCACACCAAGACCGGCAGCACCCCCACCATGCCCATCGCGCGTGACAAAGTGGGCAACGCCCTCCGCCCCGGCGATCTCCTCATCACCCTCGGCGCGGGGAACGTGCACGAGGTCGGCCGCGCCATCGCCCGCGACCTCCCCGTGCTGGAAAAACTCAGCGACATCCTCGATGCCAACGGCGGCGGCATCGCCCGTCTTTACGAGCCGATGAACCGCCACACCACCTGGCTCATCGGCGGCCCCGCGCAGTATTGGATCGAGCCGCGCAACGAGGCCTCCTTTGCCGAGGTCGTGCGCTACCTCCGCTCCGCCGCCATCCCCATCCGCGTCATCGGCCGCGGGTCGAATCTCCTCGTCAAAGATGGCGGCATCCGCGGCGCCGTCATCCATCCCAGCAAGGGCGACTTCGATGCCGTCACCGTGAATGGCAATCTCGTCACCGCCGGTGCTGGTGCGCGCCTCAAGAAGATCGCCAGTGCCGCGCGAAATGCGGGCATCGGCGGCTTCGAGTGGATGGAGGGCATCCCCGGCAACCTCGGCGGTGCCATCCGCATGAACGCCGGCGCCATGGGCAGCGAGACCTTTGATCAAATCGTCAGCGTCCGCTTCATCGACACGGATGGTGCCATCAAGGAAAAACCCCTCGCCGAGATCACCCACCACTACCGCAGCGTGCCGGAGTTCGAGGAGCGCTACGTCATCTCCGCCGTGCTCCAGGGCCAGCCTGCCCCGCAGGCGGAAATCGACACCAAGCTCGCCGCCTCTCATCACAAACGCCGCACCACCCAGCCTGTCGGTGCCACCGCTGGCTGCACCTTCAAAAATCCTGAAGTCTGCGGTGCGGGCAAGCTCATCGACGACCTCGGCCTCAAAGGCCGCAGCGTTGGCAAGGCCATCGTCTCCGACGTCCACGGCAACTTCCTCGTCAATCAAGGTGGTGCCACCGCCCGCGAGGTCCTCGACCTCGTCGCCCAGATCAAGGAGACCGCCATGCACGACCGCCACGTCGCTCTGGAAATGGAAGTGAAAGTGATCGGCGAGGACCAGCCGCTGCCGCTCTGATCAAAACGTGCCTCTGTTCCTATGGAACAAGAAAGCCTTTCGCAAGGCCCAAGGTTCTTAAGCCCGAAAACCAGATCCAAGGTGGTGGCCCCATCTCGCAGCAGCAGGATGGCCACCGTGCTTCACGGCAGTCTGCCTTGGAGCACCCGTTCTCGAATGCAGCTCCGCGCGGCGTGAGCATAGTAGTCATTCTTGCTCCGCAAGATGACCCCAGCGCTCTCGCCCGCACCCACAATCCTTCGGCCTTCCCAACCACTCACGTGGAGTGCCCCGCTCGCGCGCACTATCCAGCCAACCACCATCAGACAGACTCAAGGAGCCTGCTGAAACAGCAGCCGGATGAAGCGGCGGGTCAGATTGCCACTGTTCAAGGGGTCACGCACACGGACGGTTTCCACGGGGCCGGGAGGAACGGGGGTCAGCACCTCCACAGTCAGCGGTGTCCACGACTCTGCGGTCAGGCTGTCGGAAGATTCCGCGCCATAGATCACGCCGGGCAGGCCTTTGGGCCGGGTGAATGTCAGGCTGAAGCCATCACCATCCCGCACGGGTGTTCCCACAGGCGGCGTGTGCGCGTGGGGGTCGGCGCCCAGGGCATACTCGGCCAGGTTCTTCAGGCCGTCATGGTCAGGGTCGGCGTCGTCTGCCGAGAGTCCGTCATCGACTTCCTGCTGGGTGAATTTTGCGGCGCGCCATTCTGCGATGGTCTGGCCCCGGATGACCAGGGTGCCGCTGTCCGTGCCGCTGTAGGTGGCGTCCACCACGGTGGCCACCACGGCATAGCTGCCGACTTCGGTGGGCGGTGTGCTGGAGCCATCATAGGTGATGGCCACGCTCAGGCCTGCGGGGTTGGTGGTGGCAGTGACCTCCCGTGGGGTGCCGTCATACACCTGGGTCAGCGTCGCGCTGTCCAGTGCCACCACGTTTGCCCCAGTGGATACCACGATGGCCACGATCTGCTCCGTCACATTCGCGTCGATATCCGTCGCGGTGATCGTCAGCGAGGTAGTCCCAGGGGCCACGGCGGTGATGATCAGATCCGTGCCGTTGAGCGTGGCCTCAGCCACGCTGCCGTCCGGCTGCGTGGCGATCTCGTAAGTGAGCACCGGAATCTCAGTCACGGCGGTGATCTTCATCAGCTTGTCCTGGGGGATGGAGGAAGGCGCGGGGGACTGGTCCACAGGAATGTCGGAGAAGACAAAATTCGCCACGGAAGGCGTGGTGGTCCCGTCCTCGCGCAGTTTCACCGCATAGCCGGTGATTGGCACCGCGCCCAGGGCGGTGAGGGTGTTGGTCGAAGGGCCGGACAGACGTCCGAACACCGTGAAGCCTCCGTTCTGGTTGTCCAGGTTCAGGCTGTTGTTGCCAAGGCTGAAGAAGAACTCGCTGGTCGCGCTGTTGGGGTCGTCACCCACCTTGGCCATCGCCACCGTGGCATAGAGGTTGGAGATGCCAGGCTCGTTCGCCACCGGCGACTGCCGTGTGACCGAGTCAAACACATCCGGCGGCGCGCCGATTTTGTAACCTCCGCCCTGCATCACAAAGCCCGTCGGCGCACGATGGAAGATCGTGTCCACATAGTCGTAGGCACGGAAATTGGCCACAGTTGCCGGGGTCTGGGTGGTGAAGAGCACCACGTCCAGGTCCCCCTTGGAGGTCGTCAGGCGCATCACTGCCTCCGTGTCCAGGTCTGAAAACTTGCCGTCCAGGGCCACCGTGGCGGTCCCGCCCGGCAGCAGGTTCTGCTGCCCGATGGATGCCGCGACCTGTGGCGCGGCTGTGGGGCGCAGGATGCGCAGGGCCAGGTCCAGCACGTGCGAGCGGCCGCCGCTGAAGTTCGCCGTCATCGGCACCATGAACAGGCCGGAAACCGTGGGCGTTCCGGAGATCACGCCTGTGGGTTCGTCAAAAGTCAGGCCGGGCGGCAGGGCCCCCACGTTCCAATCCGTGCGCGGCTGCTGGCCCATCGTGGTCATGGTGTAGCTGAAGGGCGTGCCCATGGTGATCGGCGCATAGGGCTTGCTGCTGAAGCCGTCCAGCGTGGTGACGGTCGCCGTCATGTCATTGCTTTGGGCGATGATCGTGCCATTGCCGGCCACCACGACGGCGCGGATGCTGAAATCGTAAACGCTGCCCGGTTCGAACTCGGGCAGGTTTGCCAGGCTCATGCTGTTGGGGGCTGTGCCGCCGTTGTCCGGGGACAGCTTGCGCGTGGCGTAGCTGGTGTCCCCCACCTTGCGGTATCGCAGCTCATGGTGTGTCTCCACGGCGGAGTTGTCCGTCCATGAGAAGCTCACCCGGTACGGGTCCGTGGCAGATGCGGTGGCGGTGAAGTTCGTGGGCGCGTTGAAGGTCGTCGTCACCTCGGCTGTGTTGGTGGGCGCGGAAAGGACGTCGCCGTATGAGCCCCACAGGGCGACGACGCGGATCTCGGCCGTCGCGCCGGGTATGAGCACCAGGTTCGTCGCGCTGGTGGTGTTGGGGTTGAAATAGTCAAAGGTCAGCCACTGGCTGCTGCTGCCCTTCACCTTGGCCTGCACCGCATAGGCCCACTCTGCGGAGGAGTTGTCCACCCAGGTCAGATTGACCTTGCCTTCTCCCGCTGCGGTCGCGGTCAGGCCGGTCGGCGCATTGAAGATGGAGCTTGCCGTGGCCGTGTTGGAATAGGCCGAATAGATCACCGGCTCGGTGGATGGGGAGTGTGTGTGGCGGATGTATGCGCACACCTGAAACTCGTAGCTGTAGCCCGGCGCCATTTCGCCGGTGTTCACCGCCGTGGTTTGGTAAGGATTGTCCATCAGGCCCAGGTCCAGCCAGGTGGATGTTCCGGCCACACGGTACTGGAACTTGTGCCCCGACTTGGTGGTCGAGTTGCTGGTGAAGCTCAGGTTGAACTTGTTCTCGCCGACACGGACGGCGGTCAGGTTGCTGGGGGGGATGAAGGAGGTCGTCGTGGCCGTCACCGGCGCGGTCCAGTCGGACAGAAGCACGGTCTGGAAGTCCGTGGAGATGCCTCGCGTTCGCACCCGCACATCGTAGGCGGTGTTGGGCTCAAACACCGGCAGGAACATCAGCTCATCGTCCGGGGCCGGGTCATCCACGGGGTCCCACTGGCCGTCAGGCCCAGGACCCTGGGCCTTGTAAAACGCCAGGTCTGCGGACGACGTGTTGAAGTCCATGAACGTCGTCTGGTAGCTGCTGTCCGGGTCGGAGTGCTTTTTGTACTGCACCTCATAATACAGCTCGCTGTTGGTGTTGTCCGTGAAGGTCAGGCGGATCGCGCCGTCCCCCCCCGCAGGCGAAGGCACCGCCGTCACATTGGTGGGCATGCCGCTGGTGCCGCCAATGGCCGAAGGCGACTGCCAGGCGGGCGCGTTGGAAAGGGTGTAGCCGGTGGTGGTGCTTTCCTCGTTCGTGGTCTGGTTGTGGGCCGACACATAAAACTGCACATTGCCGACCAGCGAGGGCAGAATAACAAAATGTGACTGTGGCCCCGTGTAAGCCTGGTTGTTGATGTTGTTTACGGGATCCACCGTCAGGTAGGGGTCCAGCTCCCCTTGATACTGCCCGCCCCAAAACAGATAAAACCTGAAACGAGTCTCCGTGGTGGAGTTGTCCTGCCAGTTAAGCCGCCAGATCAGGTAGCCGCTGCTGTGATGAGTGGCGTCCGCACGGAGCAGCGTGGGCGCGGTGGGGGGCGCGGCGAAAGCGCGGCCTGCCAGGCAGCCCAGGGCAGCCAGCACGGCCAAAACGACGAACAACTTTCGCGGGCGGGTTGGGGTTGCGACCATGATTAAAGGCAAAAAAGGGCGTGATTGTAGCTGAAACCATCATTCAACGCCAAAGTTTTCGGTGGGAGCGAAGGGTGGGGCTGGCTCAGACAGCCTGGGCCGCCCATGTGTTCAGCCAATCTTTGACGTGGCCGGCCCTTTTCTGCCAGACAGCATCGCCCAGCCCCCCCTCACGCCAGCACCGCGTGCAGCAGGGTGATCTCCTCAGCCTCCCTGACCTGGGCGCGGATCAGCTCCTGCAGCCTGCGTCTGGCCCGGTGCAACGCCACTCGCAGCCTGCCGTTCAGCGGCCGCTCGCAGCGCCCGCCCTCAAGGACGCTGCGCTCCAGGCACCCCCACACCTCCCCCCGGCCCTGGGCCAGCAGCTCCACCGAGATTCGCTTCAGCGCCTGGTCCAGCACCCCGCGCGCCCAGCCCCGGTCCAGTTCCGCGTCCGGCGCCGCCCGCGTGTCGGCAATGTCCATCTCAGCCCCCTCCTCCTGCGTCAGGGACAGGCACGCCATCCCGCCGCCGCGCCGCTGCCGCGTGCGGTGGCGCCAGCGCTTGATCAGGTGCGTGCGCAGGCGCGCCAGCAGAAAGGCCGCCTGCTCCGCGTCATCAGGGATCGCGGCCGCGCGTTCGTGCTGGCCCTGCGCCAGCAGTTTGGCAAACAGCTCCTGCACCGCGTCCTCCGCATCGTGGGCCTCGCAGCCCCGGGACCGCGCAAAAGCGCACAGCATCGGCCAGTGCCGGCGGTAGAGGGCGGCGCTGTCGGTGGCCGGGCCGGGCGCCGGGGGGATTTTGGCGGGGTGCATGGCAGCATGGGAGCCGCCGCACATGACGGCAGGTGCCTGCGCCGCATTAAAAGGAATTTATCTGCATGCGTCGCGCTTCTCCGCGCATGAAACTGGGGTTGTTCTCCCGCACATGAGCATCTCCTCCAACACGCGCAGCTTCCGCATCCGTCTCGCGTTGCAGACCATGCTGGTGGCCGGCGTGCTGGTGGCGGCGGTCGGCGCCGCCGCCTGGTGGTACACCGGCCGGGTGCTGGAGCGTGCCGTGGACGACCGCATTGTCGCCCCCGCCCAGCGTGTGTGGAGCCGGATCGACCCGCGCAGCACGGATGAGGAGTTCAGGGCCATCGCCGACCTCGTCTTCGGCACCTCCCCTTTGCAGGATGCGCCGGCTGCCCTGCTGGTGAAGGAGCATCAGCAGGGCCGCACGCTCTTCGCCTCGCCCAACGCCCCCGGCGATCTTGAGGACCAGTTCCGCCTCCAGTTCCCCACGGAGGAGGAAATCCGCAACAGCCCGCCCGACTCGCCCGGCCCGCCGCCCAATGCCCGCCGCCGCCCGCCGCCGCAGGATGATGACGGCTTTGACGACATCCTGGGCCTGCCCCCACGCGCCGGCTTTGGCCCCGGCCCTGGGTTTGACGGACCTCCAGACGGTGGTCCGCCGGGTCCGCGTGGAGGGCGGCTGCCCTTCCGGCCACAGATGCCGCTCATTCGCGAACCCGTGCTGTTCACCGCGCGCTCCACCAGTGGCGACTGGCGATTTGGGGCCTTCAGCAGCCCGCAGTACACCCTGTTCATCGGCCTTTCGCTCACGGACTACTACGCCGAGCTCAATCGCATGGCCCGCTGGTTTGCCGCCATGGGCGTGCTGGGCCTTGCCCTGGCCGGACTCGGCGCGCTGTGGACCTCCAAACGCGCCATGCGGCCGCTGGAGCGCGCCATCCGCACCGCCCAGCACCTCACCGCCAGCGACCTTGCCGAGCGCATTCATCTAAGCCGGGATGACGACCGCGAGTTCGCCCAGCTCATCGACGTCCTCAACGGCATGATGGAGCGCCTCCAGAGCAGCTTCCAGCAGGCGGTGCGCTTCACCGCCGACGCTTCCCATGAGCTCAAGACCCCCCTGGCCGTGATGCTCGCGGACCTCGACGACGCCATCCGGCACTCCACCCCCGGCAGCGCTGAGCATGAGCGCTTTGTCTCCCTGCTGGAGGAGGCCAACCGCCTGCGGCAGATCACCCAGAGCCTGCTGCTGCTCTCCCAGGCAGATGCCGGGCACCTGCCCACGCAGAGGGAGGTGTATGACCTCGGGGCCGATCTGGCCCGGCTGCTGGAGGACGCGGAAATCCTCTGCGAGCAGGCAGGCCTGACGCTGGAGCATGACCTCGCCCCCCAGGTGTTTGTGCAGGCCGACCGCGCGCTGCTGCGCCAAGTGTTCCAAAACCTCCTCGGCAATGCGATCAAATACAACCGCTCGCAGGGGAGGGTGCGGCTGGAACTGGCCGGGAAGGAAGGCGCTGCCGTCTTCAACATCGCCAATACCGGGCCGGGCATCCCGCCGCAGCACCAGCCGCGTCTGTTCGAGCGCTTCTTCCGTGGAGACGCGGCCCGCAGCCACCAGACCGGCGGTTATGGCCTGGGCCTGAACATCGCCCGGGAGCTGGCCCGTGCCAATGGTGCTGAACTGCGGCTGCTAAGCTCACAGGACGACCACACTGTTTTTGAGGTGCGGCTGCCCACCGCCGCCGCGTAGGGGTGGCAGGTGGAAAGGGCGGGACGAAGTGAGTTTGTTCTGGTCAATCCTCCGTGTACTTGGGTAACATCGGTTCGGCAATTCTACTAAAGTTACACCCATGAAAATCATCGTCTGCCTCGTTGTCGCTCTTTGTGGCCTGAACCTCCTCGCTGCCGATACGGCGCCCAAGAAGAAAGATGCCAAGAAAGCCCCCGCTGCGGAGCAGGCCAAAGTCTCCCCCAAGGCGGAAGCCTTGGCCAAAACCCTCACAGCCGCCCAAAAATCCAAGCTGCTGGCTCTTCTCAACGAAGGGAGCCAGGAAGCGCTGACGGCCGTCCCAGGCGTGGGGGACACCCGCGCCGCCGCGATCAAGAAGGCGCGCCCCTATGCCGATGTGACGGGCGTGCTGAGTGTCGACGGCATTGGCGAGGGCACCTTTGCGGAAATGATCACCCACGCGAAGGCCGGTTTCCCGCAGCAGTCCGAGGCCGGCAAAGAAGGGAATGCTGGAAAAAAGAAATCCCCGGCCAAAAAGAAGGGAGCTTAACCCAAGGGGGGCTTCCACCGTGGAATGGGCATGTTTGCGCCACGTCTTCAAAATCCGCTAATCGGCGCGGGTTGCGTGGCGTTTAAATCTTGACCCTTGGGCGGACTTTTGGACAATCAAATGGGACGTTTCTTGTCCGAAGCCCCGTTCGCCCAGCATCGTTTTTTGCCTGCCACCATGAAAGCCGTCACGCGCCTCCTGCTAGTTGCTTCCGCCGCCCAACTCGCCGTGTCCGGCGTCTCTGCCCAGCTTGCGGAGGAATATCGCATGTGGACGAACACGGCGGGAAAAACGGTCGAGGCCACCCTGGTGGCGGTCGATGGGGCCACCAAGACCCTCAAAATCAAGATGAAGGACGGGCGGGAGTTCGACGTGCCCATCGCCACTCTGAGCCCGGCGGATTTTGAATACGCCAAGGCCCGCTACGCCGCCATGCAGGCCGCCCCTGCGGCCACGCCGCCCGCCACACCAGCGCCCGCTCCCACCACGGCCGAGGCGCCTGCGGTCCCCAAGGGCAAGGCAGCCCCCGCCGTGAAGAAGCCCGCTCCCCCACGCCCGGCCATCACCATCATCCCGGCGGCCAAGTTCAAGGCGCCCGCCGCGAATGAATACCTTGCCGGCATCCAAAAAGTCCGCCCACGCCTCATCCACAACAAAACCACCTGGGACTACCTCAAGGGCCAGGTGGCCGCCGACCCCGTGCTGGGCAAGATCATGGAGGCCATGAAAGCCTCCGGCGAGGACCTCCTCCAGGACCCCGGCCTCACCCGTATCAATGGCGAGGACGGTGGCGAGGGGCCCAAGGCCTTGTTCCGCATCGGCCTCCTCGGCGCCCTCACCTACGGCGACGGCGACCTGAAATGGCAGGACAAGGGCAAGCAGGAGCTGCTTTCACTCACCGACAAATCCGTCTTTCGCGACTGGCACCCCGACCTCGCGGACAATGTGGCCGACCTCGTCATCGCCACCTGCCTCGGCTACGACTGGTTCTACACCGCCCTGAACGCCCAGGAGAAGGTCACCGTCCGCACCTACCTCACAGAGAAGGGCATCGACGCCCTCATCGCCCACCTGGAAGGCGAGCCCGTGCCTGAAACCGCCAAGGGCGTGTCCGGCGGCCAGACTGCCGCTCCGAAAGCCAAGGCCCCGGCCAAAAAAGCCCCCACGAAGGATGATGGCAAGACCCCGCCGGATGCCGAGCACATGGCCGCCGCCTCTGCCCTGCTGATCGCCGCCATCTGTCTGGTGGATGACGAGCCAGGCGTCGCCAAAAAGGCCGCGGACGCCGCCGCCAAGGTCTTCGGCACCGGGTTGGAACGCTTCGCACCCGCCGGGGTGTGGCCGGAGGGCCTGCCAGCAGGCGAAGCCGTGATGGACTATGTCGCCATGGTGGCCCAGTCCCGCAAGGCCGCCGCCGGCAACGACCTGGGCATCAGCTTGGTGGAGGGCATTCCCCAGTTTGGCGTCGCCCGCATGCACATGCTCAGCCCCATCGGCCAGCTCTTCAATTTTGGCGACCTGCCCCGCAGCAGCCGTGGCGGTGGCTCCATCCGCCCCTGGGTGGCCACCTGGCTTTGCGGCGTCCATGGCAACCCCGGCATTCCCGCCGTGGCCGCCGGGGGCAAGCAGGCCGTCTCCAGCAGCTACTTCGGCCAGGTGGGCAGCTTCCTCTACTACAACCCGCATGCCGCCGGGGATGGCACGGCGGACTCCATGGATTTCGCCCTGCCGGGCGGTTTCGTCGCCACCTCCCGCTCCGGCTGGGGCAAGGATGACTACTACATCGCCGTCAAAGGCGGTGACAATGCGGACCACACCGCCCAGCTCGACATCGGCAGCTTCGTTCTGGACGCCGGCGGCCAGCGCTGGGGCATCGAGCTCGGCGGAGAGGCGGAGCAGGCCCCTGGTTTCGAGGTCAAGCCCGGTGCCGACCGCACCAAGCGTTTTGAGGTGTATCTGGAAGGCACCGCCGGCCAGAACACCCTCACCGTGGCAGGCAACCAGGACCTGGAGGCCAAGGCCGGCGTCCTGCTCGGCGCCTCCGACCCCGCCCACGGCCTCGCTGTCGTGGACATGACCAAGGCCTACTCCAAATGGGCCAAGGACGTCCTCCGTGGCATCATGATCGTGCGCGGCACCAAGCCCTACGCGGTGGTGCAGGATGACCTCGTCATGAAGAACTCCAACACCCTCACCTGGAGCATGCACACCAAGGCGGAAATTGCCGCCGATGGCTCCAAGGCCACCCTCAGCCTCGGTGGCAAGAAGCTCGTCGCCAGCATCATCTCCCCCGCAGGGGCCACCTTCACCGCCGGCACCCCGCCCGTGGCGGAAAAGCCCAACGCCCGGTCACGTGACCTCGCGGCGGAAAAGATCAACGTGCTCAAGGTCGCCCTCGCAGACGCCAAAGGCCCCCAGAGCCTCTGCATCACCTTCGCCCTCGATGAGGCCGCCGCCCACACCGCCACCCCCGTGGCCGAGTGGGGGGCAGCCAAGAAAAAGTGACCCGCCACAGCGCGCGGATGCCTCCCAAATGCCCGCTGTTCCGCCCCCGGCGTCCGGCAGCTTGGGGCAATCACTGTCGAGTTGCGCTGAAATTCCCCTCGCCAGCAGGGAAATAGCCGCTAGGATGCGCGCCCCTTTCCCCCGACCATGCCCGAACCGAAGAACATCCTCCGCCTTGGACTGCCCAAAGGCAGCCTGCAGGAGCCGACGCTGGAGCTTTTCAAGCGCGCCGGGTTCAACATCGTGGTTTCCTCCCGCTCCTACCGCCCGGCAGTGGATGATGAGGAACTCGAAATCCGCCTCCTGCGTGCGCAGGAGATCGGTCGTTATGTTGACCATGGCTTCCTCGACTGCGGCATCACCGGCCGGGACTGGATCGTGGAAAACGACGCCGATGTCGAGGTCCTCACCGACATGCGCTACAGCAAGGCCACCTCCCGCCCCACCCGCTGGGTGCTGGTGGTGCCGGAAGACTCCCCCGTGAAGAGCGTCAAGGACCTCCAGGGCAAACGCATCTCCACCGAGGCGGTGGGGCTGACGCAAAAGTACCTCGCCGACAATGGTGTCGAGGCCGAGGTCGAATTTAGCTGGGGTGCCACCGAGGTGAAGGTGCCCGAGCTGGTGGATGCCATCGTGGACATCACCGAGACCGGCTCGTCCCTGCGCGCGAACAAGCTGCGCATCGTGGACACCCTGATGGAAAGCTACCCCCAATTTGTCTCCAGCAAACCCGCCGCACAGGACCAGTGGAAGCGGCAGAAAATGGAGACGCTCGTGCTGCTGCTCAAAGGCGCGCTCGAGGCCCGCGACAAGGTGGGCCTCAAGATGAACGTGCCCGCCGCAAAGCTCGAGGAGGTCGTCGCCAGCCTGCCTTCGCAGCGCTCGCCGACAATCTCACAACTCGCCAGCCCGGAATGGGTGGCCGTGGAAACGGTCATTGACGAGACCACCGTGCGCAACATCATCCCGCGGCTCAAGTCGCTGGGTGCCGAGGGCATCGTGGAATACCCGTTGAACAAAGTCGTCCACTAGACCAAGCCAAAACACAGGAGAACACGAACCATGGGATCGCTCAAAAAGCGGAGAAAAACGAAGATCAACAAGCACAAGCGCAAAAAGCGCATGCGTGCGAACCGCCACAAGAAGCGTTTGCGCTACAAGTCGTAACCGCTAGCCTCTCAGGCATGGCTTGTCTCCGCAGGGCGAATCGATGGGATCGAGGCGCTGGACGCTTCATCGCGCCCCGGCGCCGGGAGCCTCATCGTTCGCTGGCCTGCCTGCTCTTGTGCGTGCTGTCCGGCCTGCCATTCGTGGCTGGCCGTGCTGCCGCGCCGGTGGCAGACCTCTCCCTGGGGGCAAAAGCATCCGAAAAGTCAGACCTCCTGCTCAAACCGGGCGGCGTGGTCACGGCCGACGTGCTCGCGCATTACAGCGCCGCCCTTCAGTTCGAGTCCTCTGGCAAATTACGCCAGGCCCTGGAGCACTATCTGGCCGTCTTCAAGGCCGACCCCACAAACGCCGATCTCGCCGCCCACACGGCAGGGATCGCCATGCAGTTTCAGGGGCGGGAGGCCGCGTTGAAAATTCTGGAGGAGGCCGTGCGCGCCACTCCACGCTCCCCCGCGCCGCTGCTCAACCTGGCGCGGTTTTGCAGCACCTACCCGCCGGAGGACCTCTTCGAAAAAGAAGACCGCGCCCTGCAGGCCGTGAACACCGCGCTCAGCCAGTTCCCGCTCCACGCGGAGGTGTATGATGCCGCTGTCCTGCTCCACCTTACTCAAAATCAGCGGGAAAAAGCAGTTCAGGTCATGGAGCAGGCCGCCAGGCAGCCCGGCCGGGACCCGCAGTTCTGGCTCGCCCTTGGCCGCACCGCAGGCCGCGTCTGGCCGCTGGGGCAGGCGGAGTTTCAGGCGGAACACCGCCAGCGCGTGGAACCCTTCTTTGAAAACGCCCTCCGGCACATCACCAAGCGCGACGCGGAGCAGGTCACCATGGAGGTGGCACGCCACTGCCTGCTGACCAACGACCTCGAACGTGCCCGCCAGCTGTGCGAAAAACTGGTGGCAGAGCACAGCAGCCTCGACGCCCGCAAGCTCCTCTACCGCCTCTACGAGGCTGCCGAAGAAAAGGAAAAAGCACTGGCCACCCTGGAGGCCATCGTCAAACAAGCCCCCGCCGACGCCGAAGAGCAGCGCCTCCTGGCCGGGGAATACGAAAAACGCAAGCAGCCGCTCAAGGCCATCCCCCACCTCGAGGCCGCCATCCAAAACGGCGGGGGCGACATCGCCGACTATGTGAAACTGGGCTGGCAGTTCTACCAGACACAGCGGTTTGACGACATGGTGCGCCTTGGCCAGCGCAGCGTGCGCCTCTTCCCCACGCACCCCTTTGTTCACTACCAGCTCGCCATCGCCCACCGCGCGCGGGAAGACTGGGCCGCCTCCGTGAGGCATTTCGCCGAGGCGGAGCGGCACGCCAGCGCCACCCAGGCGGAGCTCCTCGACCACCTCTTCTATTATCAGTACGGCATCACCCTGGAGCGCATGGAACGCTATGAGGACGCCTCCCGCATGCTGGAAAAGTCCATCACCCTCACCCCCCGGGAAGAGGCCAAGACGGCCGCCAACACACTGAACTTCCTCGGCTACATGTGGCTGGAGCAGGACAAAAACCTCGACAAGGCCGGCGAGTTCATCACCAAGGCCAACGAGCTGCTGCCCAACCAGGCCGCCTACATCGACAGCCTCGGCTGGTTCCACTACAAGAAGGCCAGCTACCCCGCCGCCCTCAAGGAACTCCAGCGCGCGGAAGCCCTCCTGCAGCCCATCCAGCCGGAGGACGCCGAAATCCTCGAGCACATCGGCCTCACCTACCAGGCCCTCGGGGACAAGCCCAAAGCCCTCGACTACATGGAGCGCGCCAGCGCCCTCAAAACCCCTGACGCCCGCATCCGCAAACGCATCGACGACGGCCTCAAAAAGATGAAAGGCACCGCCGCGCCCGCCATCGACCCCGGGAAAAAGTGAGGTGCTGCTACGCCAGCCGCTCGTCCGAGTCGATGAACATCCAGCACAGGGCCGAGATGCCGTAAGTCGCCGCGGCGACATAGAGCGGGATGTTCCAATTGTTGTTGGAGGCGTCAAGAATCCAGACAACGGCCAGCGGCGCCAGCGCCCCGCCAAAGTTGCCCATCATGTTCATGCTGCCGGAGACCGATCCCGCAAGCTTCCCCCCGATGTCGCCACAGGCTCCCCAGGCGCAAGGAATCGACAGGTCATTGAAGAACCCCGAAAATCCCATGGCCAGCATCACCAGCGTCGGATTTTGCAATCGTGCCGCCACAAAAATGAGGGCCCCCGCACCCAGCATGCCCAGCACTCCGATCCGCCGCCGGGGCCTGCTGACGCTGCCCCCCTTCGCCAGCTTTTTGGCCATCACACCCCCCACAAAGCAGCCAATGCCGCCCAGAAACAGCGGGGCGCCGCCCAGCGCCGCGCTCAGCGGGTCCTTCATGTCCATCTTCAACGCCTCCGCCATGTAGGTGGGCATCCAGGTGATGTAAAAGTACCACACATAGCTGATGCAGAAATAATACAGCCACAGCAGCAGCACCGAGCGCGTCGTGAACAGCCGCTTCCACGGAATGGAGGCATGGCCGCCCATGTTCTTGTGCGCCTCCGCCAGCAGCGCCACCTCTGCCGCATTTACCTTGGGGTGGTTCTTCGGATTGTCACGGAACCACAGGGCAAATGCCACCACCCAAACCACGCCCAGCAGGGCGAAAATGCCAAAAGTCCAGCGCCATCCCGCAAAGCTGGAGACACCCAGCACCAGCAGCGGAGAAAAGGCCCCGCCCCAGCGCGCCGCCAGCCACGTGATCCCTTGTGCCACACCACGCTCGTTCTGCGGCAGCCAGAGGCTGAACATCTTCGTGATGTTGGGGAAGCCCCCCGCCTCCCCCATGCCAAAGAGGAAACGGCAGACGATGAGCGAAACCCAGCTCCACACCGCGCCGGTCAACGCGGTGAACGCGCTCCAGAAAATGACGATCCGCAGCAGCACCCGGCGCGGCCCCCAGCGGTCCCCCAGCCACCCGCCTGGAATCTCAAACAGCGCATAGGCCATCGAAAAGGCAAAAAACACCCACTTCATCTCCTGCTTCGTCAGTGAAAGATCAGTCTGGATCACGGGGGCCAGGCTCGCAAAGCACACCCGGTCAATGTAGTGGATGATGCCAAGCATCACCGCGAACACGATCACGCCATAACGCGTGCGTGAGGGGCTGAGTGTTTCCGTCATGGAAGGGTGGGGAGGGCGCGCATGCTGTCACGGCGCGCTCGCCATCGTCAATCCCTCAAATCCATTCCTTCTCACGGCTCCCACACGCCCAGCTTCACCAGCTGCTTCGTCGCCGCCCCCGCCCAGTCGCGGTTCGCCGCAGGGCTGGCCGGGCTCGGGTGCAGCACCCGCCCGGTCTTAAACTCACCCTGCGTCCGCTCCCTCACCCGGTTCACGCACGCCTCGGCAAACGCCCCCACACCGATGACCCACTCCGGCTGCAAAGCGCCCAGGACGGCCGCCAGATGCCCATCACAAGCCTCGTTCAGCGGCGCGGCCTCGGCCGCAGGCAGCTTGTCCGGCGTGAAATTCCGCCCGCTGGCCTCCGTGAACACCAGCGGGCAGTAGTTCGCCACAAAGTGGTCGCGGAAAAACACCTCCGCCGTGCCAAAACGATTGGCAAAGTGGCCCCACAACCGGCGGCCGCTCACCTCAGACTGCCTGCAGTCAAAGCCCACCACCGGGCGTTTCGGGTGCTCCCGCTCCGGCTTGCCCACCGGCTCGTTGATGCCCATCCAGTCCCGCACCGCGGCGATTTCCCCAAACGGCACCCCCGTCTGCGTCATGCCAAACGGCCCCGGGTTCATGCCCACAAACACCACCTTCTTCCGCCCTTCCCCAAAGCGCTCCAAGTATTTCACATGCGGCGCCCAGGCATAGTCAAGCGGCTGATAAACATACTCCACCGGCGGGGCAAAGCGCAGCGGACGCAGGGCTTCACGAAGGTTCTGGGCGGCGGTGATCAGGGCGGCGGCGGGCATGGGCAGAGGTGCTTACTCACACGCCGCCGGGCAAGAAAAAACGTGGTGATTTTCGAGTGCCGTCCTGTTGCGGCCTATGTCGTTAAGAAGACGCATGAATCATGCAGTGCCCCATCGCACAGGCGAAGCAAAGTAGCCTTGTTCCTGTGGAACAAGGAACGCTCCGCCACGCCCCAGACTCTTAACAAGATGGAACCAACGGTGGCGTTTCCAAAAGGAACCTAACCATCAAAAATAACTCGTATCCTCAGACGCGTCCGCTAAATTCCGCCCCCGTGATGCGAACTCTCGTGATTTCCGGTTTTGTGGTGGCGGCCAGCATGGCCGTTTCGGCGCTGGGAGCAGACACCATGAAAGTCGTTCTCAAAAATGGCGCCGAACTCCGCGGGGAGGTGCTCAAGGAGCGCGAGGACGCCGTCGTGCTCGATCTGGGCAGCACCATCCTGACGGTGCCGCGCTCAGACATCTCCGTCTTCGAAAAAGCCAGTGCTGCGGCCAAGACCGCCGCCGTGCAGGGGGAGGACATCTACTTTGTCGAGCCTGGGCGGGAGGCCATGACCGTGGAGAAAAACGTCCAGCGCGTGGCGGAGTCCGTGGTGCAGATTCAGACCGCCTCCGGCCTTGGCTCCGGCTTCATCATCAACAAGCTCGGTTACGTCGTCACCAACCAGCACGTCATCGCGGGGGAGCGTGAGATCACCGTCGTGGTCTATCGCAAAAAGCCCGGCGGCCTGGAGAAGCAGCCCTTCCCCAAGGTCAAAATCATCGCCATGAACGGCTTCCTCGACCTCGCCATCCTGCAGATCGACGATCCCGCCGCCGAAACCCTCCCCTTCGTTCCCATGGGCGACTCCGAAACCCTGACGCAGGGGCAGGAGGTCTTCGCCATCGGCAGCCCGCTGGGCCTGGAGCGTTCGGTCTCCAAGGGCATCGTCAGCATCCGCGCGCGTGAAAACGGCGGCCGCTGGTACATCCAGAGCACCACCCAGATCAATCCTGGCAACTCCGGCGGCCCCTTGTTCAATGCCCAGGGGGAGGTCGTGGGTGTCAACAACATGAAGGCCGCCGGCGTCGGCGTGGAAGGCCTGGGTTTTTCCATCCCTTCCAATGTGCTGAAGCTCTTCATGAAGAACCGCGAGGCCTTCGCCTTTGACCCGCGCAACCCCAACAGCGGCTTCCGCTACCTGCCGCCCCCGGCTCCGCCGGAGGAGCAAACAAAACAGGAATCTGTGATCACCAGCGGTTGATTCCTAAGCTCCGCTGTCCTTCGAAATCCGTTTAGTCTCTGCCATGAACCCCCCACGTGCCCTTACCCTCCTCACGCTGCTTGTTGCCAGCGTCCTGCCCGCCTCCGCCGCCGACCGGCTGGAGCAGTGGTATGCCCTGATGCCCAAGGAAACCGCCGTTGTCATCGCGGTGAAAAACACCCCGGAGGTGCTGGCAGACTGGGAGCAGAGCCCCTTTGCCAAATTCATGCAGGACGAGGCGGTGCAGCGCTGGACCGCGCCCATGCGCAAGGATGGAGTCGCCCCCTGGGACAAATTTTTCCAGGAGCACTACGGCACCGGCATGTATGACACGCTGAAAGAATACCCTGGCGCCATGGTCAGCTTCCTGATCCTGGAGGACTTCAAAGAATTCAACGAGAACGTCCCCAACGTCTCCCTCTGCGAGATCGGCGGAAAGCAAAAAGAGCTGGAGGCGCAAAAGACTGCCGAGGTTGAGGCTGAGAAAAAGAAAAACGAGGACATCCAGATGCGCACCGCCGAGATCGGCGGGATCACCGTCAACATCGCGGCGGATGGCGAGGGAGAAGATGCGAAATGGTTCACCGCCTGGGCCGTCGTGGGGGATGTGCTGGTCGAGGCCAACTCCCGCAAGCTCATGGAGTACATCATCGGCGCGGTGAAGAGCGGCACCGGGGACACCCCCGGGGTCGCGCGGGAGCACCTGACCCGCATTGGCAACCACACCCAAGGAAGCGCCGACCTCCTGTTTTACTTCAATGGTGTGAAAATGCTTCAGCTCGGCGAGAAGGCCCTGGCGGAGGAGGAGGCCAAGAAAAAGGCGGAAGGCAAGGAGGAGATCCCAGGCTTCAGCATCAAGCCGCAGCAGATCATGGACATGCTGGGCGTGCAGGAGCTGCAGGCCCTGGCCCTGACGATGGAACTGGCCGGCGACCAGATCCGCAGCGACACGATCATCCTGCACTCCCCCAAGCCCACCGGCCTCGTCTCAATCATGCGCACCAGTGCCAACGAGGTGACCCTGCCGGGATTCATCCCTGGGGATGTGCTGCAGGGCGGCGTCGTGCGTTACGACTTGGCCAAATTCTACGACAGCCTGCTGGGCATGATCATGAAGCTCGGCCCCATGGCCATGATGGTGACGATGCAGGTCCCCGTTTTCGAACAGCAGCTCGGCTTCAAGATTCGCGACGATTTCCTGGCCAGCCTGGATGATGAAGTGACCACGGTGCAGGATGGTGAGCTGCTGAAGCAGAATCAGGTCATGGGCTTCAAGCTCAAAGATGCCAACAAGATCGGCGGAGCGCTGGAAAGTCTGAAGCGCTACATCGGCGCCGGGTTTGGCGCGTTTGAGGAAAGCGACTACCTGGGCTTCAAGGTCAACACGCTGAAGCTCTCCCAGACCGCCACCACAGCCTCCGAAGTCGCCTACTGCAACACTGGCAAGTATCTGTTCATCTCCGTGGGCGGCCAGGACACGCTGAACAAGGTGCTCGCCCGCCTGAAAGACCCCTCCGGCCCCAGCATCTGGGACAATCCCCAGGTGCAGAAGCTGCTTTCCCTGACGCCCAAAAACTATGGCAGCGCCAACGTCACCGACGTGGGCAGCATGATCAACATGCTGGCCACGGCCTTCAGCGCCGTCGAGGCCCAGGCCGCGACCAAGAAAAAGGCTCCAGCCAAGAAGAAAGGCCCCGGAAAAAAAGGCGGCGAGGCGGACAAGGCCGCCGTTGCCGACGGTCCCAAGCTCGACGCCAGCGCCGTCCCGTCCAAAGAAGTCTTCCAGCGTTATTTTGGCCGCATGCTTGGCGCCCAGTATTCGCACCCTGACGCCGTCCAGATCCACTACCTCGTCACCTCGCCCGATGCGCAGTAAGCAGGGATGAAGGCTGCCGGCTCCAACGCCGGCATCATCATCCGCCGCCGCAGCGAGCCTCCCGTCCCGCCATGTTCCTCAAGTCCCTGCCGTTCCTCGTCGCCGTCAGCGCGCTGGCGCAGTCCCCTGCGCTCTACTTTGAGGGGCCGGAGGTCGTCAAGCTGGACTGGAACACCTCCAGCCCCCGGTCCGGGGATTTTAATGGGGACGGCCTCACCGACCTGGCCATCATCAACGCCTCCCGGGCACGCATCGAGTTCCTGCTCCAGCGCAAGGAGGGCATGCGGCCCGGTGAGCCGGAAAAGACGGCGCGGACAGACCGCTGGAATCCGATCCTGGAGGTGTCACGCTTCGACAAACAGCCGCTCGTCATCGGCCGCACCGCCCTCAGCCTTGCGGTGGGGGACTGGAACGGGGACAAGCGGCAGGACATCGCCTTCATCACCGACGACGACAAGCTCGTCCTGCGCATGCAGGGGGACAAAGGCACCTGGACCCAGAAGCGTGAGTTCACGCTGGACTCCACGATCGACGACACGGAGGTGCTCGTCGCCGGTGACATCAACAGCGACGGACGCGACGACATCGCCCTCCTCACCGACACCCGTTTGATGGTGTTGCTGCAAAAAGCGCCTGGAGAATGGGCAGAGCCGCAAAACTACGCCCTTGGGGAAAGCGGCTGCGCGGGGTTGAACCTGGCCGACCTGAACGGCGACGGCAGGGGAGACCTCTTTTACACCTCCCCCGATGGGGACGCCCTGCTGGTGCGCCTCCAGCATGAGGGAACCACCTTTGGCGAGGAGTGGCGGCTGGAGATCCCCACCACGCGGCACTGGCTGCACCCCATCCGCTTGGCGGACAAAAAGACCGGCGTTGCCTGGGTTCAGGAGGACACCAGCATGGTCGAGGTGGCGCGCCTCACCCAGACCGCCGTCGAGCCAGATGCCGATCGCGCCGCCACCATCCGCTATGCCATGCCGCCCACGGACTCGAAGGGCGGGGCCGTCGTCCACGGCGACCTCACGGGGGACGGCCATGCCGACGTGGTCATGTCCGAGCCCAAAGCCGCGCGGCTGTGGCTGTTCCAGGGCAGCGCCAGCGGCGCTTTCAGCGAGGGGCGCGAGTTCCCCGCGCTCAGCGGAGTGGAGTCACTGGCCATCGCCGATGTGGACGGCGACAACAAGGCCGACCTCGTCCTTCTCAGCCCGTCGGAGCAGGCGGTGGGCGTGGCGCAGTGGAAGGACAACCGCCTCACCTATCCTGAGCTCGTTTATCAGGCAAAGGAGGGCGAATCCCTCCGCACTCTGACCACCGGCTCCATCACCACCCCGGCGGAGACTGTCATCCTCTGCGTCACCGAGATCAAAGGCCAGCCGCAGCTCGTCACCCTCCGCAGGCCCGCCTCCGGCAAGGGCAAGGATTTCACCGCCAGCAGCCAGGCGCTGACGCTGAAGACAAACATCACCCATGGCCTCCGCGTCATCGATGCCAACCAGGATGGCCGGGGTGACCTTGCCCTCTTTTCCAATGTCGGCCCCATGCAGATTCTCCTCAGCACGGGGGATTCAAAGGTGCCCTTCAAACGTGTGGAGGGCATTCCGGACTCCTTCACCAGCAAGATCACCCCCGCCGCCCTCACCACCGGGGACATTGACGGCGACGGCAAGGAGGAGTTCCTCATCGCCCACCAGCAGCTTGCCCGCGCCTTCAAAGTGGATGCCGACGGCAAGGCCGGCATTGTGGAGCAGTTCAATGCTCCAGACCCCTCTGCCGAGCTGCACAGCGCCCTCGTCTCCCGCCAGGACGGGCAGGTCGGCATCCTCCTCATCGACGCCGTCCACAGCAAGCTGCATGAGCTCGCCACAGGCAAAGACCGCGTCTTCCGCTCCGAGCACACCCGCGCCCTGCCCGTGATGACGCCTGACCGCTGCCTGCTCATGACGGCGGAGAAAAATCTGAAGCTCCTCCTCCTCGGCAAGACCAGCTTCCAGATCGCCCCGCTGCAAGGTTCCACGCTCAAGCTCGACACCGTGACCACCTTCGACAGCGAGCTGAAGGACACATCCCCCTCCAACCTCATCGCCGCGTCTTTTTCCGGCGAGGGCACCGACGACGTCGCCCTGCTGGACACCGCCAAAAGCCGCGTCATCGAGTTTTTCCAGCCTGCCGCCGGGTCCAAGTGGCAAAGCGCCATGCACTTCCGCGTGTTCGAGACGGACCCGCATTTCCGTGGCAAGACCGGCTTTGAGAACGAGCCGCACGACTACGCCGCCTTCGACCTCAACAACGACGGCCTCCTCGACCTCTGCCTGCTGGCCCATGACCGCGTCCTGCTCTACGTGAGGAAGAAGCAGAAGTGAGCCGGGCAGGGGCAAGAGCGGCTTGCCTCCTGCATGGCGCGCGGCATCATGCCGCCGCCGCATGAAACGCCTCTACCGCCAAGCCCAGATCGCCAGCGCAGACTCCGCCCAGCTTCAGACCGCCGACGTGCTGGTCGAGGGGGACAAGATCATCGGCGTGGCGGCCGGCATCGGCGCGGTGGACGACGCGGAAGTCATCGACTGCGCCGGGCGCATCCTGCTGCCCGCCATGTTCGATCTCCACGTGCATGCGCGGGAGCCGGGGCAGGAGGAGAAGGAAAACATCTCCACCTGCGCGGAGGCCGCCATCAACGGCGGCGTCACCGGCTTCGTCATGATGCCAAACACCGTCCCTGTCATCGACAACGCCGGCGTCGTGCGCACGGTGCTTGAGCGCGCCCGCCGCGCCCGCATCGGCCCGGGCATCCACACCAGCGGCGCCATCACCAAAGGGCGCAAAGGGGAGGAGCTGGCGGGCATCGCCGGCATGAAAGCCGCCGGCTGCGTCCTGCTCACCGATGACGGATCACCAGTGGACAATCCCCAGGTGTTGCGCCGCGCCATGGAGTACGCGCGCGAGTTTGACATGCCCATCGCCAGCCACTGCGAGGTGCGGGAGCTCAGCGGCAAGGGCTGCATGCATGAGGGCAAGGTCAGCTACTCCCTGGGGCTGCAGGGCATTCCCAGCATCAGCGAGGAGATCTGCATCAACCGCGACATCCGCCTGGCCGAGTTCACCGGCGTGCATCTCCACATCCCGCATGTCACCACGGCGGAGGGCATGGACACCATCAAGCGGGCCAAGGACCGCGGCATCCGCGTCACCTGCGAGGTGGCGCCCCATCACCTCATCTTCAATCATGAGGACATCGGCGACTACGACACCCACTACAAAATGCGGCCGCCGCTCCGCACACCGGAGGACAATGCGGCCCTGCTCCAGGGACTGAAGGACGGGTTGTTTGACGTCATCGCCACGGACCACGCCCCGCACACTCCCTTCGAGAAGAACCAGGACTTCGCCAGCGCCCCCTTCGGCATCACCGGCCTGGAGACCGTGCTTTCCAGCCTCCATCACCACTTCATCAGCAAAGGGGTCTTCGGCTGGGATGTCATCGTCAGGCACTACTCGGCAGGCCCCCGCCGCCTCCTGAAGCTGCCGCCAGTCCCTGTGGTGGAAGGCGGCACGGCCGAATTCGTTGTCTTCAATCCCGCGCGCAGCACCACCTTCAACCGCGGCTTCATGAAGTCGAAGAGCCTCAACACCCCGTTCATCGGCAAGACCCTGGAGGGCATGGTCGAGCGCGTGATCTATCACGGCGCGGAACTGCTGGTGCGGTAGCCGTTCGCGGCCTCCTCACATCAGGCCCAGATCACGCACCTTCAGCGCCGCGGCGGTGCGGTCCTGCACCTGCAGCTTGCCCAGGATGCTGGACATGTGGTTTTTCACCGTCCCCTCCGTGATGTTGAGCGCCGCGGCGATCTCCTTGTTGATCTTCCCCTGCATGAGGTGGTGCAGGATGTCCCGCTCCCGCTGGGAGAGCTTGTCCAGGACCTGGGTGGCGGACGGAGTCTCCGAGTGGCGTTGGGACAGCCGTGTGATTTCTTTGACAAGCTGCGAGGCCACGGAGGGCTGTAGATAGGTGCCCCCATTGGCCACCGACTTGATGGCATCCACCAGGCAGGGGGACCTGATGCTTTTGAGAACATAGCCTGAGGCCCCGGCGCGCAGCGCCTCGAAGACCTCCTCGTCCTCATCAAAGGTGGTCAGCACCAGCACCTTGGTGTCCGGGTGTTTCGCGTGAATGTGCCTGGTTGCCTCCGCGCCGCCCATTCTGGGCATGCAAAGGTCCATCAGCACCACCTCCGGCTTTAGCTCATCGACCATTTGCAGGGCCTCCTCTCCGTTTGAGGCGATGCCAATGACCTCAATGGAGCTGTCGAGCTTCAAAAAGATGCTCATGGCATCTTGGAACAGAGGCTGGTCGTCAACGATAAGTGTTTTGATGGGGCTCGTCATTGTGTGTCAGCCTGGGAGGGACATCTGGCAAAGCCCGCCGCCACTGGGGGTGGCACCGGTCCTGAACTTGCCGTGCAACAGGAGCGCCCGTTCCTCCAGTCTTTTTAATCCGGCATCTTCCTCAGAAAAATTGCGAAACTCATGGCCGTTGTCCCTCACAGACAGGCTGACCATCGAGCTGGAACTGAAATCAAGCGTCACCGTGATCTCGCTGGCCTGCGCGTGGCGGCGCGCGTTGGTGATCCCCTGCTGGGCACAGCGGTACAGGGAAATCTCCACCAGCGCAGGCAGCGCACGGCACACGCCTGTCTGGCCAATGCACAAGGTCAGTCCCGAATGTTCGGCAACACCGATAAGGGTGGAGAGCGACTCTGTCAGAGACTGCTTCTTTCGGTTATGGACAGCGGAGGCGTTTGAAATGCAGCGCCGGATCTCCTCCAGCCCATCTCGGGTCGCCCATCGGGCTTTTTGCATGCTCTTCAAAACCTCATCCCATGAGGCTGGGATCAGCTTTTGCGCGATTTTGAGCTGGGCCTCCGCCACCGCGAGGTTCTTTCCCACCGTCTCCTGGATTTCCTCCGCCATCCGCTGGCGTTCCTGCGCGGCTGCGATGACAGAGGACTCATCCGCCAAAAGTTCCAGCCGGGCATTGGTCGCGACCACATCTGCTGCCACGTGGGCGGTGGCCTGCCGCTGCCGTGCCAGCCAGGCCACCGCCGCGCAGCAGGCCATGGTGAAGCCGCCTAGCGCCGCCTGGCACGCCACCCAGGACAAGATGCCATGGGTGCCACCGCTCCATTGGTGACAAACGCTGGAGACCAGCAGCAAAGCGGCCAGCAGCGCCGCCATCTGGGTCCACTTGGCCAAAAGCAGACCGCCAAAGGCTGAGATCGGCATCCAGAACCACTGCTGCAGGCCGGGGGTGATGACAGGGCCGCCAAAGTGGATGCAGAGAATGGCCGAGCATGCCTGGATGCAGCCCATGGGGAGGATTCCCACCGTGCCGCGGTCCCATTTCCGCGGAATACTCTCTTGAAACAGGGAAAACAGCCGCCTGCGAAGCTGGGCCGAATTCCAGACAAACACTGGAATCCCCGTGCCGCACAGCAGAGCGGCCATCGCCGCCCGGCCATGGGAGATCAAAAGCAGAGAGACCCAGGCCAGGGGCACCAGGGTGGCCCAGGCGAGGATGAGGGTGCCCACTGTGACCGCACGCCTGGCATAGACATTCCTTGTCGAACCAGTGTCTCCATCACCACATTTAGGCACCTTGATTGGAGCTGACGCGTCTCTCTGAGCCATTTTGCCCGGCTATAATTCACAAGAATGATAGGTTGGCGAACGATCACTGCCTACCATGACTATAGTCATGTCTCATCGCTGAAACAGAAGTGACACACCATCCGGGGCGATCCGGCGGACGCCCGCCATGCGGGGTTTGGAGGCCCCACGGGAGGCTCTAAATCGGTGTCCTTGTGAAATTTTTCACAAATAGCGGTTGCCGCTCTGCGGGACGCTCGGATAATCGCGGACACCCCCTTTCCCCCTGCGGTCTCCGCAAATGGCCACCATTACCGTACAACGCCCCAAACTCGCCTGGCATGAACGCTGGTTCATTTCCACGCTGCTGAAGGGCCTGAAAATCACCGTCGGACATGGCGTCCGGACCTTCCTGCAGATCGCAGGCAAGAAGCCGAAGGTCACCATGGAGTACCCGGAGCAGAAATGGGACTCCCAGCTTCCCGAGTATTACCGGGGCGCTCCGGCTCTGGTCACCGACGAGCATGAGCGCGAGCGCTGCGTCAGCTGCCAGCTCTGCGAGTTCATCTGCCCGCCCAAGGCCATCAAAA
>CAZPSQ010000056.1:0-27345 GCA_964588755.1 uncultured Prosthecobacter sp. | reverse complement strand
AGCCTCCCCGCCTTCAACGCCCTCGTCGCACAGAGCCCCCTGCCCATCGTCATCGACTTCTGGGCACCCTGGTGCGGCCCCTGCCGGATGATGGCCCCGGAGTTCGCCAAAGCCGCCGCCCAGGCCGCAGGCGAGGCCGTCTTCCTCAAAGTGAACACCGACACCCAGCCACACATCGCCAGCCAGTTCCAGGTGCAGGGCATCCCCGCCTTCGCCCTCATGAAAAATGGCCGCAAAACCGCTGAGACCAGCGGCTTCCAGCCTGCCGCCCGGCTGCTGGCCTGGCTGCGCTCAGCCTAGGCATCGCCCCCCTCACCGCATTCCCTTTACCATCCACGCTCCTTCTGCTTTCATCACCCGCATGGTCACACGCCTCTACCTCATCCGCCACGGCGCCACCGTCCTCACAGCGGAGGACCGCTTTGCTGGTGCCACCAATGTGCAGCTTTCAGACGAAGGCCGCACACAGGCCGCCGCCCTGGGCGGGCGGCTGCGCGGCGTGCCCCTCAGCGCCATCTACGCCTCCCCCATGGACCGCACCATGGAGACCGCCGCCTTCATCGCCGAGCCACACGGCCTGGCACCCCAGCCGCGCGATGGCCTGCGCGAGATCTCCCACGGCCACTGGGAAGGCCTCACCCGTGATGAGATGATGAACGCCTTCCCGACCGAAGCCGCCGCATGGGATGAGGACCCCTACACCTTCGCCCCCGAAGGCGGGGAAACCGGCCTCGCCGTCACCGCCCGCGCGCTCCCAGTCATCATGGACATCTACGCCGCGCATCGCGGCCAGCACGTCGCCATCGTCTCGCACAAGGCCACCATCCGCCTCGTCCTCAGTTCCCTCCTGGGCTTCGACCCCCGCCGCTATCGGGACAATCTGGACCAAAGCCCCTGCGCCCTGAACATCCTGGACGTGCGCAGCCCCACCTGCTTCCGCCTCAGCCTTTTCAACGACGTCTCCCACTACGTCCGCTGGGAGGAGGGCGACGTCCCGCCCGTCGCCCACCGCCGCCTCTCCGCCCGCTGGGCAAACACCCACGCCTCCGCCCACACCGTGACGACAAAGGCCTGAGGCCACAGCGCAGCGCCCCCCGCTTGGGCCCGGCCGCTCGCTCAGTCCATGTCCCGCTTCCAGATGCGCCGCATGCGCTCCATCGCCGCCTCCGTGTCGCGGGGACGGAGCTCCGCCTCAATCACCGCGATTTTTTGAGCCTCCGCCGTCCGGGAGCGAAGCTTGCGCAGTCAGTGAACCTCCCTCAGCGCCTCCTCAATGCGCTCCTCCGCAACACTGGCCAGCCCTTCGGTCATGTCACTTCCCACGCGCAGGCTGCCCTTACCGAATAAAATAACTCAGATTTTCCAGCTCCACCGCCAGATCCACGCTGTTCACCACCACATGCTCCGGCACATCCAGCACCGTGGGGGAGAAATTCAAAATCGCCTGAATGCCATCCTCCACCAGCTCATTGACCACAGACTGCGCATTGTGCGCCGGCACCGTCAGGATCGCCATCTTCACATGATGGCGGCGGACAAATTCCGGCATGTCCGTCATCGCCAGCACCGGCACATTGATCTGTGGCAGCTTGCGCGGGTTCAGGTCGAACGCCGCGGCGATCTCAAAGCCCTCCTTCCGAAAGCCCCCGTAGCGCAGCAGCGCGGAGCCCAGATTCCCCACGCCCACCAGGATCACCGGCTGCAGCTTGTTCTGGCCCAGCACATCCCCGATCGTGTGGCTCAGCGCGTCCACATTGTAGCCCAGCCCCCGCGTGCCTAGCTGGCCAAAGTAGGCCAGGTCCTTGCGCAGTTGCGTGGACTTCACCCCGGCAGCCTTCGCCAGCGCGGCGGAAGACACCGTGTCCACTTGGTTCTCCCGCAGGCGCTGGAGGCAGCGCTGATAGATGGACAGGCGGTAAATGGATTTGCGGGGAATGTCGATTTTCGCTGGCATTGTGGATTCGCATGTGAAAATTCACCCAAAACCAACGGAAGTCAAACCATCCGCCACAACGATCTCGTCACAACCGCCCCCCCGCTACCGCTGCGGCCCCACCTGCGGCGTCGGTCCCTTCCACACCGGCGCGGCGTCCGGAATCCGCTGCTGGGGGGGGATGTTCATCTTCTCCTCCAGCGTCTTCAGATAAGTGACCAGCCCTGGGGTGGACTTGCCAGAGTCATACAATCGCTTCAAAATGGCATATCCTTTCTGCCAGGACTCAGAATCATTCGCCTGCGCATAAGAAAAGCCTGCAAACCGCTCCGTGTAGTTCAGCCCCCCATGCTGAAAGGCATTCCAGTAGGCATCCCCCGCCTCCTTGTATTGGTACTTCTTCCGCCCATAAATCTCCGCCAGCTTGATCCATAGACGCGGATGGTCCGGCAAAAAGTGCAGCCCCTCCTTGAGGATGTCGATCCCCCGCTGGATGTGGTCTTCATAAAGCTGCCCGCGCAGCATCGGCTTCCGGCTCTGGTCATAGAGGTAGTAGGACGCGGCATTGTAAGCCATGTGCCACGCCGCATCCTCCCAGTACGTGGGATTGCGCGGCTGCAGCCGCGTCACCAGTTGGTACAAACTGTCCACCTTGGCCCAGTTCACATGCGTGAACTCCACATGCGCTCGCAGCGCCAGGATGGACGCCACCAGCCCGCGCAGCCCGCCCAGAGATGCCGCCAGCCCCGCCTGCCCCAGGTTCTCCCCCACCCCCAGCCGCAAAGGCTCATCCACCAGCTTCATCTGCCGCAGATCCTTCGTGACACGCTCCTCCAGCGGCAGCTTCACCACACCAAAAAGAACGAGCACCGCAATGGCCTGAAGAGGGCGTTTCATGAGAAAAGAAAGAACCTCAACGATACCCGAAGGAGCCGCCGCAAAAAACTCAAAAAGCGCAAAAAGCCGGACGTCAAAACAGAATCCCCCCAGCCCCTCATTCATCCATTTTCGCGCCCCCTTGCGCTTTTTTCGGCCACCAAAACCGCCCAAAAACACAGCCACAAAAAGCACAAAATCACACCCCACCTCGCGATCCCTCCCATCCCCACCCCCTTTTTGCGCCTCTTTGCGTTTCTTGCGGCCATCTCTCCGGCCTCCGCCCAGCCTCCCCCCAACAAACACCAGCCCCCGGCCCCTCTCGCCTCCCTCATTTTTTGCACCTCCTTGCGTTTTTTGCGGCCATCCACAGGCCTGCTCCCGTCCTAGTCCGCCACCCATCCCTCGCGCAGGTCTGACATGGCGTCTGAAAGGACAAACTTTTTGATGTAGAATTTACCTGCGCCAAAGTTCAGCAGTAGACCGTGCTCCATGCGCGAGCTGCGCAGATAGCCGAGGATCTGTGCCACATGCTCATTCACCACCGCGCGTGCCGCCTTGAGTTCCAGAATCAGCACATCATTCACCACAATGTCCGCATAGAAGCGGCCCAGCAGCGTGCCATCCTCATCGCGGACCTCCAGCTGTTTTTGATGCTCCACCTTGTGCCCGCCCTTGCGCAGCCGATGCACCATCGCGTTCTCATAAACCGATTCCAGGTGTCCTGGCCCATGATAGCGATGCACCGCATACGCCGTCTCCCGCACCACGTCGCAAAGTTCGAATACTGGATCTTTCATAGATAAGCTGGCCGCAAACACAAAAAGACATCAAAAATCCATCTCCAAATCACTCAAATTTTCGCCCTCCCCCTAAGTTTTTTGCCCCCCACATCCCATCATCCCCCCCTTTTTGCGTCTCTTTGCGCTTTTTGCGGCCACCTCTCCGCCCCCAGCCTCACACCCCCAACAAACATCAACCCCATCTCCACCCCCCTTTTTTTGCGTCTCTTTGCGCTTTTTTGCGGCCACCCGTTCCCCGCCCTCAAAGCTCCTTCTCCACAAACAGCAGGTGCGCAACGAACAGGTAAACCGTGACATAAAGCGCCGCGATCCCCGTCATCTCGTAAATGGCCTGCCACGGCACGGCCTCCCCGTTCACCACGGCGTCCACGATGTCGAATTGCGCCAAGTCCGGGCAGATCGCCGCCAGCCCCAACCCCGCCACACGGGCGCCGCTGCTGGACAGATGCGGCTGGAAGAAGAACTCACGAATCAGGCTGTGCCCATGGCCGATGATCGTGATGCAGAAGGTCATCACGATGGTGAACAGCGTGGAGCTGGCAATGATCGACAGCAGCAGGGCCACGGTGGTGATGACGGCTGCCTTCAGAAAAATGGCCCACACCGCCCAGTGCAGCGTCCACGTCAGCCCCTGGCGTCCCACGATTTCCTTCACCTGCGCCACAGCCTCGGGGTTGCTCATCTTCTCCAGCTCCAGGCGCGCCAGCGTGTCCTCAAACACCTGTCCTTGGCGAAACCAGATCAGCAGGCTCAGCACCCCGTCCATCACCAGCATTCCGCCGGCGATCAGCAGCAGCACTCCCAGCAACTTCCCCAGCAGGTAGTCAAACCGCGGCACCGGCTTGGACAAAATCGTGTACAGCGTCCGGTCCTCCATGTCCTTCGGCAGCAGCAGCGCCGTGGCCACCACACCGATGACGATGCTAAAAATCTGCAGGCTGCCCAGCACCACGGTCTTCAGCAGTTGCAGCTGCTGCTCCGGATTGATGACGGAAAAGGCAAAGCCCGCGCCCACGGCCAGCACACAGAACAGCAGCAGAAAGGCCAGGATCTTCATCCGGATCAGCTGCGTCATCGTGGCCATCGCCAGTGTCCACACACGGCGGGGGGAAAAACCCACGCTCTGCGGTTTGACGACCCGCTCCGGCGTCGGGTCCTCGGTGTGGTGGGTCAGTGCGGCGTCGCTCATCCTCATGCTCATGGCTTGTCTTTGTTCGGCGTGTGCGTCGCCTCCAGGAACAGGCGTTCCAGGGTCGTGCGCGGGTGGCCGCTGCGCAGGATTTTGGCTGGCGCGCTGCCGGCGGCGCCTTCCGCCTTCACCAGCGCCTCAATCTTCGCCAGCAGCCCGGGCGTCGCGTTCTCGATGACCATCTCAGTTTGATTCTCCACAGCGATGAGGTCCTCCACCCGGCCCTCCCTCACCATGCGCCCCTGGGCCATGATCCCCACGCGGTCGCACACCTCCTGCATCTGCTCCAGCAGATGGGAGGTGACAAGCACCGTGATGCCCCGCGCGCGGAACTCAATGATGAGGTCCCGAATCTTGCGCGAGCCGGAAGGGTCCACCCCCGCCGTCGGCTCATCCAGCACCAGCAGGCGCGGCTCATGGATCAGCGCCTGCGCCAGCCCCAGGCGCTGCAGCATCCCTTTGGAGTAGCCGCCCACACGCCGCGTGGCGGCAGCCTCCAGCTCCGTCAGCGCCAGCATCTCATCCGCGCGCCGCTTCAGCGCCGCGCCCCGCAGCCCGCACAGGCTGCCGTAAAAGTGCAGCGTCTCCCGTCCCGTCAGGTGCTTGTAGAAATACGGGTTCTCCGGCAGGAACCCCACACTGCGCCGGCTCGCCACCTCGATGCTCGGAATGCCAAAGATCGCCGTGCTGCCCTCCGTCGGCTTCAGCAGGCCCAGCACCGCCTTCATCGTCGTGGACTTCCCCGACCCGTTCGGCCCGATCAGCCCGTAAACCTCCCCCGCGTTCACCGTCAGGGACACATCATGCACCGCCCGGAACGCCCCCTTCACCAAGGTGCCTTTGAAGACCTTGGTCAGGTGGTTGACGGTGACAGCGGGAGACGCGGAAATCATGGAGGTGATGGAACTAAAACTGAAAACTCAAAATTGGGAAGCAAGATGTTCTCTCCCCCCAATGCTCACTCAAAAAAACCCTCACTCCCTCACAATCCCAAACCCCCGCAGCCCACCCTGCGCCGCCACAGTCCTCACCTCCCGCTCCTTGATGTGGGAGCCCAGGCTGCTCCTCTCGATGTCTTCGAGGAAGGCCTCCACCTCATCGGCCTCACTGGCCTGCGCAAAAAGCTCCACGCGCCCATCAGGCAGGTTTTTCACCCAGCCCGTCACATCAAAGCCCGAGGCGATCTGCTTGGCGCTGTATCGAAAACCCACGCCCTGGACGCGGCCGCTGAAATAAACATGTCTCGCTGTCATGGTTGCATCAAAAGCTTCATGCCCGCGCGCGCCTCTTCGCTGGCCGCGTCGATCACCAGCACACCGGCTTCACCCCGGTTGCGCACCAGGCTTACCCACCGGCCATCCAGGGAAAACTCGGTCTCGCCCTGCGTTTTGTACCGTTCCTTCAGCCAGTTCAGCATGGCCTTGTGGAAGGCATCTGCGGAGGCCTTGTCCATGAAGAGGGTCTGCCAGGCGGCGTGGTCACGCTTCGCCCCGCCTTCCGCAGGCCATGCCAAAACGCGGTCCGCCACCAGTCCCCGCGCGCCCTCGGCGGCCTGCTGGTCCTTGTTGTACATGCGCAGCGCCGTCACGCAGAGGAACTTGCCCATGCGGTCATCCAGGAAGGGCGGCACCCCCTTCAGCTTCACGTCCGCCAGCGTGATCTCCACCGGCTGCGGCCGCTCGGGGTCCAGGTAAACCTCCGGCTCGATCACCTCCGCCGTGCTGATCGGCGGGCGGCTGTACGCAGCGTTGAGCTGGGCAAAGCTGCCCGTGCTGTGCAGCGTCTGCGCAAACTCAAACCCACGGCTGAAAGGAAACAGAATCGCCTCCTTCAGGAAGGCAGGCAGCGGCACTTGATTATAGGGGTGGTCCGGGTCTCCGACAGGCAGGTCGTCCTTCGGCGTTGCGGCAGGGTTTTGCAGCGAGTGCAAAAAACGCGTCAGGCCCGCGTCCCCGGAGATCAGGGACTCGCGCGCGATCCGCATGTCCGTGCTCAGCGGACCGTACTGCGGCTGAAACAGCGTGCTCCCGAACTCCCGTAAAAGCTGGCCGTACGCGATTGCCAGCGGCTCATTCGACACCACCACAGGGTCGGACGCCGTGTCAGGATCAATGGTGTACATCGTCTCCGACTCGTCATCATACCAGCCCCCCAGCACACGCGCCAGCAGCGCCGCCTTCAGCGGCTGCGGGTCGATCGCCTCGGGGATCCAGCCCAGGGCGGCAAGACCCCGCGCGGCCTTCCGTGCCTCCTCCTCCGGCTGCTGGCGCTTCAGCCAGCGGAGGATCAGCATTTCCACCTCCGTCTGGCTCAGCACGGAGGTCACCATGGGCAGCGCCTGCAGCTTGCGCATCTTCATCATCTCCAGCCCCATCCCCACGAAGTCCGGCGCCACGCCATCATCCTTCTCCTTCATCGCGGCCGCTGCCTGGGCGATGTCACCGCTTTTCATGCCCAGGGTGCCCAGCTTTTGCAGCATCTCCGCGTTTTCATCCTTCAGCGCGTCATTCTGGCCTTGCAGATACTCGATCTGCCCCTGCAGCAGCATGATCTGCCCTTGCAGTTCCGCCACATTCGTGGAAAGCGGCGCGGCACTGGACTGCGGCGTGAAAGCATTCACCAAAGGCACGACCGGACCTCCCCCCGCGTTCACGTCCACCGAAGTCGGCAGTTCCTCTTCAGGAGTCCTGCGCAGGGAGGAAGGCATCCCCCCCGGAGTCACCACAGGCGGGGCGGCCGCAGGCTGGTCCGCAGTCACCACTGCCGTTGGCGACGTTGCCGGCGCCTGCGCCGGTGCTGCAGGGGCCGTCCTGGCGGCTGGCACCTTCGCAGCCCCCGCCTCCCCAGGCACAGGTGCCCCCGGCTTGCTGCCCCCGATGAAAAACGCGGCCCCGCCTCCCAAGGCGAGGAGGATGACGAGCAATGCGGCGGGATTGAGTTTCATGGTCGGCGTGACGGCGGCATTCCCTATAAAACGCCCGCCACCGCATTCCAGTTTTCTCGTTGGACGAATCCAAATTCACGCCACCATGCGGCATGTCCCACCACCGCTGGCGTTTCGGCACGCATGACCTTGATCTCACGCATCGCGGCCTCATCATGGGCATAGTCAACATCACCCCCGACAGCTTCTCGGACGGCGGCCGCTTCAATGACACCGGCCGCGCCGTGGAACACGCGCTGCGCCTCGCCGCCGAGGGCGCGGACATTTTGGACATCGGCGGTGAGTCCACCCGCCCGGGTGCCGAGCCTGTGGAGGAGGCCGAGGAGCTGCGCCGCGTGCTTCCAGTCATCCGTGCCGTCCGTTCCGCCACCAGCGCCCTCATTTCCATCGACACCATGAAGGCCTCCGTCGCCCGCGCCGCCATCGACGCCGGCGCGGACATCATCAACGACGTCACCGGCCTGCGCGCGGACGCCGCCATGCCCCGCCTCGCCGCGCAGACCAATGTGGGCATTGTGGTCATGCACATGACAGGCACGCCGCAGACCATGCAGATCGCCCCCCATTATGAGGACGTCGTGGCCGAGGTGCGCGCCTACTTTGAAAAGCGCCTGCAGCTCATGGAGCATGAAGGCATCGACCCCGGGCGCGTGGTGCTGGACCCTGGCTTCGGCTTTGGCAAGTCGTTGGAGCACAACCTCACCCTGCTCCGCGAGCTGGCGCAGCTCTCCACCCTGCGCCCCTTGCTTGTTGGCATCTCCCGCAAGTCCACCATCGCCAAGGTCATCGGCTCGGACGCCATGGAGGACCGTCTCTGGCCCACCGTGGCCCTCACCGCCCATGCGCGGGAGCACGGCGCCCGCATCGTGCGGGTGCATGACGTGAGGCCAAACCGCGAGGCCATGAGAATGATGGAGGCCATTGTCACAAGGGCCGAAAACTAAGCCCGGCCTGCAACTCCGCACCAGGGCCGGGAATCCCCCCCCCGAGCCCTATGCCCGCCCTGTGATCGGGCTCCGCCGGTCATCCCGGAAGAAGTTCTCCATCCGGGTGCGCAGGTCGGCGTAGAAGGTCTGGGCCATCTCCTCCAGCATGTCCACCTTGTGGCTGATTCCCGTGGCGGCCGCCTGCTCGCGGGCCAGACGGATCTTTTCCTCAAACGAGCGCTCCAAGTCCATCAGATGCTCCAGAAACTCCTTGGCCGCGCGGGAGCGGTCCACCCCTTCCACCAGCGCGCGCTCCAGCGGCTTGTATTGGGTCAGGTGCAGCAGCTTGCTCTCGCCCAGCTCCTTCATGTAGCGGTTGAAGCCGGTCAGGAACGCCTTCCGCTCACCGTCAAATTTGACCTCCTCACGATCCAGCAGCGTGTCATACGGTCCGGGTTTGGAAAAGAACTTCACGATCAGCGGAATGGTGTCCACCAGCATGAACAGGAGGGTCAGCACCAGATAGGCCACCAGGGCAAAGGTCCCGCCCTGGGCGCCCTGCTCAAACAGCTCATGCAATGCCAGCGTCTGCGTCAGGATGTCACGCCGTGGCTCGCTGCGGATGGTCGCGATGCGGGCATCCTCATCCTTCACAAGCTGCGCGGTCTCCAAATGCAGGTTCTGAAGCTGCAGAAGAAGCGCGTCGATCTGCGTCTTGAGCGTCTCGCGGATGGCGTTTTGCTGGCCCACAAACTGGTCGGCCTGCTCCATCTGCACCTTCTGCTTCAAAGCCTGGATGCGGGCGGCCTCGGCGCTCTGCGCGGCGGCCTCCTCCAGCGCCTTCGCATCCAGCGCGGCGTTGACGGTGTCTTCAGCGGCCTTGATCTCGGCCACCACGCTGACACGGGTTTTCGTCATCGTGTCCAGCACACCGCTCAGGCGGGCGGACTCGGCACGGCGCCACGCAAGCTGGTCCTCCTGAATGCTCTTCGCACGCGGCCCCAGGCCGATGATGCCGCTGCGCTGCCCATTGACCTCCTTTTCAAACTCCGTCTGCCAGTGGTTCAGCTCCCCGGCGATCTTTTGATAGTCGGCGCTCAGTGTGGCCATCTCCTTGTCCAGCGCCTCCAGACGGAGCTTTCCCGGCGCGGCCGCTTCAGCCACCTTCGCCTCGCGCTCGGCCTTGGCTGCCCTCTCATCCTCCGTCAGCGGCTTCTCGACCGGCTTGCCGTTCTCATCCAGGAACTTCGCGCTGAAAGTCGCATTCCAGTTCTCCCGCTGCGTGGCGATCTCCGCCTCCAGGGGGGCGATGCGGGCCGCAACATCCGCCTTCTGCTGCTTCGCCGTCTCACGCGCCGCCTCGATCTCGGTCTGGCGGTGCTTTTCGACCACAGACGCGATCGTGTCCTTGAACAACAGCAGCGTCAGCGGGTGCGAGATCGTGATGCCCATCAGCGCCGCCACCACCATGCGCAGGGAAAACTGCATCGCCTTCCGCACAATGCCCTGGTAGGCGCGGTAGGTCGCCAGCAGCGCCCGGTCCACCGTCAGGATGATGAACGCCCACACCAGGGACACGGGCGCGATGATGAGCCAGTTGTCCGTCAGCGTCGAAAGCGCGTACGCGCAGGCGATGATGGCAAAAGTGGAGGGCACCAGCACCGTGGCACCAAAGGCCACGTACTTGCGCCGCTCCCAGGCCGGACAGGCTTCAAGATTGTCCGCCGAGGCGGCTGAAAGCCAGAAAAATGCACGTTCAACGCGGTCGAGGAAGGACATAAGGGCGGGGTTGTTCGGAAACTGGGAAAAAACGCGGACTTGGAATGCAGCGGAGAAATGCCTGCCGCTCAGCCCGCACTCAGTCAGGGGGCCTCAAAATCGATCATGCGGGCCAGCAAGCGAGTGTGCGGTCAGTGCTGGAATTGTCAAATTGCAGGAGTGGATTATTAGACCCAGCCTCAGCTCAGTCGTCCGGCCTCAATGCTCCGGCCATCAACCACCAACCAAGGCCCGCCATCCCCCCTATGACGCCGACCCTCGACGATGCATTCATGTGCGATTCCGTTCCGGGGCAAATCATGGACGAGCTGTGGGCCAACGGCTGGCGTCATTTCGGGCGCTATTTCTTCCGCTACAGCAGCCAGCCCGGCGAGCACGGCGGCCTGCAGACCATCACGCCGCTGCGCATCAGCCTCGCGTCCTTTTCCCGCAGCAAGAGCCAGCGCCGCGTGATGAACAAAAACGCCGACCTTCGCCATGAGGTCGTGCCGGCCATGATCGACGACGAGCTGCGCGCCATGTTTCAGCGGCACAAGGGGCGCTTCACCTACAACGTGCCGGACGCCCTGGAAACCTTCCTCGGTCCCGACCCTGCCACCGGCCCCTGCGAGTGCCGGATGGTGCGCGTGACGGACGCCGCAGGGCGGCTGCTGGCCGCCAGCTTCTTCGACCTCGGCGCCACATCCGCCTCCAGTGTCTACGGCTGCTTCGCCCCCGACCAGTCCCCCCGCAGCCTCGGCATCTTCACCATGCTCTTGGAGATCCAGCACTGCCAGAACCACGGCCTCACCTGGATCTACCCAGGCTACGCCACCAAAGAACCCAGCGCCTACGACTACAAAAAACAATTCCGTGCCACGCAATGGCTCGACTGGGAAACTACCGATTGGCGGGAAATGGAAACCTAGCCCCTTCCACACACTTCAAGCGCCCCCCGCCTCCCAACCACTGCAAACCACTGCAAACCACTGCAAACCACTGCAAACAATCGCCAACCACTGCCCCCCTCCCTACTTCCGGATGTGCAGAAACAAATTCACCCCCTCCGGCTCCCAGTTCACCTCAATGGAGTCGGCCGGAGCACCGGCCTCCAGCGCCAGCTCACGCAGGTGGTCACGGCTGCGGTGCAGCAGCACCCAGTCACCCATGAGTTCCATGTAGTCTCGGCTGGGGTTGTGGTCTGAAAAGTTGCCGATGACAACCTCCCCACCACGGGTGGTCACAGACATCAGCGCCTTCAGCAAAAACACAAAGGAACGATCCGCCAGATAGTCGAACAAACCGGCCGACCACACAAGGTCATAGCCCTTGGCCGGCAGAAAACGCAGCACGTTGCGATGATAAAACTCCACCCGATGGGCGAAGGGGGCGCACATCTTTTTGGCGCGCTCAATGGCATGGGCTTCGGCGTCCACACAGTCAAAGAAAACGTCGGCCTCTGGGTTGTCCAGCATCCACTCCCGGACATCCCGCGCAGGCCCGCTCGCCACGTTCAGCACCCGCAGCGGGGCCTTGAGCCGGCTGCTGCCCCCGGCGGCATGGGAATCGAGAAGCTGGTGGAGATAGGTCTTGCGGTTCCGTACCGCGTTCGGCGCCGCCTGCGCATGGAAATACAGGTCCCAGCGGCGCAGATGCGGCTCCGGCGCGGTTTGCAGTCCGTAGATCGCCTCGATCATCTCGAAGTCACCGCTGTACCCATACTTTTTCCCCAGCGCGCGGGCCTGCATCGTTCCCTCCAGGTGCCGGCTGGTGACATCGTGCGCGTAAGCCAGCACATCCTCACGTGCGATGAGGCTTGCCCTCACCCCGTCGCCAAGCTGGCGCAGCGCACGATTCAGGATCGCATACTCGTTCGGCATCGGCCCGCCGTAGGACACAAGATCACGCAGCAGTCCATCAAACTGGGTCAGCAGCCCCAGATCGCTCCGCGAGTCGTAGAGGCGTTCTTGAAAAGCTAAAGGCGGCATGCGATGCGCGGGAGGAGGCAGCTAGGACTTCTTTAAAGTCGTTGTTTCCTGACAATAAACCATTCTTTACCAGGGCGGAAGCAAAAAGTGCGTAAAAGAACCATGCCCCGAGGGAGATAAGGTGGTGATACCGTGGACCCCATGACGCCCTCCGAAACCGAACGCCACCGCCGCTTCCTGCGCAGCTTCACCGCGCACGAGCCGGCGCTCCGCGCCCATGTCCGGCGGCTTGTGCCCATGCGGGCGGACGCGGATGACGTCATGCAGGAGATCAGCGTGGTGTTGTGGGAGAAATTTGACTCCTTTCTCGACGGCGGCGACTTCCGCGCCTGGGCTTTTGGCGTGGCCCGCTACGAAGTCCTGGCCTGGCTGCGCGACCGTGGGCGCGACCGTCTGGTGCTGGATGAGGAGGTGGCGGCAAAAATCGCCGAAGAAACAGCCGCCGACGAGCCACGGCTGCAACGCCAGCGGGAAGCCCTGGAGCAATGCATGCAGAAAGTCCCCCAGGACCAGCGCGGCCTGCTGATGCAGGCCTACCAGCCCGACTCGCGCATCCAGGAGGTGGCGCAAGGCAGCGGACGCACCGTGGCGGGCTTCTACCAATGGCTGCACCGCATGCGCCGCCTGCTGCTGGACTGCATCCGCCGCGCGCTGGCTCAAACACGGAAAGAAGAGGGGCTGGCACCATGAAAGCGGACCTGGAACCCCTCATCGACCTGTATCTGGACGGCACCATCTCCGCCCCCCAGATGGCCGAGCTCAACGCCCTGCTGCGGGCGGATGCGGAGGCCCGGCGTGAGTTTGCCGACCTCCTCAATGTGGACTCCGCGCTGGCCGCAGTGGCCGCCGGGTGGGTCGAGGCACAAGAGGAGGAGGAGGCGGTGGAGCCTCCGCCGCGTTCCATTGCCTGGCGCTGGGGCGCGATGTCAGCGCCGCGCTGGATCGCCGCCGCCGCCTGCCTTGCCTTCCTGCTGGGCGGCATTCTGCTGCAGCGTCAAGATTCGCGGCAAGTGTTCGCCACCGTGGAAAAGGCGGCCGGCGTGGCGAATCACGCCTTGCAGGAGGGCGCTGCTCTGCGCTCCGAGGCGCAGAAACTCGCGGCGGGCACCGTCTCGCTCGTCAGCGGACGCGGGGCCCGGATTGTCATTGAGGCACCGGCGGAGTTTTGGTTTGAATCGGCGCAGCGGCTGCACATGAGGCGCGGCCGCCTTTCCGCCGATGTGCCACCAGCAGCGAAGGGCTTCACCGTCATCACCCCCACCGGGGATGCGGTGGATCTGGGCACGCGCTTTGGGGTGGATGTCCCGGTCGGCGGGGCGGCTGAGGTACATGTGTTTCAGGGGGAGGTCATCACCAAGGCGTCCGGCGCCCAGGCAGAGCAGAACCTGCGCACGGGGGATGCAGTGAGCTTCGATGCCGGGGCGAGCACCGCTCGCGAGCTCCGGTCGTCCGCGTTCATCCAGGCGGAGGAAATGCACGAGCTCAGCGCCGGGCTGGCCGCCGGCCAGCGGGCACGGGCGGATGCGGCGCTGGCAAAGCTGCGGAAAGACCCAGCCTTGATCGCGCTGCTGGACTTTGAGAAAAACAGCGACGCCGCGCTCCCTGGCGTGTACCGCCGGGTGCAGGGGCGGTGGCCGGGGTCACACGCGCCGGAATTTGTCAATGAGGGGGACCATTTGAAGCTCGATGCCGGTGGTGGCAGCGAGTGGCCGCGGCTCACACTCGCCGCCTGGGTGCGAATCGACCGCCTGGGGGCGCCGTACCAGTCCCTGCTGCACACCGACGGCTGGAGCAGGAACAACCCAGGACAGGTGCATTGGATGATCAACCGCGACACCACGATGCGGCTGGCGCTCATTGGCAACACCCTCGCCCCTGGAAGTGATGAGCGCGACGGCCATCCCGACTCCCGCATGCCTGTTCTGCCCGAGCAGGGCCGCTGGGTGCATCTGGCCACCGTGTATGACTCCATGCGGGGAACAGTACGTTTTTACTTCAACGGCCAGTTTGACAAGGAAACCCGCCTGGCCACCGCCCACCCCGCCCGCCTGGGCCCCGCGCAGATCGGCAACTGGAACCAGAAGGACCGCAAGCTCAGCGGCCGTGTGGACGATCTGCTGCTGCTGGGCCGCGCGATGAGCGACGGGGAGGTGAGGGAGCTTTATCGGGCGGGGGTGCCTTACCGGTGACGCGCGCGCAATGAAGGGCGGCCCAAGCCGGCACGACAACATAAAAACCAACAACTGTGAACTCCATCCCATGAGCCTGCGTCGCATCATCATTTTACCGCTCCTCCTCTCCCCCGCCCTCCTGCCAGCGGCGCCGGTGGACTTTGTGCGGGATGTGCGTCCGCTTTTGGAGAAGCACTGCGTCTCCTGCCATGGGGCGGAAAAGCAGAAGTCAGGGCTGAGGCTGGACATCAAGGAGGCGGCGCTGACAGGCGGCGACAACCATGGGCCGGACATCGTGGCCGGAAAGGCCAAGGACAGCCCGCTGATCCAGTTCCTGGTCACAGAAGATGAGGATGAGCTGATGCCCCCCAAGGGCAGGCTGGCGCAGGCCGAGATTGATCTGCTGACCCGCTGGATCAATGAGGGCGCGGTGTGGCCGGACGGGGTGGACACGGCACAGCTGGAGGACCGGACAGACCACTGGGCGTTCAAGCCTGTAAGCGAAGGACGAGGGACTGAGTCCAAGACACCCAGCGCGAAGATCGATGCCTTCATTGATGCAAAGCTGGCGGAAAAGGGGCTGCGACGCTCGCCACCAGCAGATCCGGTGACCTGGCTGCGGCGCGTGACTTTTGACCTTACGGGCCTGCCGCCCACGCCGGAGGAGGTGGCGGCGTTTGCCGCGCAGCCGTCCTCGCATGAGGCGGTGGTGGAAAGGCTGCTGCAAAGCCCGCGCCACGGAGAGCGCTGGGCGCAGCATTGGCTGGATGTGGTGCGCTATGCGGACACGCACGGTTTTGAGGTGAACACAGAACGCCCCAATGCATGGCCGTATCGTGATTATGTGATCCGTGCCTTCAATGACGACACGCCGTATGACCGCTTCATCCAGGAGCAGATCATGGGGGATGCGATGGGGCAGGACGCGGCCACGGGATTCCTCGTCACGGCGTCAGTGCTGCTGCCCGGGCAGATCGGCAAGGATGAGGCTTCGAAACGGCTGGCGCGGCAGGACTCTCTGGATGAGATCGTGGTGAACATCGGCCAGACCTTCCTGGGGCTCAGCGTGGGCTGCGCGCGCTGCCACGACCACAAGTTCGATCCGGTGAGCGCCAGGGACTACTACGCCATGCAGGCGCTGATCGCCGGCGTGGCCTATGGAGACCGCGACATGAACACGCCGGAGGCCAGGTCCGCCCGGGAAAAAGTGAAGCAGATCAAGGCAGAGCTGGCCGGCATCGACAAGGAACTGGCCCAATTTGTGCCTCTGGCAAAAGCGGGGGGCAAACGCCCCATGGTGAACGCCCGCGAGAACCGCGACCGCTTCGCGCCCGTGCAGGCACGCCGCGTGCGCTTCACCATCCGCCAGACCAACAACCGGGAACCCTGCATTGATGAGCTGGAGGTCTTCAGCACCAAGGGGGAAAACATCGCCCTGGCGAGCCTGGGCACGAAGGCCACATCCTCCGGTGACATCATCGTGGCCGGCCGCCATGACCTGGACAACATCAACGACGGCCAGTACGGCAACTCCCATAGCTGGATGTCCAACGAGAAGGGGAAGGGCTGGGTGATGCTGGAGTTCCCAGCCACCCATGAGATTGACCGCGTGGCGTGGGGGCGCGACCGCGAAGGCAAGTTCAAGGACCGGCTGGCTTTGAGCTATGTCATCGAGGCCGCCGATGACAGCGGCACATGGCATGTGGTGGCGGACTCCGATGACCGGCAGAGGTTTGACGAAAGGGAGCGCACGCCCCCTGCGCTGGCGCTCCAGGGCTTCAGCAAGGAGGAGGAGGCTGCCGCCAGAAAGCTGCTGGCCCAAAAAGGCCCGCTGGAAAAGGAGGCGCTGGCGCTGGAGAGCACGCTGCGCGTTTTTGCGGGAACCTTTCGCGAACCAGACGACATCCATCTGCTAAACCGCGGCGACCCCGAGCAGCCCAAGGAACGCGTGATGCCCGCCGTGCTGAGCAAGCTCGGCACCGTGGCACTGCCCCGAGAGTCCACAGACACGCAGCGCCGCGAGGCACTGGCCAGATGGATCGCCAGCCCGCAGAATCCGCTGACGGCGCGGGTGATGGTGAACCGCATCTGGCAGGGCCACTTCGGAACAGGATTGGTGGAAACCGCCAGCGACTTTGGCCGCAGCGGCATGAAGCCCACGCATCCCGAACTGCTGGACTGGCTGGCGGCGGAGTTCGTCCGCTCCGGCTGGAGCGTGAAGCACATGCACCGGCTGATGGTGCTGTCGGAGACGTATCGGCAGAGCAGCAGCGCAGAGCCCAGAGCGAATGGCATAGAGCCGGAGGCCGGACACTCCCACTCTTCGCCCTCCCCCCTTGGCCCTTCGCTCGTCGACTCCGAATCCCGCTACTTGTGGCGCTACCCCTCCCGCCGCATCGACGCCGAGACGCTGCGCGACTCCATGCTCGCCATCAGCGGACAGTTGAACACCAAGATGTATGGGCGGGGCTATGACCTCTTTGACAAGCGTGGCGGACTCAGCGGCTTCAATCCCGTGGAGTCCTTCAAAGGCGACGGCCTCCGCCGCCTGATCTATGCCCACAAGGTCCGGCGCGAGCGGGAGGCCGTTTTCGGCGCCTTCGACTGCCCGGACGCCGGGCAAAGCACAGCGCGCCGGCGGGAGAGCACCACGCCGATCCAGGCGCTGAACTTGTTCAACAGCCGCTTCACCCTGGAGCAGAGCGAGGCTTTTGCGGAACGGCTGACAAAAGAGGCTGGCAGCAACGACACACAGCAGCAGATCACCCGCGCTTATCAGCTGGCCCTCAGCCGTGCCCCCACCGCCGACGAAACCCGGGAGATGACACCCCTGGTCCGGGAAGGCGGTCCCGCCGCGCTATGCCGGGCGCTGTTCAACTCGAACGAGTTTTTGTTTGTGCCGTAACTCAATCCATTGTTGGCGTGACGCGGGGATGCGGGGATAGGTGGGGCTTCACACATGGAGAAAGCCCCACTGGACCCACCTCATCTGCACGGCGGCCCGCTTGGACGCGCGGGATTCAAAACGCAGCCGGAGGACTTTATTGTGGAGGAGCTGCTGGGGTTTGAGCCTTCCGGCGAGGGAGAGCACTGCCTGCTGTGGGTGGAGAAACGGAACCTGGAGAGCAATGCGGCGGCGGCGCGGCTGGCGGATGCGCTGGGCCTGCGGCGGCGGCTGGTGAGCCACTGCGGGCTGAAGGACCGGCATGCGGTGACACGGCAGTGGTTCAGCCTGCACATGCCGGGCCAGCCCTCGCCAGAACCGGAGGCGCTGGAGTCGGAAGGGCTGCGTGTGCTGAGCGTGACACGAAACACACGCAAGCTGCGGCGCGGCATCCATCAGGGGAACCGTTTCACGATCCGGCTGCGACAGCCGGACTTCAGCGCTGCGGCGGCAGAAGAGCGGTGGGGGCTGATCTCGACGATGGGCGCGCCGAATTTTTTCGGCAGCCAGCGTTTCGGCAACGAGGGGCGGAACGTGGAGAAGGCGCTGGCGATGTTTCGTGGCGAGTTCACGCCTGCGGACCGGCTTTTGCGCGGGCTGCTGCTGTCCTCCGTACGCAGCCAGTTGTTCAATGCCGTGGTGGCCGAGCGGATGGCGCGTGGCATCTGGGACCGCGCGCTGCCGGGGGAGGTGTATGGCTTTCCAGACAACGGCACGATCCTGCTTGTCGGGAACCAGCGTGGTGATGAAGCGCGACGGTTTGCGGAGGGGAGCTTGGAACTGACCGCGCCGCTGTGGGGCGGTGGCGAACTGCACAGCGCGGACGAGGTGCGCGCTCTGGAAGCGGAGGTCATGGCGCGCTTCCCTGAACTGACAGCCGGGCTGGAGTCCGCAGGACTGCGGCAGGAGCGGCGGGTGATGCGGCTGAGACCCTTGAACCCGACATTTGCAGTTCTGGACGGCGGGGATCTGCAACTGAGCTTTGACCTGCCGCGAGGGACTTATGCCACCACACTGCTGAGCGAACTGACGGTGCTGGAGGAAAGAGAGGAGCCATGATTTTGACGCCGCCGTGTCATTTGGGACAAAAGGACCGTTAAAGATGGCGGTTTGCTGGAGAGTATTCCGCAAACGCCGATCTCATGTCCCACTCCCCAGTCTCCGCCGAACACCTCACTCCAGCCGGTCGTACCTTGCTGAACCGGCGGGGCTTTCTCTCCCAGAGCGCCACGGCGCTGGGTTCGGTGGCGCTGACAAATCTGCTGGGGCTGGACGGGCTGCTGGCGGCAGGTGCCGCAGGAGGCCCGATGATTGATCCAGCGCGGCCCTATGCGCCGAGGCATGGCCACTTCCCGGCCAAGGCAAAGAACGTGGTGGTCATTTTCTGCGCGGGTGCGGTGAGTCAGCTTGAAACCTGGGATTACAAACCGGAGCTGATCAAGTGGGACAACAAGCCGCTGCCGGGAGGACCAGCCGTCACCTTTCAAGGCCCGGCCGGAAATCTGGCGCGGCCGCAGTATGGGTTCCGCCAGCGCGGGCAGACGGGCAAGTGGGTGAGCGACATGATCCCGCATCTGGCGGAGCTGACGGATGACATCGCGTTTGTGCATTCGCTCACCAGCAAGTCGAACACGCATGGTCCGGCGGAAAATTTTCTTTCCACCGGCTTTGTGCTGGATGGCTTTCCCAGCCTGGGATCGTGGCTGACGTATGCGCTGGGCAGCGAGAACCAGGACCTGCCCGCCTATGTGGCCATTCCAGACCCCCGTGGCGTGCCCCAAAATGGCTCCAACAACTGGGGGCCGGGCTTTCTGCCTGCGGCGTTTCAAGGCACGACAATGAGCTCCAAAGATCCGGTGCGGCATCTCGCCCCCGCCGGTGGCTCCGCCCGGCAGGACCGTGCGGCACGTGCGCTGCTGCAGCGGATGAACGCCCGGCACCTGGAGGCAAATCCGGGCGACGCGAAGCTGGCGGCACGGATCGCCAGCTATGAGCTGGCGGCACGCATGCAGATGAGCGTGCCGGAGATCAGTGACCTTAGCACGGAGCCTGCGCATATCTTGAAGCTCTACGGCGCGGATGACACGCAGAACAAGGACAAGGCCGCCTTTGCCAAAAACTGCATCCTGGCGCGGCGTCTCATTGAGCGCGGTGTGCGCTTCGTGCAGCTCTTCAATGGCGCCTATGCCAGCGGCGGCCGCCTGAACTGGGACGGGCACAACGACCTCAAGGAGCAGTATGACACGCATGCGCAGATCCTGGACCAGCCGGCGGCCGCGCTGATCCGTGACCTCAGGCAGCGCGGCCTGTTGCAGGACACGCTGGTGGTGTGGTGCACCGAGTTCGGCCGCATGCCCTTCTTCCAAAAGGGAGCCAAGGGCCGCGATCACAATCCTGACGGCTTCACCTGCTGGATGACCGGCGCGGGGGTGAAGCCCGGTGTCAGTCATGGGGAATGTGATGACCTCGGCCAAAAAGCCGTGAAGGACATTCACCCCCTCTATGACTTCAACGCCACCATCCTGCACCTGCTGGGGCTCGACCATGAGAGGCTGACCTTTGAGCACAATGGCATCCAGCGCCGCCTGACCAATGTGGAGGGGCATTTGATCCGAGAGATTTTGGCGTGATGGGCAGACGCCACGACATGCCCCAGCCTTTTCCCAAACCGGAGGCAGGAAGCCTGCATCACGTTTTTGGCACTGCGTGCCGCCACGCTGGGAGTACACTACGGCATGCCAGACACCGCTCCACCCAGCTCCACGGAAAACCTCATCCTGCTGCTCACGCAGCATCAGGAGCAGCTTTTCCGCTACATTTTCAGCCTGGTGCCGGTGGAGGCGGATGCGCGGGACATCCTGCAGGAGACGAGTCTGGCGCTGTTTCGGAAGTTTGACCAGTATGACGCCACCCGGCCGTTCATGCCCTGGGCCTACCGTTTCGCCTACCTCCAGGTGCAGAAGCATCGGGAGAAGGCGGCACGGTCCCCCCTGCTCTTCAGCGAGGATGTGATGGACCTGCTGGCCAGTGAACGCGCGCACATCGAGCCGCAGCTGGATATGCGCCTGCGGCTGCTGGATGGCTGCCTGGGAAAGCTGACACCGCAGGACAAGGAACTCGTCACCAGCCGCTACGCGCTGCGCCAGGGGGCGGAGGAGATGACGGCCCGCTTCGGCCTGAGCCGCCGCACACTGTTTCGGAATCTGGAGATGCTGCGCCAGCGCCTGCAGGACTGCGTGACGCGCCAGATGCAAACTGAAACGGAGGGTCTGGCATGAGCACCCCTCCCCCGCTCGAAACACTGATCCATGCGCAGCTCGATGGCGAGATCACGCCAGATCAGCACGCCATGCTGGAGGCGCAACTGCGTGAGAACTGGCAGGCACGGCGGTTGTACCTGGAACTGACGGACCTTCATGCAAGGCTCCTGCAACAGCCGGCGCTGCACACGGGCAGGCTGCAAGCGCCCGCGCCCCATGCTGCCGCCGCCCTTCCTCCCGTCCAACGCGGCAGAACACTCTGGCTGCTGCCCACAGCCGCCGCTGCGGCGGCGGTCATCGCCCTGGCCTTCATCCTTCGTCCGCATGAGGCGGGCCACCCCGAAGCCACCTCCAACGGTGTGGCCATGCTGAGCCAGACCCTGGACGCGCAGTTTGACCCGGCGTCGGTGCTGCGCAGTGGCGACACGATCACGCCACGCACCCTCAAACTGGCGCGCGGACTGGCGCAGATCGAGTTCTTCAGTGGTGCGACGGCATTGATCGAAGGCGCGGCGGAGGTTGAAATCATCTCCGCCTGGGAGGCGCGCTGTGTGAATGGCCGCGTGCGCGTGCATGTGCCGCCTGCGGCCAAGGGTTTCCTCCTGCATGCCCCAGGCATGAAGCTGGAGGACCTGGGGACTGAGTTTGCCCTGAATGTGACCCCGGACGGCCGCAGCGCCGTGCATGTGGCGGAGGGGGAGGTCATTGCGCACCAGGAAGGTTCCCCACGGCCACTGGACCTGACGGCTGGCATGGGGATCGGCCGGGATGCCCAAGGCAAATCGTTTGAGACCTCTGCGGCAGACTTCCTGCCCATGGGCGACCTGCGCGGACTGGTGCGGCAGCGCCAGGCGCAGCGTCAGGCGGACTGGCAGGCGTGGTCGGACAAGGCGCGGCAGGACCCGCGCCTGATCGCCTACTACACCTTCAAGCACTGGAAGGACGACCGCTGGGACCGCATGGTGAACAACTTTGCCGAGCCGGGGCTCAAACGCCGCAACGGCGGCGCGGTGGGCGCGCAGTGGACGCAGGGCCGCTGGCCGGAGAAGGAGGCGCTGGAGTTCAAGCGCCCCGGCGACCGTGTGCGGATGAACCTGGACGGCACCTATTCAGCAATCACCCTGGCCTGCTGGATCAAGGTAGATGCCGTGGACAAAAAGTACAACGGCCTGCTGCTCACCGACGGCTACGACAATGGTGAGCCGCACTGGCAGATCCATGAGGACGGCAGTCTCATGTTCTCCATCATGTACCGCCCCGAGACGCCGGAGAAAGGCGTGCAGCACAACCAGATGTACTTCAGCCCGCCGGTCTTCACCGCCGACAGCCTGGGCCGCTGGCACCACATTGCTGTGACTTATGACAATCAAAGCGGCGCCGTGGTGCAGTACTTCGACGGCCAGGAGGTCAGCCGGGAGGTGTCCGCTCTGCATCAGCCGGGCCGCCCCATCACCTTCGGCCCCTGCGAGATCGGCAACTGGGGGCTGCCCACCCAGGGGCACCAGTTTCCCATCCGCAACTTGAATGGAGCGATTGACGAATTCGCTCTCCACGGGGCGGCGCTGGACGCGAGGGAGATCCGGGAAATGTTTGAAATGGGCAGGGTGGAGTAGCCATCACGCCATCACGCCATCACGCCGCTCCGGCCACGGATGGCATGCGCGAGGCGGCCACCAAGTGCCGGAGAGCGGCAGACCATGGGGTCCACACCGGAAAGGATGGCGCGAAACGGCTGGTTCTCAGCCGCCTCCTCTTCCACGCGGTCAATGAAATCGATGGCATGCGCCCGCAGCAGGCTTTCCAGGGGGCCGGCGGCGAGGATGGCCCGCACCTCCCGCGGCGGGTCGCTGGCCAGAATGTGCAGGATGATCCGCCAGACGCGGTCCGGATCCGGCAGCACCAGGCTGTCCAGCTCATCAGAAGCCCAGGCGCAGGAGGCCTCCCCTGCCCCGGTCCACATCAAGACATAGGCTTCACCGAGTTCGACGTCAGCGGGTTCCAGGTCCATGAGTGTGTGCGGGCCTCGCTTGTTCAGGCCGGCACCTTCTGATAACCCCTGACCCGATCAAGAGTTACGCATTAAAATTCTCAAACCGGGCCAAATCCGGCTGCTCAATGATCGATGTTGTTCCCGTCGGGGTCGGTGTCCTCGATCTTCGCGGCGGTTTTCAGCTCCTCCAGGAAGGCGTTGAACTTTCTGTCCCGGTGCTCCTCCAGAAAACGCTCTTTGACAGCCTCGCGGACCTCATCCAGCGGGCGGGCCTCGGCCACTTTGCGGCCGGTGACGGTGCAGATGTGGTAGCCGAGCTGGGTGGTGAAGACGGGACTGATCTCCCCCTCCCCCATGGAGAAGGCGATGGTCTCGAACTCCTCCATGAACTCCCCGCGCTTGAACCAGCCAAGATCGATCTGCTGCTGGTCGTCGGCGCGGTGCTCCTCCGCCAGCTTGGCAAAGTCGGCCCCGGCGCGGAGCTGGGCGCGGATGTCGCGCATGGATTGGTACACATCCTGACGGCTGGTGGCGCCTTGCAGCCCCTTGGTGATGTGGGAGGCCTGGATCTGCTCGTCCGTCATGTAGTGCTTGAGGTTGGCCTCGTAGCAGGCCTTCAGCTCGGCGTCGCTCGGCTCCGGCTCGGGGGCGTAAACTTCGCCCAGGGTCTTGTCCAGGCGCACGCCGCCGGCCACGTTGTCGCGCACGGCGGCAGCCTCCTTCACCGGCACGCCGATGTTCATGTAGAACTGTGTCTCGCCTCCAGCCTCGGCGATGAGCTTGTCCAGGCGGGCGGTGATGTCCCCCTCCGCCACTTCGGGAAAGCGGCGGCGGCTTTCCTGATTGAGCAGAACCCGGGAGGTGATGTTGTCCTTGGCCATGCCCCGGAACTCGGGGTCACGCTCGCAGCAGGCGACCTGGAGGGTGCGTTCAAAGTGTCCTTTGATCTGGCGGAACTCCGCCTCGATGATTTCGTCGTCGATGTGCTCGCCGTTGATGATGAGGGCCATGGTGGGGGTGGGAAGATGGAGGGTACGCGGGCGGGACGCAAGGTTTGACAACAATCGGAGGACGCTCACGGGAGGCTGTTAGAACTTGATCGGCATGAAAATTGCGGAAAGCTGCTTCGATTTTGCCAGTCCCCAAAACCATGAATTTCCCCCTGTCCAAGAAACTTGTGCTGATCGGCACGACCCTGGCGTCCCTGGCGAGCTGTGCCACAAACACCCCGGTGACACGTGCCATCCCGGTGAGGTCAGACGGGACCCACCTCCCCAGCCCGCAGCCGACCGCCTATTTCCAGCCAGCGATGGCCCAGGCGGGCGGCGACAGCGTGCAGATTGTGCCTGCGGTCATGCAACTGGATGAGCCGATGCGGGTGGCAAGCTCCGGCCCAGCCATCCATGCGGCATCCTACCTGCTGCTGGACGCACGCACCGGCAAGCACCTGGCCGGGCGGAACTTTGAAACCGCGCGCGGTGTGGCCAGCACGCAAAAGCTGGTGACGGCCCTGGTGGTGCTGGACGCTGGAAACCTGGACAAGATGGTGCGGGTGCAGGCCTCTGACGTGGCGGTGGAGCCCACCCGCGCCGGCTTGAAGGCCGGGGAAGTTTACTCCCGACGGGCGCTGCTGTACACCTTTCTAGTGAAGAGCTGCAACGACATCGCCAATGTGCTGGCACGTGACAATGCGGGCAGCATCAGCGCCTTCGCCGCCAAAATGAACGCCAAGGCGCGTTCCCTGGGCTGCACCTCCACCAATTTCAAGAACCCGCACGGCCTGACCTCCCCGGGCCAGTACTCCACCGCACGCGACATGGCCCGCGTGGCCATGGTGGCGTACCGGAACGGCGTCATCCGGGACGCGGTGCGGCGGAAGTACTACACCTTTCATTACGCCAACGGGCGCAGCCAGTCCTTCGAGAACACCAACGATCTGCTGGGGGTAATGCCGGAATGCAATGGGATGAAGACCGGCTACACCGTGGCCGCAGGACGCTGCCTGATTTCCACCGCCTCCAGCGGCGGCCGGGAAGTCATCCTGGTGCAGCTTGGGACGAAGACAAAGTACATCTGGGACGACGCGAGAACCATGATGAGCTGGGGCCTGCGCCAGATCCGCTACGGCGGCGGCGTGGCCTCAGTGTGGCGCTGATGCTGAGCTGGAAAAAGGTCACAACCCTTGGTTGCTGAGGAGCGTTCCAAGCTGCAAAATCCGCCCCCCTTCCCTGCCCCGCCGCCCGAATGCCCGCCACCAAACTCGTCTGCCCTCACTGCGAAAAGACTGTAGAGATACAAGTTTCGGCCGTGACACGCTCACGCCCCTGCCCGGAGTGCGGGGAAATGGTGATGCTGCAGATGGCGGAAAAGAGCACCAAGACGAAACGCCGCGCGCTGCTGATGGATCAGGCGGCCGCCCCAGAGCCAGCGGAGCCGCCCCCGCCCAAGATAGGACATGACCCACAGCCCCTGCCGGGTGATGCATTTGAGCGGATGCGGATGGACCCGGAGATCAAGGAGTTTCAGCGGAAGCTTGTGCTCGGCGCGGTGATAGCGGGGGTGGTGATCCTGGCGCTGGTGGCGGTGAGCTTGTTTCCCTCCCACCCTGGGGACGAGGACAAGCAGGAGACTTCAGGCACTGAGAGTGTGCAGGCCCAGGGGGCTGGCAGTCCGACCACGGCTGTCCCGGCGACGACGAGTCCGGCGGAAGCTCTGCCCCCTCCTGTGACCTCTGGAAACCTGGTGTTCCGCCCGGCAGGCGGCGACATGACCACGGCCGAGAAGACACAGCCCATCCGCCCGGAGAATCTGGCCCGGATCGCTGCTGGCGAGGACATGGTGCGCCAGTTTCTGAGCGCGCCCAACTGGCGTCAGCGCGCCCTGACCGTGCGTGACCAGCTCCGCGTGGCCCCGCTGATGAGCATTTATTACAGCAAGAGCTCGGACGAGGCGATGAGTTTCGACTCCCTGGTGGAACCCACCGAGGTGTCCCCGCGTTTCACCGACCACATCGTGGTGTTCGAGGGCGGTGGCCGGCGCACGGCCACGGTGGAGCACACACCCAACGGCGCACGGGTGGACTGGGAGTCTTTTGTGGGCGCGGGGGAGATGGCGTGGTCCGACTTTCTGGCAGAGAAACCTACCGCGCCCACGCTCTTCCGGGTGCTTGTGTCCCCTGCGGGGCATTATGAAAACGGTTTTGGCGATCCCGCCGCCATCAAGTGCTACAGCCTGCGCAGCATCACAGAACCCGGCGCCAAGGTGGTTTACGGGTACATGGAAAAGCACAGCCCGCAGGTGAAGGAACTGGACTACTGGCTGGAGCAGAGCAACGAGGCCGTGCCGATGATTCTGCGCCTGAGATTCCCACCGGATGCACCAGTGGACTTTCAGGTCTGGATCCACCAGTTCATGCAGGCAGGCTGGGTCAGAAAATAGCCACGGCCTCCGTCCGGCGGAAAGTCGCGGCAGTGAATTTTTCACACGATTCTGCAAGAAGCCCCGGTGCCGCCCGTAACACCCACTGATACCAGCAACAATCCCCCTTCTCCTATGAAAATGCATGCTAACTGCCAGGGCAACCACCTCGACCTCCGTGCCGGTGTGAGCCGTCGTGACTTCCTCTACGTGGGGATGCTGGGCGGCCTGGGCGGCCTTACCCTGCCTGACATGATGCGCCTGCAGGCCGCGCCCGTGATTCCTGATGTGGAGACCTTCAAGGCGGTGGCGGATTCCATCATCCACATCTACCTGCCCGGCGGCATGGCCCAGCATGAGTCGTGGGATCCAAAGCCTTTTGCCTCCCCGGACTACCGCGGCCCCTACACCCCGATCAAGACCTCCATCCCCGGGGAGTATGTGGGTGAGAAGTTCCAGAACATCGCCAAGATCATGAACAAGCTCACCGTCATCCGCTCGATGACGCACGGTGAGGCCGCCCATGAGCGTGGCACGCACAACATGTTCACCGGCTACCGCCCCAGCCCGGCCATCAAGTTTCCCAGCTTCGGGTCGATCATTTCCCATGAGCAGGGTTCCCGCAACAACCTGCCTCCTTACGTGGTGGTGCCAAACATGGTGGCTCCTGAGCAGGGCACCGGCTACATGAGCAGCGCATTTGGCCCCTTCGCCCTCGGCTCTGACCCAGCGAGCAAAGGCTTCACCGTTCGTGACCTCCTCACCCCCAAAGACGTGGACGAGAAGCGCTTTGACCGCCGCCGCAACCTTCTGGGCGCCGTGGATGAGCATTTCAAGACAGTGGAGAAATCTGACGCCATCAGCGCCATGGACAGCTTCTACCAGAGCGCCTACGGCCTTGTCAGCAGCCAGAAGGCCCGCGAAGCCTTCGACCTGGACAAGGAGTCCGACAAGCTGCGCGACGAATACGGCCGCAACCCTGCCGGCCAGCGCTTCCTGCTGGCCCGCCGCCTCGTCGAGGCGGGTGTGCGCATGGTGTCGGTGAACTACGGCAGCTGGGACCACCACTCCAACATCAAGGGCTCCTTCGAAAGCCAAGCTCCGGCCTTTGACCAGGCCTTCGCCCGCCTCATCCGTGACCTCGAC
>CAZPSQ010000055.1:0-27517 GCA_964588755.1 uncultured Prosthecobacter sp. | reverse complement strand
CCACGATGTCGCGCACGCGCGAGGAGGCGGCCAGACCGCTGACAGACCCCAAACTGTGGGAGCCATTGAAGGAGCGGATGGATGTGGTGATCGAGCCTTTCTCGTCCTCCCTGACTCCTGCGGCCGAGGGCACGGACATTCATGCGGCGCTCCTGGGTGTGCTGGAAAAGCAGCCCCATCTCAAGGCCGTGGTGCTCATTTCCGATGGCGACTGGAACACCGGCATGGCGCCCTCCCAGGCGGCCACGCGGCTGCGGATGCGCGAGGCGCCGGTGTTCGCCGTGCCGGTGGGCGCGGAGACGCGGCTGCCGGATGTGGAGCTGACCAGCTTCGACGTGCCCACCTTTGCCGTGGCGGGCAAGCCGCTGCGCATCCCTTTCGTGATCGACAGCTCCCTGCCGCGCGACGAGGTGGTCACGCTGGAGATGCGCGCCTCCAGCGGCGAGATCATCACCAAAGAGGTCACGCTTCCGGCCATGGGGCGGCTGCAGGACGCCATCGCGTGGAGGCCGGAGAAGCCAGGGGAGGTGAAGCTGACACTGGCGATCCCGAAAACACCGAATGAGCGTTATCCCGAGAACAACGCCCAGGAGGCACCGCTTTCCATCCGCAAGGAGCAGCTCCGCGTGCTGGTCATCGAGTCCTACCCCCGCTGGGAGTACCGCTACCTGCGCAATGCGCTGGAGCGCGACCCCGGCGTCGAGGTGAGCTGTCTGCTGCTGCATCCTGGACTGGGCAAGCCGGGGGCGGGACGCGGCTATCTGGGCGGCTTCCCCAAGGATGAGGAACTGGCCAAATACGACGTGGTTTTCCTGGGCGACGTGGGCGTGGCCAGCGGGCAGCTCAAGCCGGAGCACTGCGTCTCCTTGCAGAAGCTGGTGCGGGACCAGGCAGGGGGGCTGGTCTTCATGCCGGGCTTCCACGGGTTCCAGGCCACACTGCAGGAAACGCCGCTGGCAGACCTGCAGCCGGTGCTGTGGGATGCCGGGCAGCCGCGCGGCTGGGGCTCCTCCGCGCCGGGCAAGTTTGCGCTGACGGAGGCGGGCACGCGCAGCCTTTTGACCAAGCTGGAGGACAGTGATGAGGCGAGCGCCCGCGTGTGGGGGAACCTGCCCGGCTTCCAGTGGTATGCGCCTGCGCTGCGTGCCAAGGCGGGCTCCGAGATCCTGGCCACGCACGGGTCGGAGTCGAACCAGTTTGGCCGTGTGCCGCTTATCGTGACGAAGACCTACGGCGCGGGCAAAATCCTGTTCATGGGGACGGATGGCGCCTGGCGCTGGCGGAAGGGGGTGGAGGACCGGTACCACTACCGCTTCTGGGGGCAGGTGGTGCGCTGGATGGCCTACCAGCGCAACATGAGCAGCGGGGACAAGATGCGCCTCTTTTACTCCCCCGACCGCCCGCGCACCGGCGATGTGCTGACGCTCAACGCCAATGTGATGAGCCTGACGGGCGAGCCGCTGCGGGACGGCACGGTGGTGGCACAGATCGCCGCGCCCAGCGGCAAGGTGGCCAGTGTGCGCCTGCTGCCGGCGGGGGAGGAGGCGTGGGGGCTTTTCAATGGCGTTTTCACCCCCACCGAGCCGGGGGAGCACCGGGTGCAGCTTTCCTCAGCCGAGGCGGGCTCCACCTTGGAAACCAAGATTTCCATCCAGGGCACCAGCCGGGAGAAGCGCGGGCAGCCCGCGCGTTTTGACGTGCTGCGGGAGATCACCCAGTTCACCAAGGGCGGCATGCTGGACGCGGCCAAGGCGGGGACGGTCGTCAATGCCGTCGCCGCGCTGCCGGACCCTGCCTTTCAAGAGCGCCGTCTGCAAATCTGGGCCCATCCTGGCTGGGCCGGGCTGCTGGTGGTGCTGATGGGACTGTTTTGGATGGGCAGAAAGGCGGCGGGGACGTTCTGAACTGGGGGCGGCGGGCGGCCTGTCATCCGCGTTTCGGGCGCTTTTGGCGCATGACAATGCCGGGCTGGTGAGTTCTTATGGATGCCAAGATTGTGTGGTGTTTTGTTTACGACCAACACGCGACCCGACGCGGCCATGACCCTCAAAGACGCTGTTCAAACTCTCAGAATATCCCCGCCTGTCTCGCGTGGCGCATTGACGAAGGCCTATGTGGACAGAATGGCAGAATGGCGGCCTGAAAAGGTCGCGGGAGATCCCGTGCTCGCCGCCGAGTCGGAGGACAGGCTGCGGCTGATCGGGGAGGCCTATGGGATCCTGAATCCGCTGCCGGAGACGGGGTTTCCTTTCAGGGTGAGCACCTGCGCGCCGGGCAAACCGTCCCTGTCAGGCATCATGCGTCCCCTGGAGGCTCCCAAGTTGGAGGCTGCGCCACAACCAACCGTTGTGCCTGCGCGGAAGGTGCCGGCCCTGTCCCTGGTGACCTGGGTCGTGGCCGGGGTGGGGCTCCTCGTCCTGGCAGGCTTGATGATGCATGTGCTACGGCCCGAAGCCCCTGCCGCAGCAGCAGCGCAGGTGGAGGCGGCGGCTGACGCGCTTAAGCCACACTCCCTGAGCGGCGCGGTTCAAGAAGGGGTGAGGCAGGACACGCCGCCGCTCCCAGCAGGGCCTGCCGCCGCGACTTTGAGGTCGCATCTGCTGGCTTTGAAGGCCCTGCCTTTTGGGGAGCTGCTGGCACGGGCCCTGGAAGGAGACCCGCAGGCGCAGTGGCAGGCCGCCCAGGCCTACCAGAACGGGGCGGGCGTGGAAGCCAGTGCGGAGGAGGCTTTCAAATGGACGCTCATGGCGGCTGACCAAGGCCTGCCCGCCGCGCAGATGCAGGCGGGACTGTGCTACAAGAAGGGCGCGGGCGTGGCACAGGAGCTGACACAGGCTTTGCAGTGGTTTCAACGGGCCTCCGCCGCAGGTCTGGAAGACGCCAGCCAGGAGTCCGCGTGGTGCCTGCTGAACGGCGGGGAATCCATGGAGGACCACGTGAAGGCTGTGGCCCTGCTGCGCCCGCTGGCGGAAAAAGGCCATGCCGGCGCGCAGGAGCAGCTGGGGATCTGCCACCGGCACGGCAAAGGGACGCCTGTGAACCTGGATGAGGCCATCAGGTGCCTGCTGCCTGCGGCAGAACATGGGCATGCGCAGGCGCAGCTGGAGCTGGGACTCGCCTATACGGGGAAAGGTGGCACACCAGGCAATCTGGCGGCGGCCGCCATGTGGTACCGCAGGGCGGCGCAGCAGCAGGAGCCTGAGGCCCAGTATCTGCTGGGAGAAGCCTGTTTCTCAGGGCAGGGGGTGCCCCAAAGCCGCGAAGAGGCCGTCCAATGGTGGCGTCTGGCCGCAGAGCAGGACCACGACAATGCCCAGGACAGCCTGGGCATGGCCTACCAGCGCGGGCTGGGAGTACACGAAGACGCCAGCGCCGCCGCCCGCTGGTACCGGAAGGCGGCAGCGCATGACCATGCGGCGGCCAAGTTCCACCTCAGCGTGTGCCACACCCTGGGCGCAGGTGTTCCGGAGGACAAGGCGCAGGCGGCCCACTATTGCCTGGAGGCGGCGGAGCTGGGCCACGTGGCGGCGCAAAACAGCCTGGGCATTTTTTACCTGGAGGGCACAGGCGTGCGGAAGGATGCCGCCGAGGCGCTCAAATGGTTCACCCTGGCCTCAGCCCAGGGGGATGAAACTGCCGCCCAATGGCTGGCCAAGCTGAAGGCGGCGATGCCGCCTTCCCAGGTGGCCGCAGGGGAGAGCCGGGCGCGGGCATTCACCCCGCGCAAGCGCAGGCAGGGACAGGAACTGGCCGCGCAGACACCCTCCACGCAGCCGCTGGCCACCGACAGCAGCCTCCACCCAGACGTGCTGCTGACAAACCATTTCCAGGGGTTCGGCGGCAAGGGGCGGCTGATTCTGGAAAACGGCCTGACCGATGACGTCTATGTCAAGGTGGTGGGTGGCAGCAAGCTGTGGGCCTCCTTCCATGTGCGTGGCGGGGGGCGGCTCACGCTCAACAATGTTCCGGATGGCTCTTACCACGTGATCTATTGCACGGGTATTGACTGGGATCCCATGGCGCGTGATTTTGGCAGGGATCAGCACGCCATGCGTTACGATCAGAACCTTGACTTCACCACCACCCGCACGGTGCAAGGTACGCAGACAACTGTTTCCACGCCAGTGATCACCGTGACCCTCCATGCGGCATCGAACCTGGAGGCCCGTGGCAAGAACATCCCACTGGAGGAGTTCAACCGTTTCTGAGAGCCGGTTTTTTGAACTGATCCGCCGGTCCGCCCACTCACACGCATACGCTTCTCCCCATGCATCGTTCGTCAGGCAGCCCCACCACGCCGTCCATGAGTCCAGACACATCCAGCCACTGGTCCCGGCGGAAGGTGCTGCTGGCCGGCTGTGCCGCGTTTGGCTGGGGCGGCCGAGTCTCCGCAGCGGACGACCTGCCGCATGTGCGCATCCTGTTCCTGGGCAACAGCTACACCGCGCAGAACCGCCTGCCCGCCACGGTGGGGGAAATCATCCTGTCATCCCAGGTGCTGGCACCGCACATCGGCAGCTACCTGCAGGGCGGGTACAAGCTGGACCAGCACGCCGCCGACAAGGACGCCATGGACCTGCTGAAACAGGGGGCGGACGGCCAGCCGTGGGACGTTGTGGTGGTGCAGGAGCAGAGTGTGCTTTCCGCGCTGGCGGCGGTGAACAACGACGCACGAAAACTGATGAGCGGCGGCCTGACCAAGCTGGTGGCTGCGGCGCTTGAGGCCAATCCGAATGTCCTGGTCCTGGACTTCCAAATCTGGGCCCGGCATGAGAGCCTGTGGGAGAAGCAGGACAAGGAGGCGCTGCTGACCGGCCAGGATGCCAGCCAGGCCCACGCCCGCATCCGCCAGGCCAGCATGAACGCGGTGAATGACGCGCTGAAGCAGCACCCCAACGCCCGCATTCTCGTCAGTCCGGTGGGCGACTTCTGGAAGCTGGCGCAGGAGACCTATCCCGCCCTGCCACTTCACTCGGACGACGGGACGCACCCAGACAAGCTGGGGACGCTGCTGACGGGCCTCGTCATCGCCGGCAGCATTGGGGGGCGTGAGGTCATTGAAAAGTCCACGTGGCTCGGCGACCTGCCATTCTCCCAGGTGGCGAAGGTGAAGAAGGTGCTGCTGGACCACCCGGAGGTGTTCAAGACAGCGCCACGGTGAGCAACGCCGGAAGCCCTGGTTGCATGAACGGGGGAGGCGGCGGCCTCTCTCTCCGCTCCCTTCACACGCACGCGCGCTTTCACACGGCTGCCTCAACGCGGCGCAGACACATTTTTGATCCCCTCAGCCGTGAAGTCCTGGTCGGTGAAGGTGACGCCGTGTTTGAGGCGTGAGCCGTCCAGCTCTGTGGTGACGCCGCTTTGCAGGTTCTGAATGGTGAGGTTGGCCGGGATGTGACGGCCCATGTCATCGGTCACGACACGGGTCGTGGTGATGCGGCGCGCGGGCTGGCCGCCGGACACATACTTTTCGACCTTCAGTGGAACAAGACGCCGCGTGTCCACCCAAGTGCGCACGGCGGCATAGGGGCTGCGGTCACTTTTGCCGGGCTTGGATTCGAGAATCTGGCAGGTGGCACGGTCCACGACCTCCGTGCCGACGATGGTCTGCTGGTCCCAGTCGAAAAAGTTTTCCACCACGTCGGCATAGGACAGCGCGCTGCCGAGCAGCGGGTCCTTCAGTTGTCCGGCGTCCAGGTTTTTGATGGTGTCAGGCAGGGTGCGTGTGGCGCCGCTGAAGGAGCCGCCGCTTTTGCGCAGGAGCACGCCCTCCCCCATGCGGTCCTTTGGCCAGAGGACCTGGTAAACCAGCTCCGTGGAGCTGCCACCGCGACGCTGCTTGATCTGGACCTGCGTGGTGGAGCCGCCGGTGTCCAGCTTCAGCTTCACCAGGGCGGAGCCGTCCTTCTGCAAGGCGCTCATTTTCGCGGCAAGCTCAGACGCGGACATGCTGGGAGGAGCATCTGCGGCGTGGAGCGACACCACCACCGCCAGCAGAGGCAGGGAAAAGCGAACCAGGGATTTCATGGCGAGAGGGTTTTGAGGTTGGACATCACGTCAGCCTTGCAGGGCGGCGCTGGGCGTCAGCCGCGAGCTGCGCCACGCCGGGTAAAGGCCGCTGAACACGCCGACGACGATGGAGATGAGGACGGAGATGACGAAGAGCCGGGCACTGAGATCAGGCTCCAGCAGCCCATGGATGGAGGGCAGGCGCTCGGTGATCTTCACGCCAATGACGCCAATGAGCACACCCACGATGCCGCCCATGAGGCCCAGCATGGCGGACTCGCCCAGGATCATCATCGTGATGCGCGAGCGCTTCCAGCCGATGGCCAGGAGGATGGAAATCTCCTGCTTCCGCTCGAACACCGTCATGAGCATGGTGTTCATGACGCCGAGAACACCGACGATGACGGCGAGCAGGGAGGTGCCCCAGCTCATGGCGCGGATGAAGCGGAAGGCCTCGCTGTTGGCGATGTGGTCGCCCGCGATCAAGGCCCGGGCCTCGGGAACCAGGGCGTCGATCTTGCCGCACAACTGCTCCAGGCCCGGCTTGTCGATGCCGGGTGTGGCACGCACATCGATGATGTTGATCTTGCCCTCGTTGCCCGTGAGCTGCTGGTAGAGCTCGAGAGAGAGGATGACGGAGCCGTTTTCCACCAGCGCGCCGCCGTCGGCGATACCCACGACGGTGAGCTCCTCGACATCAAGCTGGATGGGGTCGCCAACTTTTTTCTTGAGGGTTTCGGCGGCGTTCTGGCCGAGGACCACGGCGCGCTCCGTGCCGTCGTTTGGCATACGACCGGAGAGCATCTTCAAATTTTGCCATGAGAAGCCGCCCCACTCGCGGGCGGAGACGACCATCATGCTGGAGTCCTCCACGCTGGTGAGCTCCACAAACAAGCCGCAGGTGGCGGCAATGCCCGGCAGGTCCTTGATGCGGTCCCGCACCTCCATGGGGAAGGGCTTTGGCGCGAGGGAGCTGCCGAGGGTGTTCACCACGATGTCTGTCTGGCGGACCTTCATGCCGTTTTCCCAGCTCTTCTCAAAACCCTGGGCGATGCCCACCAGGGCCACCACGGCGGCAATGCCGATGGAGATGCCCACCAGCGTGAGGCCGGTGCGCACCGGACGCCGCAGCAGCCCGCGCACGATGATGGTGGTGAAGGTCATGGCGTGGGGTCTGTTGTTTCAGGCACGATCTGGCCATCCCTCACGTGGAGCCTGCGCTGGGCCTGCCGGGCGATGCCTGGATCATGCGTGACAAGGATCAATGTCATGTTCTGCTCCCGGTGCAGGCGGGTGAGCAGGTCTAGAATGTGCCGCGCATTTTCGCTGTCGAGGTTGCCCGTGGGCTCGTCGGCGAGGAGGACAGAGGGGCCGTTGGCAAGGCTGCGGGCGATGGCCACGCGCTGGCGTTCGCCCCCAGAGAGCTTGGTGGGAAAATGATGCAGGCGATGCTCCAGGCCGACTGACTTCAGGAGCTCCTCCGCGCGTTTGCGGCGTGCCGTGGCGGAAAGACTGGTCTCAAACATGGGCATCTGCACATTCTCCACGGCGGTGAAGGTGGGCAGCAGGTGGAAGGACTGGAAGACGAAACCGATCTCCTGGGCGCGGTACGTTGCAGGATCGGCAAAACCGGCCAGGGATTTGCCCCGGTAGTTCAAAACGCCGGAGGTGGGGTGGTCCAGCGCGCCGAGCATCTGCAGCAGGGTGGACTTGCCGGAGCCGCTCTGGCCGATGAGGGCGACGAACTCCCCCTGATGAATGCGGAAGCTCACGCCACGCAAGGCCTGGACGCTGCCGCCGTCGTATTCCTTTTTGAGGTCCACCGCCTCATACACGACGGTGTCTGGAGAGGTGGATGAAGTGCTCATGACACAGGCCTGTCAGCGGAGCGCCACTGCGCGCCCACGCGGGGGTCGGAAAGGCTTCGCAGCAGGTCCAGCAGCGCGTGGGTGTAGCTGGGGAAGGGGGGTTTTTCCTCCGGTGTCCTCGGCTGCAGCTCCGCCGCGCGCGGGGGCAGCTCCGCATGGTGGAGGCCGGCATGCATGTGGTGCAGGCCGTGGAAGGGCTCATGCAGCAGGGTGAAGGACACCAGCCTGCCCGCCCAGTTGTCGGCCACGATGTTGCGGGTGGAGCTGTTCACGGTGCTGCCGGTCATGCCCACGTGCTCGATGTATTTGCGCCAGCTCTGGAGGTTTCCGGCGATGAAGGCCGGGAGGAAGTACAGCCAGAGGAAGTATTTCCAGACGTCAAAGTACGCCACGGCGGAAAGCACCCCGGCCCACACGACGACCATGAGAATGAGCTCCTTCCAGATGCGGACGCGGACGCGTTTCGCGCGGATGGGCGAGTTTTTGCGCAGGAAGATGCGGAGGAAGAGCAGCGGGAGGAAGAACAGGCCCACGGTGAGCTCCAGCACGGCCGCGACGACACGCAACCAGCGGGGGGAGCTGGGATGGATGAAGGGCCACAGCTCCTCATCCTTCTCCGTGGACAGATGCATGTGGTGAAGCTGGTGCGCGGCGCGGTAGAGGCTGAAGCTCATGAAGCTGAACACGCCTAGCAGCACGCCGTCGAACTCATTGAAGGCGCGGTTCTTCCGCAGCATGCCGTGGGTGGCCTCATGAAAGCCGATGGCGGAGCCGTGCATGAGATGGGCGGCGATGAGCATGGGCGGGACAGCCCACCACAGGGAGACGCCGCTGCGCAGAACCATGAAGGTGCTGGCCTCTGCCAGGGCCAGAAGGATGACGACCAGCTGGAAGGCCGAGCGGCTGATCCAGTGCGGCTCATGAGGCTCGACGGTGCTTGTTTCGAGGGCTGCTGGCATGGCGGGTTTCACAGGGAGGTCATCAATGCGGAGGTCAGGATTTCGGGAGACGCACACACGCCTGCCAGGGTGCCTTGATACATGCGGTGCAGCGCCTGGATGTCCCCCATGGAGAACATGCCCTGCCGGTAGAGCCACACGACCTCCAGCTCGTCCCCTTCCTCCGTGACCTCGCAGGCAAGGTCAAAGCGGTAGGTGCCGGTGGAGCCCATGCGCAGCCGCAGGGAGAAGCCCGCGACCTCGATGTCCGGCACGGGGTGGTTTTGCAGGGCGAAGCGCACCTCGAACAGCGGGTTGCGGCCCTCCGTGGCAGGCTCGTTCATGGCCTTGGCCAGCTCGGCAAAGGGCATGGCATTGGCAAAGGAATCCAGCGCGGACTGGTGCACCGACCGCAGGGTGTCGGAGAACTTGCGGGAGCGGTCGATCTGCCCGCGCACCGGCACGATGCCGGCACAGTAGCCCATGAGCTCCTTTGCCCCCTGGCGGCCACGGTTGGCCACCGGCGTGCCGACCAGGATGTCATCGGCGCCGGTCCATTTGGAAAGGGTGATCTGGAAGGCGGCGAGCAAGGTGCTGTAAAGCGTGGCGCCATGGCGACGGGCCAGCTCGCGCACGCTTTTGCCCAGTTCAGCCGGCACGTGCGTGACCCAGCGCTGACGTGGACCGCGTGGCTGGCTGTCGCCTTTCCAAATGCGGCTGCTGCCTTTCAGATTGTTTTTCCAGAACTCGGCACGCGGCTCCAGCTCTGACGGCTGCTGCCAGAAAGCGCGCTCGGCGGCAGCCCAGGCGGAATAGGACATGGGCACCGGCGGCAGTGGAGCGCCGCTGTCCTTGGAGTGGTTTTGCAGGTAGGCGGCAAACAAATCCTGCACAAAGACGCCCAGCGACCAGCCATCGGCAATGGCGTGGTGAATGGACATCAGCAGCACATGCTCCGTCGCCGAAGAGCTCAGCACCTCCCCGCGGTAAAGCGGGCCGCCGACCATGTCGAACGGCCGGTAAAAGACATCCTGGGCGATCTCGTCGATCAGCTCAGGGCGGTCTTTGGCGGCGGGCACCTCCCGCATGACAATGTTCGCCTTTGCCGTGCGGCGGATGAGCTGCATGGGCTTGTCCTTCCCGGGCAGGAAGGAGGAGCGGAAAACCTCCTGCCGGTCCACGACCTTCTGCAGAGCGGCCTCGCTCCCTTCCGGGGTCACACGGCCGCCGATGTGCAAGCAGGCGCAGATGTGGTTGGCCGGGTCCCCCGCAGCCACGGGGGATGCCTCCCACAGCTCACGCTGCGGGAGGGTCAGCGGCTGAAGGCGCGCCTCGCCGCTCTCCAGCCACTGCTTCAGACGCGCTCGATTGTCTTGGGACATGCGGGTGTTTCAGGCTCAAATTTCTGACGGGAGTCCGCAGAGTCTGCCGCCGGCGTGTCACCGTCAAGCAGGCGGTCGATGTCCGCATCCGAAAGCGCGTCCAGGTCCAGGTCATTGTCAGAGACTGGCACAGGCTCCGGCGCTGGAACAGGCGCTGGAGCCGCGGCTGCCGCGCCGCCGATGTGCTCCGTGATGAGCACGGCGATCTGACCGATGGTGCGGGCGCGCATGAGGCTGGCGGGCGGCAGGGCCACGCCGATGGAGCGCTCGATCGAGTTTTCGATCTCCACGGCCATCAGCGAGTCGAGGCCAAGGTCCGTCAGCGGCTGGTCGTCGCGCAGGGTCTCCGGTTTCACACGGAGCACGGAGCCCACGACGTCCCGCACGGCCTGGCCGACGACATTGCCGCGTTCTTCGGGCGAGGCGGACTCGATCTTGACGCGCCAGTCGCCCTTGCTGCCGCTGGACTCGGCGCTGTCGCTGGTGGCGGCAAAGATGCGCTCCAGCAGCGGGCTTTCCTGGCTGCCACGGAAGGACTGCTTCCACTTGGCCCAGTCGGCCTTCAGCCCGATGGCCTGGGTGGCACCAGCGGCGAGGAACATGTCCATGAGGGTGATGACCTCGCGCGGGGTGAGGGCGATGGTGCCCTGGCGGGCGAGGAACTCTGCCACGCGCTCATTGCGGGCCACATAGCCTTCACCGCCCAGCGCGCCCCAGTTGATGGTGAGGGCGGGCAGTCCCTGCGCGCGGCGGTGGTGGGCCAGCGCGTCCAGGAAGGCGTTGGCGGAGGCGTAGTTGGCCTGGGCCGCGTTGCCGAAGACGCTGGAGACACTGGAGAACATGACGAAGGCGTCGAGGTCCATGCCCTGGGTGCCTTCGTGCAGCAGCCAGGCGCCGTGGCCTTTCGGGGCCAGGACCTTGCGCATGCGCTCGCGGTCCAGCGCCGCCATGGGGGCGTCGTCGATGACCATGGCCAGATGGAAGATGCCCTTGAGGGGCTGGCTCCCGGCCTTGATTTCCTTCAACATGCGGGTGACGTCCTCTGCCACACCGGCGTCGGCGCGGATGACCTGGGCCTGGACGCCACGATCCTTCAGCTCCTTCAGGAAGGTCTCGGCCTCCGGGGTGGAGGCGCCGCTGCGGCTGGAGAGGACGAGGTGGCGTGCACCGCAGTCCACCAGCCAGTTGGCGACGACGCGACCAAAGCCGCCGAAGGCGCCGGTGATGAGGTAGGTGCCATCGGGCTTCACCTCGAAGCCCTTCACCAGCGGCTCGGCGCGGCGGGGCACGAAGGGGTCCGGGAAGGAGACGATGACTTTGCCGGTGTGCCTGCCCTGCGCCATGAGGCGGAAGGCGGCATCGATGCGGCAGGCGGGGAAGGAGCGGAAGGGCAGCGCGTGCAGCGCGCCGTCGTTCACCAGTTTTGTCAAGGTGCCCAGGATGTCGCGCGTGAGCGCCTCGTCGCCACTGAAGATGGCGTCCATGGCCACGACGTGGAAGGAGGCGTTCTTGCGCAGCGGCCAGAGCGGGATGCGGGAGTTCTGGTAAATGTCACGCTTGCCGATCTCGATGAAGCGGCCGAACTGCGCGAGGCAGGACAGGCCCATCGGGATGGCCTCGGCGGCCAGGGAGTTCAGGACGACGTCCACGCCACGGCCTTGCGTGATCTCCATCACAGACTCGGCGAAGTCGGCCTTGCGCGAGTCGATGACGTGCTTCACGCCCAGGCTCTTCAGCAGCGCGCGCTTGGCCGGGCTGCCAGCGGAGGCGATGACCTCCGCGCCCAGGTGATGGGCGATCTGGATGGCGGACATGCCCACGCCGCCAGCACCGGCATGCACCAGCACTGTTTCCCCGGCGGAGATGCGGGCCACGGTCTTCAACGCGTGCCAGGACGTCATGAAGACGACGGGCAGCGTGGCGGCCTCCTCAAAGGAAAGGTGCTCTGGCATGAGCTGCACATCCCCACCACGGGCGAGCGTGTGCGTGGCCAGACCGAAGACGGCCAGACCATACACGGCGTCACCGGGCTTCACATGCGTGACCCCCTTTCCGACGGCTGTGATGACGCCGGCCACCTCGTCGCCAAAGATGCGGGCGTCCGCAGTTTCGGCAGGGTAAAGCGCCAGGGCCTTGAGGACGTCGCGGAAGTTCATGCCGGAGGCCTTCACCTCGATAAGCACCTCTCCCGGAGCGCACTCAGGCATGGCGAAGGAGTTGAAGCGCAGCGAGTCGAGCAGGCCACGCTCGCGGGTCTCAAGGCGCAGCGGCACGCTGGCATCCAGCGTTTGCTCGCGCGGCTCCAGGCCACGATTGATGCGGCGGATGAAACGCGCGTCTCCCCGGAAGGCGATCTCGCGCTCGGAGTCCTTGCTGAGAAGCTCCTGCCACACGTGGGCCTGATCCGCGGCTGAGGCGGCGGATGGCAGGTCAATGCTGCGGCAGGAAAAATGCGGGTGCTCGTTGGCCACCACACGCAGCAGGCCGATGACGGCGGCCTGCACCAGCGAGACTTCCTTCATCTCCGTGCCGACGACCTGAGCGCCGCGGGTGATGATGTCGATGCTCCGTTTGGCCGCCGGGTTCTGCTCCTGCAGGGCCTTGGCGAGGTGGAAGAGACCGTCGGTGCCGAGCATGGCGGCATCCGGGTCGGTGCCGGGGGTCGTCGCGCCCATCTGCCACAGGAATACAAACCGCTCGGGCGCGTCCTCCGCACAGGCATCCAGCAGGGCTTTCCAGTCCTCCGGCGACCCGGGACGCAGGGTGAGCTGGTCGCCGGACTCGGCGGCGAACCGCGCGCCCTGACGCACGACACGGCAGCGCGCGTCCTGCACGCGCAGGTGGCCGATGAGCTGGCGGCTGAGCTCTGACTCGTCCGCAAACACCATCCAGGATTTTTCCTCCGGCGGCTGCACGGTCTTTTCGTCCTTGGCCACAGGCTCCACCCAGGCTTTGCGGGCAAACAGGCCGATGAGGCTTTCGCCGCCATGGCTGCGCAGCAGGCCGGGAACGGACGCCGTTTCGGCGAAACCACATTGGCGCAGCACATCCTCCCACTGGGAACGCAGCAGAAGCGGGTGGTGCGGCCGCAGGTCGCGGTCGGTGAAACGCCACCAGCCGGAGGTCAGGCCGAACACGGCATCCAGCCACAGGTGGGAGGTGGCCACATCCACAAACATGAGCGTGCCGCCGGGCTTCAGAAGCTGCTGCACATTGCGCAGGGCAAAGCGCACATCACTCACCGCATGCACCACGTTGGTGCCGAGGATGATGTCAAAGGAGGCGGTGTCGAACTCCTGCTCGATGGCAGGTTTTTCGAGGTCGAGGATCTTGTAGTCCACCTCGGGGAAGGCGGCGAGCTTCTGCTTGGCCCCGGGGAAGAACCCGGCGGAGACATCCGAAAACACATAGCTGTGCACGCCGCGCTCCAGCAGCGGCAGGAGCTGGGAGGCGAGGCCGGCGGTGCCGGCGCCGATCTCCAGGATGCGCAGGCCCCGGCCTTCAGGGAGGTCACGGGCGGCCTCTTGTACGGCACGGGCAAGGCCGGCCAGCCAGGGGCTGGTGAGCAGGCCGTCGCCATAGAACTGGTCCAGCAGCTCTGAGCCGACGCCGGTGAAGAGCACCTGCACGGCGTCTTTTTCCCCGCGCAGGATGGGCCCCAGCTCCGCGCAGGACGCCTGGCAGAGCAGGACGTCCGGCAGATGGCCGGGGTGTTTCTCCACTGTGGCGCGGAAGATCTGGGGGACTTCATCGGCCAGCTTGATGATGGCCGGGGTCGGGTGGAAGCCATTGGCCTGGTCAACCAGCAGCCCGCGCTGCACCAGGTCGCTCATCAGCTGGAAGAAGGCGGGCTTCAGCGCCTGGGTGACGCCCAGGGATTCGGCGGTGAAGATCTGCTGCACCTGGGCGAAGGCGCCCATCTGCTTCAGCGCGCGGGCCACCTCTGCGGCGGTCAGCTTGTCGAGGTCCGCATAGGCGGCTTCCAGCCCCTCGCGGCCGCGGGCGGTGAGGACTTCATCCAGCGCCAGCCGCGCCGCCTCCTTCAGCCGGCTGAGGGGCGCAGGGGCCAGCGGCGCGGGCGGCGTGCCTGACGGCGTCTTTTCCCACGCCACATGATAGACGAGGTCACGCCCTTTGCCGGTGCGGCTGCTGCGGCGCGCGCCCTCCACGCTGATGGCGCGGAAGCCGTCGATGCTGACACAGGGCCTGCCGCTTTCGTCGTAGATGTCGATGTCACCTTCGACGAGCTCATCGTTGGCGGTCCTCACCTCCGTCCGCACACGACCGGACGCGCCGGGGGAGCGGTAGAAGGCGATGCGTGCAAAGCGCACCGGGAGGCGCATGCCCGCCGTGCGGCCTTCCACCGTGGCGGCGCCGGAGGAGAAGATCTGCAGCGCGCCGTCAAAGAGCACGGGATGCAGCGGGTAGTCCGGCGCACGATTTGAGATGGCGTCTGACAAGGCCACGCGGCCCATGGACCGGCCCTTGCCAGCGGCAAGCTGGCGGATGGGGCGGAACTCCTCCCCATAACGCAGGCCCATGTCGGCCATGTGCTCGTAGAATCCGCCGACCTCGACCTCCTCCACATCCGGGGTGGAGGTGTTTTCCCAGGTGGAGGCGGAGAAGGCGGACTCGGAGCGCTCGCCACGCATGGAGCCGACCACATGCACCGACCAGGAGCTGGTGTTTTCCATCTTGCTCTGGATGGAGAAGGTGCGTTCGGCCGGGTCATAGGACAGCTCCATGATCACGCCGGAGGACGGATCGGGAACGATGAGCGGCTTGCGGATTTCAAAGTCCTCCACCACAAAGGGCTTGCCCTCAAACACCTGCTGCCCGGCCTCGAGGATCATCTCCACATAACCTGCGGCTGGGAAGACAACGAGGTTTTCCACGCGGTGATCCTTGAGGAAAGCCATGTGCCGGCCGTCAAGGCGGACGATCCAGGTCGGCACGGCGCGCGCGGTGCGGACATCCAGCAGGCCGCGGCCGCCGGCGGAGAGCCTCCCCTCCCGCGTCTCGCCAGACTCATGCCACCAGCGGGCCTTGTCCCATGCATAGGCAGGCAGGGAAAGCAGACGGCGGGAGGGGGTGATGGCCTTGAAGTCCAGCACCACGCCGGCCAGATGCAGGTCCATGGCGGTGTCCAGCAGGGACTCATGCTCACGCTCACGGCGCACGGAGGCCAGGACGGCGGGCTTGCCGCCCTTGTCGGCCAGGCACTCCTGGATGGAGCGCACCAGCGCGGGATGCGCGCCAAGCTCCAGCCACACATCCACGTTTTCATTGGCGAGGGCGAGGATGGCCGGGGCAAACTCCACCGGCTGGCGCACGCCGTGCGCCCAGTGGGACGCCACGCAGGCGGCGCCGTCCAGCCTGCCGCCGGTGACAGTGCTGAAGAAGGGGATGCTCTCCGCCCTGGGGGCGAGCCCTTCCAGCCCCTGCAGCAGCGCGTCGGCCGCAGGCTGCATCATGGCATGGTGGAAGGGGTGGCTGACCTGCAGGAAGCGGGCGAAGACGCCCTGCGCCTCCAGATCCGCCGCGATGGCCTCCAGCGAGGTGCGCAGGCCGGACAGGGTAAGGGAACGCGGCCCGTTGAAGGCGGCGATGCTGACCTCCTTGTCGTGTTTGGCGATGACCGCCCGCGCCTCTTCCGGGCTCATGCCCACAGCGAGCATGGTGCCGCCGGCGGCCGAGCACTCATCCATGTAACGCCCGCGCAAGGTGATGATCTTCGCCCCTTCTTCCAAAGTCAGGACACCCGCCACGCAGGCGGCGGCGACCTCGCCCACACTGTGGCCGACGACGGCGGCAGGCTGGACGCCCCAGGACTGCCACAGCTCCGCCAGCGCCATCTGCATGGCCCAGATGGCCACCTGCGAGATCTCGGTGCGCTGCATCTGCGCGGTTTCCTCCGTCTTGTTCAGCTCCTCCAGCAGGGAGAAGCGTGCCCAGGGCTTGATGGCTGTCTCGCAGGCCTCGATGGCTTTGCGGAAGACAGGCTCATGGCGCATCAGCTCACGGCCCATGCCCCACCACTGGGGGCCCTGGCCGCTCATGACAAAGACCACGCGAGCTGTCTCCTCCCTGCGCGGGGTGAAGGCGGAGCGCAGGCGCGGGCCGGGCTCCCCCTTGGCATAGGCGTCCAGCTCATGCACCGTCTCCGCCATCGTGTGGGCCACAAAGGCAAGACGATAGGAATGATGGTTGCGGCGGGCGCCCAGCATGTAAGTGACATCCGGCAGCAGCGGCGACCTGCCGTTGAGCTTGGAATGATCCTCCAGCCAGGTGCTGAAACGCGCGGCCAAAGCCTTCAACGCCGCCTCAGAACGTGCCGAAAGCACCAAGGGCCAGGCGCGTTCCGCGTGTGCCGGCAGGGAGGTGCGTGTTTCCACCGCAGGGGCCTCGGCGAGGATGACGTGGGCATTGGCACCGCCGAAGCCGAAGGAATTGATGCCGACGATGCGCTGCTCATAGCCTTCCGGGAACGGCTCCACCGTGGTTGGCACGCGCAGCTTCAGCCCGTCAAAGTCGATGTGCGGGTTGGGCTCCTTGAAATGGAGGCTGCCGGGGATTTTCCCATGCTTCAGTACGAGCGCCGCCTTCACCAGACCGGCCACGCCGGCCGCAGTCTCCAGGTGGCCCATGTTGGTTTTGGCGGAGCCGATGGCGAGCACATTTTCCTCCGTGCGGCCTTCGCAAAGAGCCTCGGCCAGGGCGATGGCTTCGATCGGGTCGCCGACGGCGGTGCCGGTGCCGTGGGCCTCCACATAGCCGACCTGCAGCGGATCAAGGCCGATGGCGGCGCAGGTGTCCTTCACCAGCCGGGCCTGGGCCTCCCCACTGGGCAGGGAGATGCCGTTGGTGTGGCCGTCCTGGTTCACGCCGGTGCCCATGATCACCGCATGGATGGGGTCGCCGTCGGCAATGGCGTCGGAAAGTTTCTTCAGCAGCACCATGCCCGCGCCCTCGCCACGCACGAAGCCGTTGGCGCTGGCGTCGAAGGCCTTGCAGCGTCCGTCGGGGGACAGCATGCCTGCCTGGGAGAAGCCGATGAAGCCGTCCGGGTTGATCATGACGGTGACACCCCCTGCCAGCGCCGTTTTGCATTCACCCGACAGCAGGTGCTGACAGGCCACATGCACGGCGGTCAGCGCGGAGGAGCACGCGGTGTCCAGGGCCAGGCTGGGGCCGGTCAGGTTCAGACAGTAGGAGATGCGGTTGGCGGCGATGCTGTGCGCGCTGCCGGTGGGGGTGTGGGCGCTGATGCTGGCGCGGTCCGTGGGCGTGTGCTGGATGCCCTGGAAGTCATTGTGGGAAATGCCCACGAAGACCCCCATGTCGGTGCCTTTCTCAAAGTCGAGCACAAGGCCGGCGTCCTCAATGGCCTCCCAGGCGGTTTCCAGCATGAGTCTGTGCTGCGGGTCCACGTAGGGGGCCTCGCGCGGGGAGATGCCGAAGAACTGCGGGTCAAACTGGTCAATGCTGTCAAGGAAACCGCCCCATTTGGCAATCGTCTTGCCCACCAGGCCTGGCTCGGCGTCATAAAAGCGTTCCACACTCCAGCGATCCGCAGGCACCTCGGAAACCGCGTCCCGGCCTTCAACGAGCATTTTCCAGAAAGCCTCCGTGTCGTTCACCCCGCCGGGGAAGCGGCACCCAATGCCAATGATCGCGATTCCTTCTTTCCGATTTGTGTCCATATTTGATGTGTACTTGCTACGGAATCGTATTCGAAAATGCAGCAAGAATCGGCCTTTAAGGAGTGGTTTTGAGGCAAAAAAAGTGGGGCCTTAGCCCTAGCCAGCCATCAGGGGAGACATTGTGTCGATCTTTTCATATTTGATGGGGATTTCGCCACGGGCAGGCAGCACCACGCGACCCCGTTGTTGCGACTCCTCCTCAAAAAAGGAAGCCGAAAAGTTAGATAAATCCGTGGCTTTCTTGACCAACGATAACCGCGCACAACAGTGTACTTCTCATGTGTGGCATAGCAGGCGTGATGGATCTGGCCGGACGACGGTCCGCACCGCACGGCGTCCTTGAACGGATGTCGCGGGCGATTTTGCATCGTGGTCCCGATGAGGAGGGTTTTTTGCACCGGCCGGGCATCTCCATGGTGTCGCGCAGGCTGAGCATTGTGGGCGTGCTGGACGGCCAGCAGCCGATGTGCAACGAGGACCGGACCGCGCACGTGGTGTTCAACGGGGAGCTGTTTGACCATGTGGAAAAGCGGGCGGAGCTGGCCGCGCGCGGGCATCAGTTCCACACCCACTGCGACACGGAGATCCTGCCGCACCTGTGGGAGGAAAGCCAGGAAGGCATGTTCAGCCGCCTGCGCGGGCAGTTTGCCGTGGCGGTGTATGACGAGAAGCGGCACCAGCTCACGCTGGGGCGGGACCGCTTCGGCATCTCCCCGCTGTATTACACACGTCAGGGCGACTGGCTGCTGTTTGCCTCGGAGATCAAGGGGCTGCTGGCCTCCGGCATGGTGCCGGCGAAGGCCGACCTGCGTGGCATCGACCACGTCTTCACCTTTGCGGCCATGCCCGCGCCGGTGACGTGCTTCGAAGGCGTGCGCTGCCTGCCCCCAGGGTGCTATCTGCAGGTGACGCCCGGGAACGAGGCCGGCGTGGCGCCCGTCGTCCATGAGGCCGCGTACTGGCAGATGGACTTTCCCGAGGAGGGCGACGAGGACCCGGGGGGCGATGAGCGCAAGCTGGTGGACGCCTTTGAGGACGTGCTGCTGAAGGCGGTGGAGCGGCGCCTGCGGGCGGATGTGCCCGTGGGGGCCTACCTTTCCGGCGGGCTCGACTCCAGCATGATCGTGGCGATGGCCTGCAAGCTGAAAGGCCCGGCGATCAACACCTACACCATCCGCGTGGACGATCCCGAGCTGGACGAGCTGAGCGCGGCCAGCCTGTCCGCCCAGCACATCGGCACCAAGCCGCCCATCGTGCAGGATTTTCGCGCGCATGACGCGCTCGACACCTATCCCCAGCTCATCCACGCGGCCGAGGCGCCGGTGATCGACACCTCCTGCGCGGCGCTGATGCAGCTGGCCGCAAGGGTGCATGCCAACGGCCAGAAGGTGGTGCTCACAGGTGAGGGCGCGGATGAATGGCTGGCGGGCTACCCGTGGTACAAGGCCGCCAAGATCTTCAGCATCATGGACTCGATTCCAGGGCTGAGACTCAGCGAAAAGGCACGCCGCGCCTACCTGCGCCTGAACAAGGTGCCGCAGTATCCACCGGAGTTCCGGCGGGATCTGGAGGAGTCCGTCGGCGGACCCAACGCGTGGATCGACTCCTACGGCCTGCTGGGCCTGGCGAAGCTGCGCTTCTATGCGGACCCGCTGAAGGAGATCCAGCAGAAGACGCGGCCCTGGGCGGAGCTGGGCATGGATGTGGAGCGGGCGCGCAAGTGGGACCCCCTGCACCGGGGCCTGTGGGTGGGCGCGCGTGTGACCCTGGCCGGGCATCTGCTGCAGGCCAAGGGCGACCGCGTGGCCATGCACTCCTCCGTGGAGGTGCGCTATCCCTTCCTGGATGAGGAGGTCTTCGACTTCGCCGCACGGCTGCACCCGAAATGGAAGCTGCGCGGCTTCCGCGACAAGCACCTGCTGCGACTGGTGGCGGAACGCAGGCTGCCAAAGCCGATCGCCCGCCGGAGCAAGGTCATCTTCCGCGCGCCGCTGGACAGCTTCCACATCGACCCTGAGCCGCCTTTTGTGGCCGCCCTGCTGAGCGAGGAGTCCCTGCGCCGCACGGGCTACTTCGACGTGAAAGCGGTGACACACTGGCGCAAAGCCTTCCGCCAGATGAAGCCAGGCTCCCTGCCCCGCCTCTCCGTGGAGATGGGGCTGGTGGCCGTGGTGGCCACGCAGCTATGGCACCACACCTTCATTGATGGCTCGCTGGCCGATCTGCCGACGAAGGCTTGATCGTGGGCCTGGAGCCTGCATTCCTCTGGGCTCGCCTTGAACCGAACCGGTCGGCCCCCTTTTACCGCAGGTTGGCGAGGGTTTCCTGCCCCTTCGCTTTGACTTCGGGGTCATCCTTTTCGGTGTTGGGCATGGCGAGACCTTGTTCGATGTGGCGGCGGGCTTCCTCGGCGTTTCCGGCCTGGGCATAAGTGCGGCCCAGCTCAATATGGTGACGCGCACGGTGAGGATTGAGGGCGATGGCCTTGTCGAAGCACTTGATGGCCTCTTCATTGGTGGACTCCGGCAGGGCTCCATAGATCAGCCGCCCCAGTGTGCGCTTGACCGTGCCGATGCCTGCAAGCCCTTGATGCCAGCGGCCCAGCACATGCCACGCGGTGTCATTGTGCGGATCCAGCTTCAGGGCTTTGTCCACAGACTCTTTGATCTTGGCTGTGCTTTCCACCTGCTCCCCGGAGCCCTGATAGGGCAGCATTTTGCCATAGGTGATGGCCGGGGAAAGCTGGGCCTCCGCGTCATGCGGCCCCAATGCGGCGGCCTGCTGGGAGTAACCCAGGGCCAGATGGCCGAGGCGCAGCTTCTCATCCTTCTTCGGGGCGTCCGTCATCAGATGGCGGTACTGCCGCGCGATGCGCACCAGCAGCGGCACGCTCTTCGGGTGCATCTGCAGCGCGGGGAGGTAGTGGTTCAGCGCCCGTTGCGGCTGGAGGCCGGCATCGTAGTGGTCCCCCTTCTGCATGAGCTCCTGCGCGGTCTGGGCATGGAGGGGTGGGGTGGAGCCGGCGCACAGCACCAGCGCCAGGCCGGCGGCCTGGAGGCAAGAGACAAGTTTCATGGGGTTGGTCAGGGTTTGCGTTCGAGCAACCTGCCTGCGTTGAGCAGCTCGGCCTCGCTGTAGCGCGGGCCGACCAGCTGCAGGCTGGTCACGGGGGCGGTTTTAGTCTTGCCCTTGACCGGGAGAGAGAGGGGGATCGGCACCGCCAGCGCGGGATTGCCTGCATAGTTTACGCCTGTTGTGTTCTGCATGTTGAACACACGCAGCTCAAAAATGACGTTCGAACCCCAAAAAGGAAACTTGGGCGGCAGGCCCTGGAGCGTGGGCACGGCGATGAGATCCACTTTCTCAAACGTCTCACGCAGGGCACGGCGCCATTGTTCGCGCCGCTTGAGGGCATCCTTGTAACGGAGCTTGTACTCCACCTCGCCCAGGGCAAAAACGGCCTTGGTGAGGAAGTTCACCCCCTTCACCTTGCTGTACGGCCTGTCGCTGATCCAGGCATCCGCCGCCGCGATGACCTTGCCATCCCTTTGCCCCTGGTCCCACTGCTTTCTAAACGCGGGGCTGAGGTTCACCAGCTTGAACCCTTTCGCCATCAGCTCGTCATCAATCGCCTTGTCGATGAGGGGATCGGTGCCGGTGAGGTAAAGCCGGCCGATCTTGATCTGCCCCGCCGTGGGCTTCTCCCGCACGGCCTGGGCGTACTTTGCCGCAAAGCCACGCTCCAGCAGGTCCATGCCCTGGACCAGATGTTTCACGTTCCGCGCCAGGGGGCCGACCGTGTCGAGATTCTTCGGGGAAATGGGGAACACGCCCTCGATGGGCACAAGGCCGAAGGTGGTTTTCAAACCCCACACGCCACAGCAGGCCGCTGGCACGCGGATGGAGCCTGCGGTGTCCGTGCCAATGGCCACGTCCGCCATCCCATACTTCACCGCCACCGCAGAACCGCTGGAGGAGCCGCCTGGGATCACCTCCCCCCTGCCACTGAAGCGATTTTTCGGGGTGCCAAAATACGTGTTCTCACCGGAGACCGTCACCGCCATCTCGGTCAGGTTGGTCTTTCCCACGATGGGGATGTTCCGCTCGCGGATGATCTGCAGGCACTTGGCGTCCTGGGCGGCGGGACGCGCGTTTTTGGCGATGTACTCCGACCCGGCCGTGGTCACGGTGCCCTGGATGTCGATCAGGTCTTTGACCGCGACACGGAGCTTGCCATTCGCGCCCTGGACCGGCCAGTAGGCGGTGAACGCATTGGTGCGGCTCTGCCGGATCTGGCCGTCTGGCGGGGCGGTGCAGCCCACCAGGACGGCCAGCGATGCAGCCAGGGCAAGGAAGCGGCGATGGTCTTTCATCCAGTCGGGAGAAACGAGGTCATCATCAGCCTGCTGCCAGGCCCTGGGGGGAACCACTCAGTTGTACTTGTTCTCGTAATCAGGCCCGCCGATCTGGCGCTCCGTTCCGGGCAGATAGCTCTGGTGGTAGCGTGGGTGGTAAACACGCTGTGCCACCGGCCGGTCGCCATAATGATAGCGCGTGTACGGCACGGAATACGGTGGCAGATAGTCCGGAATGATCTCGTACTCACCCATGTTGACCGCTTCCACGGGCATGTCCGCCAGCGCCAGCGCGGGCACACGGGGAAGGGTTTCACCCGTCTCACAGGAGGAGAGGCAGAGGGCCAGCAGCGCAGAGGCTGGCAGGAGGGACTTCATGCTGATTTTCATGGATGTGTTGGTGTGATGCTGAATTCCGTCGGGAATTCGTGCATACATATATCAACGGCCGCATCGTTCGGCAAGAAAACCCGGCGCGGCATACGGCCACCCTGCGGTCGGCGGGCGAAACACTGGGAGACCGGCGGCCACAAACATGCCTGCCGGCACACGAACCCCCACCCCTTAGTCCCATGAAAATCATTGCTCTTAGTGTGATGCTGGCGTGCTCCATGGCATCCTGCGCCACAGGTCCGAACGCCCAGCGTGGCGCGGTGATCGGCGGCCTGGGCGGCGCGGCAGTCGGTGGCATCGTCGGCAGCCAAAGCGGCCGTGGCCTGGAAGGTGCCGCCATCGGCGCCGGCCTTGGCGCCCTGGCAGGCAATGCCATCGGCAACTCCCGCGACCAGCGCTACTACGGCCACCGCCGCGGCTATTACCGTTACTAGCGGCCTGCGCGGCCCGCCTGCCGGTGGCCGCCCCAGCCGGCACATCGCGTGAACATCCTGGTGCAGCCATGATCCACATCATGACTCGCCATGTTCACGGATGTGCTGGCTTTGCGGGGGGCGGGCTGCCCACGCCGTGGTGCGCAACGGCCTGCTGCACAAACGCATGCGCCTGATGAAATTTCCAGGATGGTGCGCGGAGAGGGATTCGAACCCCCGACCAACTCGGTGTAAACGAGCCGCTCTACCACTGAGCTATCCACGCTTTTCAGTTCATCAATGAGCCAGGCAAGACCTCGGTTCCGCTCATGGTCCCGTTGATGCTGGCTTTGTATAATCGCAAAATCCAGAGTCTGCAAACACTCCTCTCGACGGTGGCATTTCGATGATGGACGGTGTCGGGAACTGCTCTGGGCGAGGTAGCATCCAGGGGCTGCTGAAGAACAGCGGCGTGGGGTGACACATGATTTTTTTGTGTTCAAATTTCCATAACCGGTGTTCAGTTTGCGTCTGCGCCGTTCCTGGTGCTCCTGAAACCGCATGCAGAAGCTCGCGCTCATTTTCTTTCTTCTTGGTTTGTTCGTGACCGGATTGCTGGGCACGGAAACCCGGCTCTTGTTCTTCTGGCCGGGCTGCGCGCTGCTGGGGGCGGCTGGGCTGCTGGCCGTGCTGCGCTGGAAGCTGAAGGTCAGTTTCCAGCCGAACGATGGCTGCCTGCTGTCCATGCTGGCGCTGGTGGCCTACCTGGGCTGGCGGGCCTGGGCCTCCCCGGTGGAAGTGTATGCGCGGGAGGACGGAGCGGTGCTGCTGGCCTGCTTTGTGGCTTACCTGATGACCGTCACGGCGGTGAGCCAGCCGAGATGGCGGCTGGGCATTGTGTGCGTGCTGCTGGTGCTGGCGGCGGGCAATCTGACGGCGGGCTGGCTGAACTTCAAAGGCCGCTGGGACTTCCACCTGGTGCCGGGCTTCACCCGAGCGTTCCCGGCGGGCCGGATTGGCGGCTTTTTCAACAATCCCAACCATCTGGCGGCTTTTCTCTCCTTTGCCGCCTTCCTTTCGGCGGGGGTCATGCTGTTTGCGCGCATCCACATCGCCTCGCGCCTGCTGCTGGGCTTTGGCATCCTGGCCATGCTGACGGGGGTGGCGCTGACGGTGAGCCGCGCCGCGATGCTGGGCCTGGGCGCGGGGGGGCTGGTGTTTCTGCTGCTGACGTTGTGGACGGTGCGGCGTGCCCGGCCGCCTGTGTTCAAGTGGCTGGTCCTGGCGCTGCTGCTGGTGGGCGGGACTGGGGGGGGGGCCTTGTACAAGGCCAATGAGGATTCCCTGCTGAGGCGCCAGCTCTCCACCCCGCTGGAGGCGGACATGCGCGTGCACATCTGGCGTGCGGCGCTGGGGCAGCATGCGGAGTCGCCCTGGGTCGGGGCGGGCGCGCGGATGTTTTACGAGGGCGGCGTCACCTACCGGGACCCGCGCACGTCGGCCTATACGGGGGATTTCCTCTTTGCCCACAATGAGTACCTGCAGGTGCTGGCGGACTATGGCTGGGCCGGGCTGGTGCTGGTGGCGCTGGTTTTGCTGACACACCTGTGGAACGGCCTCCGCTTTCTGCGCTGGTTCGTGGCGGAGCGTTTTCCAGCCACGGGGATGCTGTGCAGCAACTCTCTGGCGCTGGCCGTCGGCGGCATGGCCGCCCTGGTGGCCACGCTGGTGCATGCGGCGTTTGAGTTTCATGCGCACATTCCCATCACGGCCGTTCTCGGCGCTGTCGTGCTGGGCCTGCTGGCCAATCCCGGCATCGAGAGCGAGGTGTTCAAGTCCCGCCGTGTGCCAGGCCTGCGCCTTCTACTGAAGATTCTGATGCTGGGTGCCTCGGCCGCGCTGATCGCGGGGGCGGCCACGTTTGGCCGGGCGGACGCCCATGCCGGCCTGGCGCTGGTGCAGAACAAGCGGGGAGATACTGCGGGGGCGCTGGGCAGCCTGGCCCGGGCGGTGGAGCTGGACCCGCGCAATGCGGCGCTGGCCTACCAGCACGGTCTGGCGCTCATGGATTCCTACAGGCCTGAAATGCCGGAGGCGGAGCGCCGCCGCATCATCGAAACCTCCGCCACGGAACTGACGCGTGCCACCGCGCTGAATCCGCACAACTACCTCTGCCAAGTGGCCCTGGCGGACGCCCTGGACGCCTCCGGCAAGACCGACGCGGCCATGGCTGCCATCCAGCGCGCGCTTGTTCTGGCGCCGTTGTATGAGGAGCCGCGCATCGCCCTGGGCATGCACCACCACCGTCTGGGCCAGTTCGACCAGGCCGAGGCCGCCTACCTCTGGGCCGGGCAGGCGGGCGCGCGCAACCCCGAGGGCACCACGAACTGGCAGGAAAACTACCGCCAGCTCCTCCGCCACACCGCCATTTTGGCCGAACGGGAGCGCGCCAGACGGGTCCGGCAGCCGTAAGCGGCCGCGCCTGCTTTCGTCGCCCGCTTGCGCCCGTTCCAATCCCTGCTACTGTCCAAGCCCCCATGGCACTCGCAAAAATCACCCAAGTGGCCGGCACCGGCGTTTATGTCCCCGGTTCCGACATCGACACCGACCGCATCATTCCCGCACGCTTCATGAAGTGCGTGACCTTTGACGGTCTGGGCGAGTTCGCGTTCTACGACGTGCGTTTCGACAAGGACGGCAACAAAGTGTCCCATCCGCTGAATGACCCGCGGTTTGACGGGGCCAACCTCCTCCTTTCCGGCACCAACTTCGGCTGCGGCAGCTCCCGTGAGCACGCCCCCCAGGCGCTTTACCGCTATGGTTTCCGTGCGGTGATCGCCGAGAGTTTCGCCGAAATCTTCTTTGGCAACTGCACCACGCTGGGCATCCCGTGCGTGATCGCGGCCGGCGCCGACATCAAGGTTCTGGCCAATGAGATCGAGCGCAATCCGAAGCTGGAAGTCACGATCGATCTGGCCGCAGGCAAGGTGTTCTTTGAGGACCAGGAGTTCGACATCACCCTTCCGAAGACGGCGCATGAGGCGCTGACCACCGGGCAGTGGGACCCCATCGCCGAGCTGCTGGAGCACAAGGACGCCGTGCATGAGCGCCTGACCGCGCTGGGTTTTGCCACAGCGACAGCGGCCTGACGCGAACAAAGGTTCACAACGCCCGAGTTTGAGGCATTGCTCACTGGACGCGGAAGCCCCCGCCGCGATCTTCCGCGCTTTCACTGATCTTTCCCCGCATGGAACCTGTTTTCGTCATCGGCCACCGCAACCCCGACACGGATGCCATCTGCTCCGCCATCGGCTACGCGGCCTTTCTGCGGGATGTGCGCGGCATGAACGCGGTGGCCGCCTGCTGCGGGGAGCTGAGCGTGCGCACCAACTGGGTGCTGCAAACCGCCGGGGTGGCGGCCCCCAAGCTGCTGCTGGACGTGCGGCCCACCGCCGTTTCCATCTGCCGCCGGGATGTCTTCACCGCCCGGCCTGACGAGACTTTCCTGTCGGTCTATCGCATGATGATGGACCACAACTTCCGCAGCATTCCTGTGGTGGATGATGACGGCCGCCTGCTGGGCATGCCGGCCATCCAGGAGCTGGCGCAGCTCTTCCTGCCCGCTGACACGAGTGACAAAACCGGCGCCGCCAACCGCGCCGTGCGCACCAGCCTGCAAAACCTGGTGAAGGCGGTGGGCGGCATTTTCGGCAACCAGGCCACCCTGCCGGAAACCATCCAGGATCTGGTCCTCGTCGTCGCCGCCTCCAGCGTGGAGACCACGCGCAAGCGGGCGCTGCAGTTCCCGCCTGACCGCCTCGTCGTCGTCACCGGTGACCGGCCGGAGATCCATGCCCTGGCCATCGAGCTGGGCGTGCGCTGCCTCATCATCACCGGCAAGTTCAAGCCCGCCGCCAGCATCCTGAACCAGGCCGAGCACAAGGGGGTGGCCATCATCTACTCCCCCTACGACACCGCCAGCACCTCCCAGCTGCTGCGCTTCTCCCGCCCCATCGGCGAGGCGATGACGGCCGATTTCCAGTCCTTCGGCTCCCGCACGCCGCTGCGGGAGATCGTGGCCGTGGCCCAGCACTCCAACCAGCCGCTTTTCCCCGTGGTGGACGAGGAGACCCAAAAACTGCTGGGTGTGTTTTCAAAGTCCGACCTGATCGAGCTTCCGCGGATGAAGCTTGTCCTGGTGGACCACAACGAGTTTGCCCAGGCTGTGGCCGGTGCTGACGAGGCGGAGATCATCGAGGTCATCGACCACCACCGCCTCAGCGGCAATCTGCGCACGAAGGAGCCCATCCGCTTCCTCAATGAGCCGGTGGGCAGCACCTCCACCATCGTGGGCATCATGTACCGCATGCAGGGGGCCGCGCCTGACAAAGGCACCGCCATCTGCCTCTGCGCGGGCATCATCTCCGACACGCTGCACCTCACCAGCCCCACCACC
>CAZPSQ010000054.1:0-28673 GCA_964588755.1 uncultured Prosthecobacter sp. | reverse complement strand
CAAAGCGGCCAAAGCAGCGCGCGCCGTTGCCGCACATCTCGGCCTCGCCACCGTCGGCGTTGTAGTAGCGCATTTTGAAGTCACCGCCTTCGGTCGCGGGCTCCACGGCCAGCAGACCGTCGGCGCCGATGCCACGGTGGCGGTCGCAAAGATGCTCGATCTGTGCCTGGGACAGGGAAAGGGCGAGGTCGCGGTTGTCCAGCATGACGAAGTCATTGCCGGCACCGTTCATTTTGGTGAAGGAGAGAGTCATGGACAAGGTGAAAGGGAAAGATGGGTCAAGAGGTCAAAGGTCAAGGAGTGGTCAAGCAGGAGGCTCAGAGGGCGTGGACGGCATCCACCAGGGGCTTGACGAAGGCCTCGACCTTGGCGGCGCAGCCGGGTGAGGAGCCGTTCTGCTCAATGAGTTTTACGATGGCGCTGCCCACCACGACGCCATCCGCTTGGCTGGCGATGGCGGCAGCCTGCCCAGGGTTGGAGACGCCGAAGCCCACGCAGACCGGCACCGCAGTGGCCGCTTTGATCAAGGCCACCTGCTCGGCAATGCCCGTGGCGATCTCCGCCTGTGCTCCGGTGACGCCGAGGCGGGACACATAATAGACAAAACCTTCCGCCGACCTGGCGATGCTGGTGATGCGCTCCTCGGACGAGGTCGGCGCGATCAGCTGGATGTGGCGCAGCTCCGGCGTGGCGGTCAGCTCCGCATTTTGGGCCGCCTCATCCGGCGGCAGGTCCAGCACCAGCACGCCGTCCGCGCCAGCGGCCGCCGCGTCCTTGTGGAACTGCTCGTAACCGTAGGCATAGACCGGGTTCAGGTAGGTGAAGAGGACCAGGGGGATCTGTGACTTCGTGCGCAGCTTCTTGATCATCTCCAGCACTTTGGGTGTGGAGGCTCCGGCCTTCAGTGCCCGGTCGGCGGCCATTTGGTTCACAACGCCGTCCGCCAGCGGGTCGGAGAAGGGCACGCCCAGCTCCACCACGTCCGCGCCTGCGCGCTCGAGGCCCAGGACAATGTCAATCGTGGCGTCCAGTGTGGGGTCTCCGGCGCAGACGTAAGCGACAAAGGCCTTCTTCTTCGCGTCACGAAGGGCGGCAAAACGGGCGTCAAGGCGGTTGGTCAGGTCTGGCATGGGGGCGGGGTGTTTAACACGCATTTCCGCTGTTGTCGAATGCCGGTGTGGAGATCCCCGGGCCGCAGGATTTGTCGTTTTGCAGGGTGGCTGTGGCCGCCATGGACGCGTGGTCTGCTGGGCAGGTGTCAGAAAATTTCCTGCTCGCCTTGGCCGTGGCGGTGATCCTACAATCGCGGTCGTCATGGCCTTTTCCACGATCATCCAAGCCAGCTTCGCCCGTTCTTTCACCCTCTATCGGGATCTGGCGGGCTCGATGGATGCCGGAGTGCTGGGCTCCAAGCTTCCAGGACTGCCTTCCAACACTGTTGGACTGCAATTGTGGTGTGTTGTTGGTGCCCGCGAAAGTTACACCCGGGCGATCAAGGCGGGGCAGTGGTCTGGATTCTCATGCTCACTCGCCTCTGTCGCGGACAAGGCTCCGGTGGCTGACGCGCTTTGCCGTTCGGCCGAAAGCCTGTCGGAAACCCTGATGGGCATCGATTTCTTCACCGATGCGCAGCACCGTCTGATGATCGACCTGCTGGAGCATGAGGCCGCGCATCAGGGCCAGTTGATCCGGTATCTCTACGGTCTGCGACTGCCCATTCCTGACAGCTGGAAGTCCCGCCACGCCCTGAAATAGGCCTGCCCCTGGTTGTGCGGATGGAGGGTGTTCTTTTCAGGATTTGCTGTTGGCGCGACGGCCCGCCGCACGACTGCGGTGCAAGACGGCCCGCAGCTTTTTCGTCTTGTGTAGCGCTTTCCAACCGATCAGCCTTTTTGCCATGTGCCGCCTTTATTCGCTGTTGCTGCCCCTATGTCTGTGCGCGGCCTCCGCCGCTGTGGCCGAGCTTACCACCGAGCAGCAGGAGGTGCCGCTGGAGCAGCCCCCTGCGGATGCCAAGGCCGCAAAGATCGTCCTGATCGCGGGCACGCCCAGCAACAAGCCCGGGCAGCATGAGTACTTTGCCGGATGCGCCCTGCTCATGGACTGGCTCAAAAAAGTGCCTGGAGCCGCGCCTGTGATGGTGGCCGAAGGCTGGCCGAAGAACGAGGCTGTGCTGGATGGCGCGCGCTGCGTGGTGCTGTACATGGATGGCGGCGACAAGCTGCCCTTTCTCGACGCTGCCCGCTGGGCGCGCATGCAGGCGCTGGCGAAGTCCGACACCGGCCTCGTCATTCTGCACCAGGGCATCGACTGCCCCAAGGACCGCGCCGCTGATTTCAAGAGCTGGTTTGGCGCGGTGTTTCAGGGTGACATCGGCTGCCGCGGCCACTGGGACGTGGACTTCACCACCCTCCCCGCGCATCCCATCAACCATGGTGTGAGGCCCTTTCCCCTGCTGAAAGACGGCTGGCTCTACAACCTCCACTTTGCCGACAAGGGAGTGACCCATCTGCTCCAGTGCGCCATGCCGGACAGCAGCCGCAAAACGGACGACGCCAAGGCTCATGCCGGACGCGCGGAGACTGTCGGCTGGAGCTACGAGCGCGCGGCGGGCGGCGGCCGCAGCTTCGGCTTCACCGGGTGCGACCTGCATGCCAACTGGGCGGCGGCGGATCAGCGCCGCTTTTTGCTGAACGGCATCCTTTGGTCGGCCAAGCTCGATGTGCCTGCCGAAGGCGTTCCTTCCGACATCACTCCCGAACAACTCGCCAGGAACTGGGATCGCAAGATTTTCACCCCCAAGGTGACAAAGCCGGGGAAGGGAAAGCCCGCGCCTGATGCCGTGAAGTAAATCAGCCGTGCAACCCACCGCCTCCATGTCCAAGCCTTCAGACATCCGCCGCGTCGTCACGGCCAGCTTCGTTGGCACCACGATCGAGTGGTATGATTTCTTTCTCTACGGCACGGCGTCGGCGCTGGTGTTCAACAAGCTTTTCTTCCCGCAGTTTGATCCTGTCACGGGCACCATGGCCGCCTTTGCCACCTACGCGGTGGGGTTCTTTGCCCGGCCGGTCGGGGGGATCGTCTTCGGCCATTTTGGCGACAAGATCGGGCGCAAGTCCATGCTTGTCACCACGCTCATGCTCATGGGCGTGGCCACCATCCTTATCGGCCTGCTGCCCACGTATGACCAGATCGGCATGTGGGCGCCCTTGCTGCTGGTGACCCTGCGTTTTGTGCAGGGCTTCGGCGTCGGCGGGGAGTGGGGTGGCGCGGTGCTGATGGCGGTGGAGCATGGCGCGGCAGGGAAGCGCGGCTTCTACGCCAGCTGGGTGCAGGCCGGTGTGCCGGTGGGGCTGCTGCTGGCGAACGCGGTCTTCATGCTCGTCTCCACCATGGAGGAGGGGGCGTTTCTGTCCTGGGGCTGGCGCGTGCCGTTCCTCCTCGGTGTGCTGCTGCTCGGTGTTGGCATGTTCATCCGCCTGAAGATCATCGAGAGCCCTGTCTTCACCCAGGCCAAAAGCGAGGACGCAGGACCCCGGATTCCCGTGCTGGCTGTGCTGCGTGACCACCCGCGCAATGTCCTGCTGGCCATGGGCGCGCGTTTTGCGGAGAATGCTTTCTTTTACATCTTCACCGTGCTGATCCTCAGCTACGGCTCACAGCAGCTGGGCATGTCAAAGCCGTCGTTGCTCAATGCCGTGCTCGTCGGCTCGGCGGTGCAGCTGGTCGTCATCCCGTGGTTCGGCGCGTTGTCAGACCGCGTGGGCCGGCGGCCGGTGTATCTTGGCGGCGCGCTCTTTCTTGCGCTGTTTGCCTTTCCTTTCTTTTGGATGGTGGAGACACGCCAGCCTGTCTTCGTCGTCCTTGCCGTCGTGATCGGCCTCATCGGCCATTCCGCCATGTATGGCCCGCAGGCCGCCTTCTTTTCGGAGCTTTTCGGCACACGTGTGCGGTATAGTGGCGCCTCCCTCGGCTACCAGCTTGCCTCGCCCCTGGCGGGCGGTCTGGCCCCCCTGATTGCCACCAAGCTGCTGGAAGGGAGCAGCGGCCAGTCGTGGCCGGTCGCCGTTTATCTGCTCATCATGGCGGCGATCACCTTGGTGTCCGTGTGGCTGGCGGAGGAGACGAACCGGAAGGAGCTTTGATGGTGAAGCCAGAATGAGGAATGACGCATCAGTGGCCGAGTCTCAAGGCCATGTCATTCGGCCTTCATCCGGCGTTCCGGCTTCGCGGTCCGTCCACTTTCACCCAAAACCCGTCCGTTCATCCCTGTCATTCCCGTTGCACCCGCTCCCTTTCCGCCTCCCTTTTGCCACCTTACCTCACCACCATGAACGAAGCTTTCCCTGACATTCAGAAAATCCAGTTTGAAGGACCGAAGAGCCGCAACCCGCTGGCCTTTAAACACTACAATGCCGATGAGGTCGTCGGTGGCAAAAAGATGCGCGACCACCTGCGTTTCGGCGTGGCCTACTGGCATGCGATGCGCAACACGCTGTCCGACCCCTTCGGCGGCGGCACAGCCCAGCGTCCCTGGGATGATGGCAGCAGCTCCGTGGAAAACGCGCAGCGCCGCGTCTGGGCCTGCTTCGAGTTCATGGACAAGCTGGGGGTGGACTACTACTGCTGGCATGACCGCGATGTGGCCCCCGAGCTGGACACCCTGGCGGAGAGCAACCGGGCCTTTGACGCCGTGGCCGACGAGCTGGAAAAGGCGCAGCAGCAGACCGGCAAGAAACTCCTGTGGGGCACAGCCTGCCTCTTCTCCCACGCCCGGTACTGCCAGGGCGCCGGCACCAGCCCGAACGCGGGCGTCTTTGCCTATGCCGCCGCGCAGGTGAAGAAGGCCATGGACGTGACCCACCGCCTCGGCGGGGAAGGCTACACCTTCTGGGGGGGGCGTGAAGGCTATGCCACCCTCTGGAACACGAACATGAAGCGGGAGCTCGACCACCTGGCCCGCCTGCTGCACATGGCCGTGGACTACAAGCAGAAGATCGGTTTCACCGGCCAGTTCTACATTGAGCCCAAGCCGCGCGAACCCTCCACCCACCAGTATGATTCCGACTCCGCCGCATGTCTGAATTTCCTGCGCGAATACGGTCTCATGGACCACTTCAAGCTGAACATCGAGACGAACCACGCCACCCTTGCCGGCCACACCATGCGGCATGAGCTCCAGGTGGCCATCGCCGCGAACGCGCTCGGCTCTGTGGACGCGAACACCGGGGATGAGCTGATCGGCTGGGACACCGACCAGTTCCCCACGGACATCTACCTCACCACGGAGATCATGCTGGAAGTCCTCCGCATGGGCGGCTTCACCACCGGCGGGCTGAACTTCGATGCCAAGTGCCGTCGCGAGTCCTTCGAGCCTGTCGATCTTTTCCACGCCCACATCGGCGGCATGGACGCTTTTGCCCGTGGTCTCAAGGTGGCCAATGCCATCATCGAGGACGGCCGCTTTGCCGCCTTCATCAAGTCCCGCTACGCCAGCTTTGACACCGGCATCGGCGCCAAGATTGAAAAAGGCGAGGTCGGCTTTGAGGAGCTTGAGGCCCATGTCCTTGCCAATGGCGAACCCCTCCTTGCCAGCGGTCGCCAGGAAATGCTGGAGAACTTGGTCAACGACTACCTGTAGTCATTTTCGCCAGGGGGGAGTGGGCGAGGCTGGCGCCTCGCGCCCGCCCATCCGCATTCTGGCGAATGCAGCCACGGAGCAACGGAGCGGCCCCGCGCGGGCCGCTCTTTTTTGTGGCGGATGGAAAGGCGGTGGCACCGTGTGTCCGTCTGGCGAATGCCGCCACGGGCGGCGCCCTGTGCGCCAAACCGTCGCATTTCCCTTTGACCCCCAGCGGCCGCAACGCTAACAAACACGCCCCTTCTGTCCCCGCCCCGCCCGCACACCATGGCCGCCTCCGACCGTCAGCACACCCTCGCCAAAGCCGTCTCCATGACGGGAACCTCGCTGCATACCGGCGAGCAGGTCACGCTTACTCTGCAGCCGGCGCCTGAAAATTTTGGCTTCAAGTTCCGCCGCATCGACCTGGAGGACAAGCCCTTCATCCCCGCGCTGGCGGAGAAGGTGCAGAAGGTGGAGCGAGCGACCACCATTTCCGAGGGCGGCGTCAGTGTTCATACTGTGGAGCACGTCATCTCAGCCCTCACCGGCATGGGCGTGGACAATGCCATCATTGAGATGGACGCCAATGAGCCCCCCATCGCCGACGGCAGTTCGCTGCCTTATGTGGAGCTGATCAAGGCTGCCGGGCTGCAGGCGCAGGAGGCCCCACGCGGTGTTTTTGAGATTCGCGAACCCATCTACCAGGAGACACGTGACGGCACCATCCTGACCATCCTGCCGGACAAAAAGTTCCGCATCTCCTGCACCAATGTCGGTCCTGGCGGCAGGCACACCCAGTACTACAGCACCGAGATCACCCCTGAGATCTACGAGAAGGAAATCGCGCCGGCGCGCACCTTTGTGTACTACGAGGACATCGCCCCCCTGATGGAGAAAGGGCTCATCAAAGGCGGCACGGTGGAGGCCGCGATCGTCGTCCGCGGGGAGGCCATGCTGTCGAAGCAGCCCCTGCGTTTTGCCGACGAGTTCGTCCGGCACAAGATCCTCGACATTGTCGGGGACCTGATGCTTTCCGGCAAGCGCATCCTCGGCCACGTCATCGCCGTGCGCCCCGGCCATGGTCCGAACACCGAGCTGGCCCGCACCATCGCCAAGGAGTACAACCAGATGCGCAGCATGATGCCGGTGCCGCTGAACCTGCCCAGCGGCGAGGCCGTGCTCGACATCAATGAGGTGCTCAACATCCTCCCGCACCGCTACCCCTTCCTCATGGTGGACCGCATCATCGGCTTCGAGGGGGAAAACAAATGTCGCGGCGTCAAAAACGTCACCATCAACGAGCCCTTCTTCCAGGGCCACTTCCCAGGGCATCCCATCATGCCGGGCGTCCTGCAGCTTGAGGCGATGGCCCAGGTCGCCAGCATCGTCCTGCTCCGCATGCCGGGGAACGAGGGCAAGATCGGCTACTTCATGAGCGCGGACAAGGTCAAGTGGCGCCGCCCCGTGCTGCCGGGGGACACCGTCGTCATCGACACCGAGATCCTCAAGGCCAAGAAGAGCATCGCCACCGCCATCGGCCGCTGCAGCGTGAACGGCCAGGTCGTGTCCGAGGCGGAGCTGATGTTCAGCCTTGTGCCGCGCTGAGGCCTTCCAATCGTTGAAGTCCACCCACTGAACGTCGAGCGCCACACCACCCACGGCGAACTGAGAACCGCGAACCGCGAACTTCCTTTGAGCACGATCCATCCCACCGCCATCATCGACCCCAGCGCGAAGATCGGCGCGGACGTGACTATCGGCCCCTACTGCGTCATCGGCGCGGATGTGGAGATCGGAGATGGCTGCTGGCTCCAGCACCACGTCACCCTCATGGGACCGTCCAAGATCGGGAAGGGGAACAAGTTCTGGGCCTACGGCTCCATCGGCCAGCAGACGCAGGACCTCAAATACAAGGGCGAGCCCACGTGGCTGGAAGTGGGGGACAACAACACCTTCCGCGAGTTTTGCACCGTCCACCGCGCCACCTCGCCGCATGACAAGACCATCATCGGCAGCCACAACAACTTCCTCAGCTATGTGCATATCGCGCACGACTGCATTGTGGGGAACCATGTGATCTTCTCCAACAACGGCACCCTTGCCGGGCACGTCGTGGTGGAGGATCACGTGATCATCGGCGGCCTCACCGCCGTGCACCAGTTCTGCCGCATCGGCACCCGCTCCATGACCGGCGGCTGCGCCAAGGTCACCCAGGACATCCCGCCGTACTGCACGGCGGATGGCAATCCTGCGCATACCCGGGGCATCAACATCGTCGGCCTCCAGCGCGCCGGATTCTCCCGCGACCAGATCCGCTCCATCCGCAACGCCTTCCGCAAGGTTTACCGCAGCGGCCTCAACAACGCCCAGGCCATCGAGGAGCTGCGCAGCATCGATCTCACCCCCGAGGCCGCCACCTTCGTCGATTTCGTCGCCTCCACCAAGCGCGGGATCATCCCTGGCGGCAAGGCTCCTGCGGACGAGGAGGATTGATGCCATGGTTGTGCGGCTTCGGCCCTGCAGTCTGAAAGACGGGGCCTTTGCTGTGAAATTTCACATCTGAGCCGCGACATTCCTCTGCTCATGGGTCTCAGGCACTTTCAGAGACCGCAGTGTGAACCCATACCGCTTCGGCCACAGCACGCAGGCCGCCGTCACCATCGCCAGGCTGAAGTGGGGCACTTCGATGCGTCCTTGGCCAAACGGTGTGTAGGCGATCAGGGCGAAGACAAGATACCCGGCCTTGCCGCCTGTCATCACGCTCCGCGTGATCAGCCATAGCCAGGTGCCCCCGAACAGCAGCAGGCCGGGGATTCCCATCTCCAACCACAGCGACACATATTCATTGTGCGGCGCATACAGCGTGCCGGAGATGCCCGTGCCATGGCCGAGCACCGGCTTCTGCTGCACTGCCTCCCATGCGTCGCTGAGGTCTTTCACACGCTCCGGGGACTTCAGTTTTTCGAAGTCCAGGTTGTAGATGGCCTCCAGGCGGTCCGCCGTGTTCTTGTCCTTCATCACACCCTTCTGCGTGCCGCTTTGCAGCACTGCCACACCCACGCCGATCAGTGGCAGGGAGACCGCCGCCAGCAGCAGAAGGAAGCCCAGGTTCCGCCGGGCATTGAGCAGGATGTAGGCTCCTGCCACCAGCGCCAGCACGATCATGCCGCTGCGCCCGTACGTCAGGCCCACGCCGGGGATCGCCACCCCAATCATGAGGCAGTTGAACCTGAAGTTTTTCGACAGCGCAAAGACGATGCCCAGCATCTCGCACAGGAGCACGGGCGGGAAGTTCGGGTGGCCGTTGAAGCCCGCGTAGCGTCCGGGAATGCTGGTGAACGTGGCAAACCCCAGCATCTCATAAATCTCCGACCCTGTGGTCAGCAGCATGGCGCACACCGCCGCCCACAGGGCGGTCTTCTGCCATTTTTCGGTGGACAGCACGGCGATCATTGCCACCAGCACCATCATCATTCGCGCGAGGTCCATGGTGATCTGGTCTTGGAACGATGACTCGAATCGCCGCAGCACCGTCGCATCAAAAAAGCGTACCGCAGGCAGCAGCGCGATCCCCAGCGTGGCCAGGCACAGCCGGGGCCTGTTGAACAGCGCCACCACGATGCAGAAGAATACCGACCCAAAGGTGAAGAGGCTCGGTTTCAGCGGTGAGATGCCCGCGTTGTAACTGCCGATCACCGCATCCGCCGCCAGCGCGCCCAGCATGGAGCCGCAGACCCACACCAGCACCCACTCGCGAAAGCGGGTCCAGGTCGATGGGCGCGGTGCTGGATACGGATATGTCATGGACGATGGTGCTGGAGCCAGGCCTGGAACATCAGCACGTCCCAGAGGTAGAAGTGCCAGTTGCGCGTGCCGCTGAGATGCTCGCGCCACTTCTGGCGGATCGGTTCAGGGTGGAAGAAGCCCTCGCGTTTCAGGCGTGCCTCGCCCAGCAGGTCCTCCGCCCACTCGCGCAGCGGACCCCGCAGCCACACATCCAGCGGAATGCCAAAGCCGCGCTTCGGCCGGTCGATCAGCGCCTTCGGCACGTGACGGTACAGCGTCTCCCGCATCAGCCACTTGCCTTTGCCGTCCCGCACTTTCATGGAGAAGGGAACTCTCCAGGCGAATTCGACCAGCTCCGTGTCCAGCAGCGGGATGCGGCCCTCCAGGCTCACTCCCATGGCCGCGCGGTCCACCTTCACCAGAATGTCTCCCGGCAGGTACGTCTCCATGTCCAGGTGCATCATGCGGTGGGTGAAGTCGCCCACCCTCGGCCAGCGTGCGGTGTCCGTGATCGCCGTGACAGGATCTTTCCCACCAAGGACGATCTCCTGCGGCCGCTTCCAGTGGGACATCAGGTTTAGGTAAAGTGTCTCCATGCCCGGCGCGGCCACCACCTCCGCCAGCTTGTGCAGCTTGTCGCCAAAGGGCACATGCCGCAGGCGCTTGGGCAGAATCGGGCGTGCCGCATTCCCCATGCCATTCAGCACGGCGGGGGGCAGCGCGGTGAGCGCCGCCGCGGCCAGCTTCTTCATCGGGCGCGGCATCCAGGCGAATTTGTCCCACAGGTTGCGCCCCACAAAGTAGCGCTCATACCCGCCGAAAAGCTCATCCCCGGCGTCGCCGCTCAGCGCCACCGTCACATGCTGGCGCGCCATCTTGCACACAAGATAGGTGGGGATTTGCGAGTAGTCGGAGAAAGGCTCGTCATACAGCGCGGGCAGTTGTGGGATCACATTCAGCGCGTCCTCCCCGCTCACGTACATTTCCGTGTGGTCCGTGCCGAGATGCTTTGCCACCTCTCTGGCAAATTCCGCCTCGTTGTGCTCCTTTTCGTGGAAGCCGATGGTGAAGGTCCGCACGGGGCGCGTGCTCTGCTTCTGCATCATCGCCACGATGAGGGACGAGTCCACGCCGCCGCTCAAAAACGCGCCCAGCGGCACGTCCGCCACCATGCGCATGCCCACCGCTTTCTTGAGCATGGCCTCGAATGTGTCGATGGCCTCCGCCTCCGTGCCGGTGAAGGGGTGGTCCAGCCCGCGCTCCACCGCCTCCGTCAGCTTCCAGTAGTGCGCAGGCTGCGGCCGCTCCGCAGGTGAGCGCAGTGTGATGAGCGTGGCCGGGGGCAGCTTTTGAAAGCCCTCGTAGATGCACAGCGGATCAGGAATGTAGTTGAAGCGCAGCAGGGACGTCAGCGCCTCACGGCTCACCGCCGCGTTAAAGCCGGGAAACTTTTGCACCGCCTTCAATTCGGAGGCGAAGATGAATGTGTCTCCCACCCAGCCGTAGTACAGCGGTTTTTCGCCACAGCGGTCGCGGCCCAGCTGCAGCACGCGCTCCTGCATGTCCCACACCGCAAAGGCAAACATGCCGTTGAAGCGTTTGGCCGCCTCCACCACACCCCATTGGATGAAGGCGGCGAGCATGATCTCCGTGTCCGAATGTCCGCGCCAGGTGTGGCCGCTTTTCTCCAGCTCTGCGCGCAGTTCCTGGAAGTTGTAAATCTCCCCGTTGAAGACCATTACAAACCGCCCATCCGCGCTTGCCATCGGCTGATGGCCCAGCGGTGAAAGGTCCAGGATCGAAAGCCTCCTGTGCCCGAGCGCCACACCGCGGTCCGCATCCACCCAGGCCCCCGCGTCATCCGGCCCGCGCAGCAGGAGGGCGTCCGTCATCGCGCGCGTGATGCCGCTCATCTCGTCCGTCGGACGAGACTTTGCTGGAGAGAAAAAGCCGGCAATGCCGCACATGGTCAGGAGGAGCGAGTGAGGGGTGAGATGTGAGGTGCCAGGGGGGGCGTGAGGGCGCCGTCACCATCCCCTTCCACGCGTGCTGTGGAAGTCCGGTCCTTCCCGCCATTCATTCCCGCATAGGTCAGCAGTTCCTCAAACTGCCCCAGCGCGCTTTTCAAAGAGAAGTGCTCCTCAATGCGCCGGCGTGCCGCCTCGTCCCGCATGATGCCTGCCTCCAGAATGCCAATGCATGCGTTCGCGACCGCCAGCGCGTCACGTGGCGGCACCACATGCCCTGTGTCCCCCATGACCCAGCGCGTGTCGCCGATGTCCGTGGCCACCACTGGCACGGCGCAGGCCATGGCCTCCCCCACCACATTGGGAAACCCCTCGCCAAACGACGACGACGACACCGCGATGTTCAGCGTCGCTGTCAGCTCCGGCAGATCATGGCGCTCGCCCAGCACCTGCACATTCGGCGGTGCTTCCAGCGTCTCAGTGCCGGTGCCCACCACCACAAACTGCGCATCAGGATGCTTCCACGTGATGATCTTAGTCGCCTCAAGAAAGGTTTCGTAGTCCTTCATCGGCGCATTCCGTCCAAAGCGTCCAATGCGTCCCGGCACCGGTGTTCCCGGCTGCCATTTTTCCACGTTGAACCCGTTCGGCACCAGCCGCGTCTTTGCCGCACGATAACCCACCGCCTCATGCTGCCGCGCGCTGAGCTGCGAATTGTAGGTGATGCACCTCGGCAGCCACGACAGCCAGCCCAGCGCCCGAATCACCCATGCGGAGCCGCGCTTCTCCAGCTTCAAATCATAGAGGCTCTGGCGCACATTCCAGATCACCGGCAAGCGCCTCAAGCGCATGCCACGCGCCAGCGCCGCGGCCATGCAGCCGTGGTACATCCAGCCCATCAGCACATCGGCCCTCGCCAGCCGGACAATCCGCCACAGCCGCCACAGTGCGCGTGGTGTGGGCTTTCCTGCGGGCATGTCCAGGCTGTGGACCTCGATCCCCGCATCCCGCAGCATCTCGGCATGCTTGCCGCCGCCGGTCAAGGACACCACAGCATGCCGCAGCCGTGGCAGCCCCTGGACAATCTGCGCCAGCATCATCTCCGCGCCACCGCTGCCCAGCCCGGTGGTGAACCACAGCACCTTGGGGCTAAGCAGCCGTTCCGTGCGCTGGATCAGCCGCTCCACGCCAAACTCTTCCACCATGCGCGGTCGTGGGTCATGCGGCTGAAAGTCGCGCATTCTCCGCGCCAGCGCCGCGTGATCTCCGGCCGGGAACACCTGTGCGGCGTTCCCCACCAGCCACGCGCTGTCCCCCACATCGCTGGCAATGCATGGCACCCCGCAGGCCATGGCCTCTCCAATGACGTTGGAGAACCCCTCGCCAAACGCGCTGGAGTTCACCAGACAGTCAAACCCGGCATACACGGCGGGCATGTCCTCCTGGGCTGGCAGCCACGTCACCCGCTCAGCCACCCCGAGCTGGGCCGCCAGGGCGCGCATGTCCTTTTCATAATCCGCATCGCCACTGCCCACGATGACGAACCGCGCATCCGGCACCGCTGCCGCAGCCCGCAGAAACGTGGCATGGTCCTTCATCGGGCTGAGCCTTCCCACCAGCCCAAACACCCGGCCGCCCCCAGGTTTCCGTGCCTGTGGCTGCGGCTGGAAACGCCCGGTGTCGATCCCGTTCGGCACCACGTGCATCCGCTCCTGCGGATAGCCCCGCGCCGCATAGTAGTCCCGTCCGGCCTTGGAATTGCAGATGATGATGTCCGCAAAACGCGCCAGCAAACAGTTCAGGCCGAAACTGAGCCTGCCCAGCAGACCCCACAGGTGCGCGTCTGTCTGCGAGTCACGGACGCCCCAGACGACCTTGGGGAAACGGCAAAGAGGCTTCAAAAACAGCGCCATCAGATTGGCCTCCGCCAGATACCCGTGCAGCACTTCTGCCCGCGTTTCTCGCGCCGCCTTCACCAGCCGCCCAAAGAACCCCAGAAGGTCCCACCGGTTTTTCTTGCCCACGCAGACGGTCCGCACATCCGCGTCGTGCAGCGCCGCCTCAAACAGGCCGCCGTAAAAGTGCAGCACGCTTACCTCATGCCCCGCGCGCCGGAGCCCTGCCGCAAGCGCCACCAACTGCCGCTGGGCGCCGCCGGGCCCAAGATCCCGAATGATGAAGGCCAGCCTCATGCCAGCGCCTCCTTTCTACGAATGAGCGACAGGCAGACGCCACAGGTGGCAAAAGCGCAGAGGGTGTGCACGATCACGGTGGAAAGGGCGATGCCCGCCGCGCCGAGAGGCCCCATGAGCGCCCAGTTGAGGGTGGCGTTGAGCACCAGCGCGCTGAACGCAATGACCAGCATCAGCCGCGCCGCCTGCAACGACACCGCCACCCGCGCCGCCACTGTGCCAAGGATGTAGAAGGGAATCTGGAACGCCGCAAACCGCAGCACCTCCGCCACGCGCAGCGTGTCCTGCGGGCCAAAGGCCCCGCGCTCAAACATCGTGCTCACAATCCACGGGGCGAAGAGGCACAGGAAGAATGTCATGGGCAGCGCCGCGCCCACGATCAGTCCCGCGCTGGTGAACAGCCGCCTGCGCAGGCCGGCCCAGTCACGCCGGGCCACCAGTTCGGAAAAATGCGGAAACAGCACATCCGCCGCCGGTCCCGCCGTCACCGCCAGCACCACCGCGCACAGCTTGTCCGAGTAGCCCAGCACCGCCACTGATCCGGCGGAAAGCCAGGCCGCCATGGTCTGGTCCACCACAGCCGTGCTGCCAAAGGCCACGCCGCCCAGCAGAAACGGCGCGGCATTCCGCAGCACCTTGCGCAGCCCAGGCTCCCAATGCCGCAGGCAGCAGCGCCACCAGGCCAGGGAGCGCGGCAGGCGCCGCGCGTGGGCGGCCAGCAGCACCAGGAGGTGGGCCACCGAGCCCCACACCGTGCCATGCACCAGCGTCCAGGCGCTGACCTCCGCCCCGTCCACCACCAGCGCTATCACGATGCCCAGCGGCACCAGCATGGGGGCCGAGGTGGCCAGCAAAAAGGATTTTCCTGCCCGCAGCCACGCCGAAAGATGGTGCGCCAGCCCAAAGCACAGCAGGAATGGCAGCAGGCCCTGCTGCAGCCTGACCGCCAGCGCCTGCTTTGCCGGGTTGAACCCGGGAGTCGCCCATGCGATCAAGGAGGGGGCCGCCAAGGTCAACGCCGCGCCACACACTGCCAGCGCTGCCAGATGCCACACGGCCACCTGCACGCCCAGCCGGTCTGCCCGCCGCTGTCCCCGGCGTTCCCGCCACTCCGCATAGGACGGCACAAATGCCTCCGGCAATCCCCCTGCGAGCACCGTGGCTGCAAAGGAGAAAAAGCCGAAGACCAGCATGAACGCGTCCAGGTCATCCGCCGTTCCCAGCTTGGCGGCCACGACGGCATCCTTGACAAAAGCCACGATCTTCCCCACCACGGTCAGCATGGCCACCAGCAAAAAGCCCGAGACCATGGCCGACCCGGCGCCCTTGCTGAGCAAGGCGCGGAGCGGGCTGGGCAGGGCAATGCGTACTTCTGGCATTTATATAAATTATAAACTCCATAGAACAATTCAGCAACCTCTGGTGCTGCTTTTTAACTCGCGCCAAGCCAGCCGCGGCGGACCGCTGGGGTCACCCCTCCTTCACTGGGGCGGCCTCGGGTTCCCTCACCTCGCATTGCCCTGTGGTCAGGCCCAGGCAGGCCATGCTGCGCTCTTGCAGCAGGTAGTGCTGTCCGCCAGCGTAGGGGGGCTCTTTTTGAGTTGGGAATGAGGGGGTTAAGGCGGTGTCGAAGGTCCGCGTCCAACGTGTTTCCGCCGTGCCCGGCAGGGTGAAGGACAGGGGCTGGCCCCCGTTGTTGAACAGCAGCAGCAGCGGGCAGGGCCGGGCGTCCAGCAGCGCGCCAAAGCATGTCCGGGAGTCGCTGTGCCATTCCTCATGGGACAGCAGATGGCCGTCATCATCCAGCCAGGAGACATCCCGCAGGTTGCTGACAGGGCTGATCCGCCCGTCGAAAAAGCTGCGTCGGCGAAAAACGTCATGGCTGCGGCGGAAGGCGATCATCTGGCGGGTGAAGTCCAGCAGGTCCTGATCACAACTGGCCCAGTCCAGCCAGCTGATCTCATTGTCCTGGCAGTAGGCGTTGTTGTTGCCCTTCTGGGTGCGGCCCCGCTCGTCCCCGGCGGTGAGAAACGGCACGCCGAGGGAGCACATGAGGGTGGCGATCATGCCGCGCCGCAGCCTGGCCCGTTTTTCATTGATGGCAGGGTCGTCGGTGGGACCTTCCACACCGCAGTTGGTGCTGTGGTTGGTGTTGTCCCCGTCGCGATTGTCCTCCCCGTTGGCCTCGTTGTGCTTGTGCTCATGGCTGACAAGGTCCTGCAGCGTGAAGCCGTCGTGGGAGGTGATGAAATTCACACTGGCCAGCGGCGGCCGCATGTTCCAGCCGTAGATGTCCTGGCTGCCGCAGAGGCGTTTGGCGAATTCGGCGGTCGTGCCCGTGTCGCCACGCCACCAGCCGCGGACGGTGTCGCGGAATTTGCCGTTGAGCTCACGCCACGGCTCGGGGAACTGGCCCACCTGGTAGCTGTCCATCTTCATGATGTCCCAGGCCTCGGCGATCAGCTTTGTCTGCGACAGCACCGGGTCCTGCGCCACAGCGCTGAGAAACTGCGACTGCGCGTGGAATTCGTCGGCGTCATTGCGTGCCACGGTCACTGCCAGGTCAAAACGGAAGCCATCCACGTGCATCTCCGTGACCCAGTAGCGGAGGCTGTCCATGATGAGCCGCAGCCCAGCCGGGCTGGCGGAGTCCACCGAGTTGCCACAGCCGGTCACATTGATGTAGCTGGCCCCCTCGTCCCCATAGTGGTGCCGGTAGTAGCTGTGGTCGTCCAGGCCGCGGAACATCAGGGAGGGGCCGTTTTCGTTGCCTTCCGCCGTGTGGTTGTACACCACGTCCAGAATCACCTCGATGCCGGCGGCGTGCAGCGCCTTCACCATGGATTTGAACTCCCGCACCTGCTCCTGCGGCGTGGTGGCCGCCGCATAGGCGTTGTGCGGGGCAAAGAAGCCGATCGTGTTGTAGCCCCAGAAGTTGGTGAGGCCCTTGTCCAGCAGGAAGAGGTCCTCCAGATGCTGGTGCACAGGAAGAAGCTGCACGCTGGTGATGCCCAGGTCGGACAGGTATTTCGTCACGGCAGGATGCGCCAAGCCCGCATAGGTGCCGCGTAGTTTGGCGGGGACATCCGGGTGGGTCTGGGTGAAGCCCTTCACGTGCAGCTCGCAGATCACCGTGTCCCGCCAGGGGGTGCGTGGCGGGGCATCGCCCCCCCAGTCGAAGGAGCCGTCAATGACCACGCTTTTCAGCGCCTCGGCCCCGTTGTCGATGCTGCCCGGGGGGTGGGCCGGGTCCGGCACGGTGTGCATGTGCATGGCCTGGTCCGGCCCGCCATGGATGGCCCTGGCATAGGGGTCCAGCAGCAGCTTGCGCGCGTTGAAGCGCATGGCGTTCTGGGGCAGCCAGGGGCCGTGGACACGGTAGCCGTACAGCGTCCCCGCCTTCACCTGGAGCAAGGTGGCGTGCCACAGGTCACGCTCCGCCCGGCGCAGGCGCACCCGGGCCGTCTCGCGGGAGGGCTTTTTCGGGTCGTGGAGGCACAGCTCCACAGCCACGGCGTGACGGGAATGCACCACAAACCGCACCCCCTGGTTCAGGAAGTGTACGCCGGGGGAAAGAGGCTGGTCATTCGTCTCAAAAGATACAAGGCTGGCATCGTCGGTCACGTCGCGACTAGTGTTGAGATCGGGGCCTGGGGCAAACGCCCGTTTCAAGCGGCGCAGGATTGGTTGCATGAGTTCCATCACGCAGGACGTTTGCCATGCCCTCATGATTTATCGCCGACTTTTCTGCCTTCTTTTGCTTGTGGCCGCATCAGCCACGCACGCGCGTGCTGCTGCCGCGCCTGATCCCTCCCGCTACGAGAAGGCAATCGCCGCGTTTGAGGCGGAGGACGCGGCCAAGGCGCCGCCGGAGGATGGGACGCTTTTTGTGGGCGCGTCGAACATCCGGCTGTGGAAATCACTGCCGGAGCGCTTCAAAAAGACGCCTGTGCTGAACCGTGGATTTGGCGGCTCCCACCTCAGCGATGTGGCGCATTTCTTTGACCGCATTGTGGTAAAATACCGGCCCAGGCAGATCTACCTCAATGCCGGTGGCAATGATCTGCATGCTGGCCGCACGCCGGAGGAGGTGCTGGCTGCTTTCGAGGCCTTGGTGGCCAAGGTCCAGTCCCGTCTGCCCAAGGCCAAGCTGGGCTTCCTTGCCATCCCACCGTCCCCGGCCCGCTGGTCCGAGGTGGCGGAGGTGCGGAAGGCCAACGAGCTCATTGCCGCCTCCTGCGCCAGGCATAAGGTCGATTTTCTGAACACCTTCCCGCGCCTGCTGGGGAGTGATGGGCGGCCGCGCCCGGAGTTCTACGTCGAGGACAGGCTGCACTTCAGCGAGGCTGGCTACGATGTGATCACCTCCGTCATCAAGTGGCAGGGGGAGATGAAGGGCTTTGCCAGACAGGACGCTGAGAAGGCGCCGCCTGCCAGCCCGATCGTGTTCACCGGCAGCTCCAGCATCCGCATGTGGAAGTCCCTGGCGGAAGATTTCCCGGACCACCCGGTGATGAACCGCGGCTTCGGCGGCTCCGAGGCCTTCGATGCCGCCAACTTCGCAGACACTTTGGTCATTCAATACAAGCCCAGGCAGGTGGTTTTGTATGCGGGCAGCAATGACATCGCGGCAGGGAAAACCCCGCAGCGTGTCCTGGAGGACTACAAGGCCTTCGTGGCCAAGGTCCATGCCGCGCTGCCCGACTGCCAGATCTGCTACATTTCGAATGCCCCGAATCCCAAGCGCTGGGCCATGGTCGAGCAAATGCGGGAGGCCAGCCGTCTGGTGGAGGAGCACACCAAGACCGACAAGCGCCTGAAGTACATCAACACGTACGACGCCATGCTCGGTCCCGACGGCAAGCCCAAGCCGGACATCTTCCTCAATGACCAGCTCCACATGAATGCCAAGGGCTACGCCATCTGGAAAGAAGTGGTGGGTCCCTGCCTGATGAAGTAAGCCCATGTCTCCCGCTGACATTGGCCGTAGCTACGACCAGATCGCGCACCAGTGGCTGGAGCCGCATTTGCAGCACAATGGCGTGGCTGCTTTTCAGCGTGCCTTGCAGTTTGTGGATGCTGGGCAGCCGCTCTCCGCGCTGGATGTGGGCTGTGGCTGCAACAGCCGCTTTGCTGATCTGCTGCATGGCCGGGGGTTTCAGGTCGAGGGTGTGGACGTGTCGGCGGAGATGATCTCCCTGGCGCGGAAAAAATCCCCGGAAGGGGTGTTCCATCTGGCCGACATCTGCACCTGGACCCTGCCCCGGCAGTATGACTTCATCTCCGCCTGGGACAGCACCTGGCACCTGCCGTTGAAGGAGCAGGCGCCGGTGCTGGAAAAGCTTTGCGCCGGCCTTGCCCCTGGGGGTGTCCTCATCTTCACCACGGGCGGTCTGGACGCGGCCGGGGAGAAGCATGATGCATCCATGGGCGTTCCCGTTTTTTACAGCGTCCTGGGCATTCCGGAGATGCTGAGGCTGCTGCATGCTTTCGGCTGCGTCTGCCGCCATCTGGAGTACGACCAGTGGCCGGAGAAGCACCTCTATGTGATTGCGCAGAAGGCCCGGCTTTAAACAAGGCCTTCCTTCACGGCCTTGGCAATCGCGCTGCCACGGCTGCGAACCTGCAGTTTTTCGTACACGCTGCGGATGTACTCATCCGCCGTGTAGTAGCCGATGCCCAGTTGTGCGGCGGCGTCTTTGATCGTTCTGCCGTCCACCAGCAGCTTCAGGATTTCCGTCTCGCGTGGTGTCAGGCCGTAGTCCTTCTGCGGCGGATTGGCCCTGGAGAACATTTCCAGCACCCGGCGCGCGATGCGTGGATTGATGGGGGAACCCCCGGCGACGGCGGAGCGGATGGCCTCGGCGATGTCTTCTGTGCCGGAGGTCTTCAAAAGATAGCCTGACGCGCCGGCGCAGATGGCCTTGAAAATTTTGTCGTCATCCTCAAACACCGTCAGAATGATGACAGCGGCCTTGGGCGCGAGCTGCCGGAGGCGTGCGATCCCCTCGATGCCGCTGACTCCGGGAAGCCCCACGTCCAGCAGGACCACAGCAGGCGGGGGCATCTCGGTCAAGGCCGCGTAGGCGTCCTCACAGGCGGTGAAGCGTTGCTCACAGCGTATGCCATCCAGGCGGTTCAGCGCGCGCATCAGGCGCTCGCCATAGGTCTTGTGGTCTTCGATGAGCCACACGGTGGCCGGGGCGGAAGGTTCAGGCATGGCGGGGAAGGATGATGCGGATGGTGGTGCCGGCGCCGGGCTGGGAGGTGATCTCCACCGTGCCTCCGTTTTTTGTGGCGCGGCGTTGCAGATTGGTCAGTCCCATGCCGCCCGCCACCGTGGCAGGATCAAAGCCCTGGCCGTTGTCGCCCACGGTCAGGATGAGACTGGAGTGATTTTGGGAGAGATGAATGCCCGCTGAGCTGGCCCTGGAGTGCCGGATCACATTGTGCAGCGTCTCCTTGAACATGAGAATGAGGTCTCGCTGGCGGTCCACCGACAGGCTGCGGGTGCGGGTGCCGTCATCAACGACGAGGGTGTGATCCATGCCGCGCAGCATTCGTGCGGCTGTCTCGCGCAGCAAGGTGGCCAGATCGTCGGTCCCGTAGCGGTCGCTTTGAATCAGGCGTGTGATGTCTCGCATGGCGTCCACCGTCTCATCGGCAATGTTCTTGATCTCCGCGAGGTCGGCGCGGGTCGCTGGCGCGTGGTCCCCGTCCGCCAGAATGTCCTGTGAGATCAGGGCGATGCTGCCCAGGCTGCTGCCGATCTCATCATGCAGGTCCCGGGCGATGCGCTGGCGCAGCGCCTCCAGCTCCGCGCGTCGCGCCCGGCGCTGGCGCAGTGACCACGCGACTGCTGCGGCGATGCCGGCAAGGCCAAGGCCGGCGGCGGTGGCCATGCCCGCCCGTTTCCACCGCATGGCATTGGCGGCGCGCTGTGCCTCAAGCGCCGCCAGCTGGTGCTCGATCTCGCGCCGCCGGGAAAGCCCTGCCAGCCACTCCGGCCAGTCCACAATGTCCGCCCTGCTGGCAAAGCCGTCCACCAATGCCGCCTTCGTCCAGCCTGCCTCGTCCTTTGAGTCGGAAGCGACCACGTGTTTTCCGCCCTCGATGTGCTTTCCTTCCGACCACACCTGCATCTCCGCCAGCGCCAGCACGACGCCGCCATTGCTGACATGTGGCTCCAGCGCATGGAGCCGGACAAAGCGCGCGCGCCTGCCTCCTGCCACGATGGAGACTGGATTGTCCCCGGGCAGTGCCACATAGCTTCCTGATTGTGGGGCGGCCAGGATGACGGGCGGCGCATCGCCTGTCTCCCGCAGCTCAATCTGGTAGCGCACAGGGAAGCCGTAGCCGTGGCTGTGGTCAAACTCTGGCGGGTGGGCTGGGAAAAGCCGGACCTCATCCACCGGGACGACCATGCCCAGATCCACCTCCACCCAGGGGGCGTCCGGCGCGCTGCCCTCGCTCTGCCGCCGGGTGCGGAACCCGAATGCAGGGCTGGGGCGCGTGCCCAGCGGTGGGCCAAGCACGGTGTGCCCGTCCACAAGATTGATGCGGCCCCAGTCCGGCCGGGTGCCCTGGCTGCTGCTGGCCTTCACCTGCGGGGGGCCGGCCACCTCCAGCTTTGCCCCCAGGTTGTGGTTTCCCTGCAGCAGCATGATCTCGCCCAAGGCCCAGAAGCAGCGGCCGGTGCTGGAGGCATGGAGGCGGGTCGCTGTGATGCGCACCTTCTGCGCCATCTGGCCCCCGGCGGGTATGAACACAGGCAGCAGCCCTGGATTGGGGAAGTCAGCGCCCGTGTGGTCCGCAATGATGATGCGCGGCGCGTCTTCCTCCGCCGGGACAAGCTCCACCTGAAACCGGACGGGAAAGCCGTAGCCAGGCTCGGCCGCGCCGCTGCTGGGTGGCGGCGCGATCAGCACCACGCTGTCGATTCTTTCCGGCCGCTCCAGATCCAGGTCCACCCATTCCACGGAGTTTGGCGAGCCACGATACACCGAGTGCCAGCCCAGGCGCTGTGTGGTGTGTGGCGCGGGCGCGGCTGGCAGGCCCGCAAGCTGCTGTCGGAGGGACTGCTGTCTGGTCTCCAGTGAGGCCAGCGTGGGCAGCCATTCCGCCACCTTGTCACATGCCGGCTGCCCCAGCGTCAGCAGGAGCAGGCAAAGACGGGCAGGGAAGGAGCGGCGCACAAGGGCAGAGCGTAGCGGCCCAGGGGTGCGGCTTCCACTTGGTTCTGCTGCTTTTCCTGGCTGGGCCTCCCCCGAACTCTCGGGGGCGGTGCTGTTGAAAGGAAGGCGCCTCTGCGGCCTTAGTTTTTGCCTCAATGAGTTTCGTTTTCGCCCGCTTCCGTGTCTTTTCCTGCCTCGCCACAGTTCTTGCTGCCGGGATTTGTCTGTCTGCCTCGGCGGCGGAGACCGAGCTGTCCGAAACACTCCAGCTTCCAGAATGCCACAGCATCGGCTGGGTGCGTGCCCATGCAGGTGTGAAAGGGCAGGGGGCCGGCAATCTCATCCTCGACGAGGCCAGGTGGGGAACGCCTGCTCCCGGCCAGGTCATTGAGCAGCATTGGGACTGGTCATTGAGCGACGCCCAATGGCGCGATGCCGTGGCACAGAAGGGTGAGGGGAAAAGGGAGGATGTTAAGTTCGATCTGTGGCTTCCCGATGGCATCGGCACCGCGCGCGGCATCGTCGTCATGACGGGCCACGGCAGCGGGGAGAATCTCTACAAGCATCCCAGGATGCGGAAGATTGCCACGGAGCTTAAGCTGGCGCTCTTCAAGTTTGTGGGCAATCCCATGCAGCGTGGCTTCTGGCCCCGGAGCCTGCTGCATGAGCGGCTGCGGCACTTCGCGCAGAAGTCGCAGCATCCCGAGCTGGTGAACGCGCCGCTGTTCCTCTACGGACATTCAAATGGCACCGGCTTCTCCGCCATCTTCCCGGCCACCGAGGCTGAAAACGCCCGTGTCTGGGGCTGGGTCTCCATGCGCCCTGGCACCACCTTCCAGGTTTATCAGCCTGGGGCTGCCAAGGTCCCGGGCATGGTGATCTTTGGCGAGGACGATGGCTTCTTTGCCCGCCCCTCCAAGGAGGAAAACATGGCCGTGGTGGAGGCCATGCGGAAGAAGCACAGCGCCCTCTGGCACTACGCCGTGGAGCCAAAGACCGGGCACGGCCCCGGTGAAAAAACCTGGCCTCTCGTTTTCTCTTTCCTGCGGCATAGCTTCGTGGCCCGTGTGCCTGCGGATGCCGACACAGCCAAAGGGCCGGTGAAGCTCCATGCGATCCCTGTGGAGGGCGGACACCTCGGCCAGAACTGGAATGCCGCGACCGGGGGCTATCAGACGCTGCCGGTGGCGCCCCTCGCTGCTTTCCCAGGAGACAAGAGCACGGCCTCCTGGCTCCTCAATGCCGCCTACGCCACAGACTGGCAGGTCTTCCAGCGCGACGGCCAGCTGCCGGAAAGATAAACCGCAATCTCTCTGATTTTCCCACCCAGGATGAAACTCCTTTGCTCCTTCCTTTCCTCCTTTGCCCTTGCCTCGGCGGCCTTGGCTGCTGCCCCAGACCTGGCCAAAGTTTCCACCCAGGCGGACATTGATGCCGCCATCGCGGCCACCACGGATGCCGCGCTGAAACAGGCGCTGAAAGATCATTCCGCTGCCATCATCGCCGCCGCTGGCGAACATCCGCATGTCGAGGCCATCACAGCCACCGTGGCTGGTGCCAAGGGCAGGGTGGAGAGGATCAACACCACGCCTGATGCCCTCAAAAAAGCGGCAGGGGGTGAGCTTGCCATCTTCGACACCTTGAAGCTTGTGGACCTTGCCGTGCCCAACGCCGGACCGCATGACCACCGTGCCACAGATCCCTACGACGCGGCGTTCTTTGAGCATCTCGGCCACCTGCGCGCCATCGAATCACTCAACATCATCTCGACCAAGCTTGGGGACGACTGGATCGCCCCCATCGGCAGACTGACCACGCTGAAAAGCCTGAAGTTCACCAACAATGGCAGGCTGACCGACGCCGGCATGGAGAAGCTGGCGGGCCTGACGAATCTGGAGCAGTTCTCCTTTGTCGGCACCCAGATGCAGGGGCACTCCTATGCCAAAATGACCGGCTGGGGCAAGATCACCCGCGTCAGTCATCGCGGCAGCAAGATCGATGATGAGGGCATCAGGCAGTTGTGCGACCACCTGCCCAATCTGGAGAGCATCAGCCTGGCGCACGCCAAGTTCACCGATGCCGGTTCGGTGCATCTGGCAAAGCTGAAGAAGCTCAAAGGCCTGGAGCTCGGGCTGGTCCTGGGCACGCCCACCGCCCTGAAAAACCTCGTCGGCCTGCCGCTGGAATATTTGCAGCTTGGTGATGGCCTCGACAGCGCTGAAGGCATCGCCATCGTCAGGGCGATCCCCTCTCTCAAGCGGGTGACGCTGACCCGCTGCGACAAGCTGGACGATGCGGGCCTCGCATCCGCCGCCGCGCTCAGGCAATTGGAGCAGCTCGAAATCGGCGGTCTGAAACTGCCTGACGAGCGCCTGCCGCAGCTCGCCGAGTTTGGCTTCCTGAAGGAGCTGAAGCTGATCAACCGCCCCAGTGGCTATCCTGTGGAGACACAGGCAAAGATCAGGGCGCTGCTGCCGAAGACTGATGTGAAATTCCAATGATGAAACAGGTGGCGGGGCATGGCCCGCACGCGTGAAGCGCGGGGCGTTGGCTCACTTCGCCTCCTGGCTTTTCACCGCTGCCTCATCCCGCTCATGCAGCGGGCGCACCCAGATGTTCCGGTAGCGCACAGGGTTCAAATGGTCCTGCAAGCCGAAGCCAAACTCCTGCACCTTGGTGTCCATCTCCACCGCATGCTGCACGATGACACCGTTGTGGATCACTGTCAGCCGCGCCGGCCTCATCACCGCCCCCTTGGCATCCAGCTTCGCGCATTCGCAGATGATGTCATAGCTCTGCCACTCACCCGGCTTGCGGCTCGCGTTCACCAGCGGCGGATACTTGTGATAAATCGCCGCCGCCTGCCCGTCGGGATACGTGTCGTTTTCATGCGAGTCCAGCACCTGCACCTCGCCCCAGCCGTGGAGCATCACGCCGCTGTTGCCACGTCCCTGGCCGTTGCCCTTCACCACCGCCGGTGTGGCCCACTCCAGATGGATCTGGCAGGAGCCAAACTTGTCCAATGTCTCAAGCTGCCCGCCCTTCGGCGTGATCTCCGCATAGCCGTTTTCCACCTTCCACTGCGGCACCTCGGACGGGTCATCGCCCTTGCGCGCCACCCGTCTGAACTTCGACAAGTCCTTCCCATCAAACAGCACCACCGCATCACTCGGCGCCGCATCTTCCGACGGTGGCGTGATCACCACCGGCCTCGGCCGCTTCATGTCCCCCTCACGGTAGATGCCGCCGGGTGTGAACGGTTTCTCTTTCTTGGGCTCGGCTGCTTTGGATGGCCCGGCAGCGGTGGCGAAGGTGCAAAGAACGGGGAGAATGAGAAGAAGGCGGTGCTGCATGGGAGTCGATCAGCAACGCGACGGCGCGCGAGCCTGTTTCATCAGACTTGACTGTTGCTGGTCGCCTCGCAGCATGGGGAATGGGCCGTCCGCATTTTGGGAGCAGAGTTCGTTGGCTGCTTGCCGCTGGCGGCATCTTCCTGCTGACACAGGGCCTCAAATCCGACATCAAAGTGGAATCCGCAGACCGACATGACACCCGAGCAACGTGTCCAGGCATACATTCACGATTGGCACCAATGCTGGCTGGACCAGGGAGGTGGAAAATCTCTCACGCCTGCGATGATGGCAAACATGGGCTGGCTCATGCAGTGGCAGAAGGCCATGTCCCGGCTTGACTCCATTCATTGGACGGGCGGAGGAGATCGCCACTCTTCATTTTCGGTCCCTCCAGCCCACGACCCTGCGCAGGAGAAAATTGTCGCCGTGAAGGTGAATGGCAACGAGGCCAAAATCGAGACCGGAAGAGGGGCGGAGGCGTTTCCCCAGTTCACCGAGTACACCCTTCTCCAAGAAGGCCAGACCTGGAAGATCAGCGCAGAGTTGAATCTTTACGATGATGAGAAAGAGGAGGCCTTCACGGAGTCTGAGATCGACACATGGCTCGCAAAAGCAGCTCCGAATGCCAAGCTTCCACCACCGGCAGCCGGAGACAATCCCAACTGCGAGCTCCTCTTCAAAGCGGGCCACAGCTTCAAGGGCACTCTCATGTCTGACGCCTTCGCTGTGGAGGTCAGGCCTGTTGGGAAAATTTCCATCCCCAGCGGCGTTCTTGTGGCGCGTGATTTCGGCTGCCCGCCGGAAGATGCGCGCCCGCTGTCCCTCAAGGTGCCGCCGGGTGATTATGACGTGGAGGTGGCCATCCTCGACCAGACCATCGCCGCCGTTCGCATCTTGCTCCAGCCCTCTGTCCAGGGCCCTTTCGTTTACAGCCGCGCAGTCACAGTGGATGGAGATGATTCTGAGATCGGAGTGGATGCTGGCAACGTTTCCCTCTCCGACGCCAGGGCGTTCATGTCCCGCGCCAAGCGGGAGCACGCACGTGACTTTGATGGCTGGGCCAGATCAAAGATGAACACCGCCAAAAGAGAAGGCACCGCACTCCTGAAGCTGGGCGGCAGCACGCTTGCCAATGCCGTGGTCGTGGGCAGCGGTCACGGGGATGGATGCTATCCCGCATTTTGGGTTCTCAGCGCTCAAGGTGAACCGGTGGCCTTGGTGGTGGATTTCTTGATCGCTGCGGAGTTTCTGACCCGGAAGGCGCGTGTTCCGTGGACGAAAGACATTTCGGGGGTCGTGCTGGACGAAACCAAGCAGGCAGGACCCCGCATCAGGGTGGATGCCACAGCGGGAATCGTCATCTCCGGAGTGTCGGTCAACCAGATCCGCTGGCTCTCCAAGGATGGCACAGTGGTTGGAGACAACTCCTCCGCCGGTTCCTGGTCGTCACACGACGAGAATGGTTGGCGTGTCGATTTGACCAAGTTTGCAGACAGCGCGGTGGAGATGGAACTGGAGTATTACACCGGCTACCGCAATGGGCCATAAAAAGGGCCGACGGCGAACCGTCGGCCCCTAAACTCCCAGCGCTTTTCAGCAGCCTGCTACTTCTGAAACGCCTTGTCCTGCGCGTTCCCGCCACTCATCAGATAGGCGATCAAGTCCAGCAGTTCCTCCTGGTTCAGCGCGTTGATCAGCCCCGGCGGCATCATGCTGATCTTGCGGGTGCCCTTCTTGGCGATGTCATTCTCATCAATGGCCATCTGGTCATTCGGGGCAAAGGGGTTCGTCATCACAAAGACCTTGCCGTTTTCCTCCACCACAATGCGGCCCAGGATGACGCTGCCGTCCTTCTTGGTGATCTCGTGGCTGTCATACTGGTCGGAGATGACCTTGCTCGGGTCCACGATGTTTTCCATGAGGTCGCGCATGGTGTAGCGGTTGCCGGAGCCGGTCAGGTCCGGGCCGATGCTGCCACCCTCGCCATTGAAGCGGTGGCAGGTGGCGCACATCACACTGCGGTACATCGCCTCGCCCTGGGTGAAGTTGCGGGCCTTGAGGCCGCCCTTGGTCAGCTCCACGACTTCCTCTGTGGTCCAGCTCTTGCCGGGGCCTTTTGGCGCCACGTAGTTGGGGATGCTGACTGCGTCCACCTTGTTGCTCAGCGCCTCCAGGTCGGCCAGCTCTGCCTGCGGCACAAAGGTCGCCAGCGCGTCTTTGCGGATGTTGTCGATGAAGCCGTTGAAGCTGTTGCCGCCTTTCCAGGTCCGGGCGCGGGAGAACCAGGAGAAGAAGGTCTTGCGGTGCTCCGGCGTCCACCCGGCGGTCGCGTTGCGCAGGGCAAACATGTACGCGATCTGCTGTGCGTTTGGGCGGCTGCCAGCGGCCGCGCGGGCGGCATTGGCATAGCCGTCGTTGCGGCTCAGCACGGCATCGCTGCCCACCTCCTGAAAGTCATCCTTGGCCGTGGCCATGAGGGCCAGGGTCTTGGACACCACCTTGGTGGAGTCGAGCACCACCAGGATCTGGCACAGCTCGGCGTTGATCTGGGCGTCCTGGGCAGGGTACCCAGGGTCCAGCACCTCGCAGATCTGGGCGCACACCTCCGGTTCCGGCTTGCCCAGGCGGATGAGGATGAGCTCCACGGCGCGGAGCGCGGCAAGCTGCTGGCCCACGGAAAGCGCCTCACCGCCCAGGCGGCCCAGCGCCAGCAGCATCCTGCCCTGCAGCTCGGCATTTTCCGGCAGCACATGGCCAATCGGTTCCGAAGAGGTGCCCGTCGGCTTGGCCGCAGGCCGCCCACCTTCATGGCCAACCTTGGCGCCCGTCACCCGCGCCAGCGCGATGATGCCTTCAATCAGCGCGACGGGATGCGTCTCATTCAGCGCCTTTTCCTGCCACATTTCCACCGGCAGCTTTTCAATGACCACGCGCGCGGCATAGCGCACATGGCGGTCGCTGTGGCTCAGGTAGCCCCAGGCCACGTTCAGCGCCTTCTGCTTGTCGTCGATCACGCCCTCATGGTAGCTTTCCAAGGCCTGGCGCATTTTGAACTCCTCATCCAGCGGCAGCGGCTTGGCGGGCACGGTGGGCTCATCCCCCACATAGGTCACACGATACACGCCGGACTGTGTCTTGCGGCCGCCCACGGCGAAGTACATGGCCCCGTCCTGCGGATGGATGACCACATCCGTCAGCGGCAGCGGCTTGCCGAAAACGAACTCCTCGCGCAGCGCCTTGTAGCTGGCTCCCTGCGCCTCCAGGTGGATGGCCCACATGGTGCCGTAGGTCCAGTCATTGATGAAGATGGCGTGCTGGTACTTGGCGGGAAACTTCGCGCCGGTGCCGGCCACCACCCCTGTGGGGCTGCCCGGGCCGATGTCCACCGTGGTCGGCAGGGTGTCGGGGTAGTAGCCCGGCCATTTGCCGCTGCCGCTGCGCCAGCCGTAGTCCGCGCCGCTCACGCAGTGGTTCACACGCGTGGGGCGGTACCACGGGCTGCCGATGTCCCACTCCATGTCCGCATCGTAGGTGAAGAGCTCCCCCTGGTCGTTGAAGCAGATGTCGAACTCATT
>CAZPSQ010000053.1:0-28796 GCA_964588755.1 uncultured Prosthecobacter sp. | reverse complement strand
GGCGGCTGGTCCTCCAGCCGCCGTGGTGAACGAAGCGATGGGCAAACGAATGCCGCTTTCACCTGCTTGACCTGACAGACATCAGTCTTGGCAATCGCTGCGCAGGCAAAGCCGCCTCTGCCTCCGCAGCCCCAGCGCCATCACCCCCAGCATCACCAGCATCATCCGCCCCGGCTCCGGCACCACCACGATCACGCCCGAGGTCGTGAAGCGGCTCACATCCCAGAGCAGCCCGTCGGTCAGCTCCGGCAGGTCGAACTGCAGCAGGTTGTCGTCCGCGCCCGTGCGGTAGTTCGCGCCTGCATTGAAGCCCGTGAAGTCGGCATCCACCAGCGTGGTCCAGTCGATCAGGTTGAAAACCTGCCCCATCGAGGCGCTGAACCCCTCAGGCCGCACGGTCACATTCCCGCTGAACGTCAGCGTGGAGCCCGCCGCACCGTCAAAGCTCAGCAGATCATGCGTCCCGCTGCCTGCGCCGGAAAACGCATCCACAAAGGCGTTGTATCCAGCGCTGCCCACCGCATTCCCGCCAAAGGTCGGATCGATGGAAAGCTGGTTGGTCGCGCTCTGGATGTCGAGTGTCACCGCCGCCCCGCTCTGGATCTCAAACGTCCCCGTTCCCACCGTTTGGAAAGTCAGCGTGCCCATGCTCGCGGAGGTCGTGTCGTTCCCCGCATGCAGCGCCGCGCCGTTGGCCAGCGTGAAGCTGGAGCCCTGCACCACACCGCTGCCCATCAGCGCCGCGCCAGAGGCCACCGCGACCGCCCCGGTCCCCGTCCTGCCCGTGGCTGTCACCACCAGGGCTCCCGCGTTCACATCCGTGCGTCCCGTGTAGGTGTTGGCAGCGGTGAATTCCAGCCTCCCCGCGCCCTCCTTCACCACGCTGCCACCGCTGCTGTTGCTGCTGATCACCCCCGTCAGCCGCGCGTCGGTGTTCGTGCTGCTGGTTCCGTCCGCCACCTCCAGGATGCGCTCCCGCCCGCCCAGGTTGATCGCGTTTTGAAACTCCAGCGTGTGCGTGGAGTACGCGGAGCCCAGCATGAAGATGTAGTTGTTGTCACCGCCAGCTCCGCTGAGGAAGTTGCCGCTGCCCCAGACCAGCGCGGCCGGCGCGGCTGTGCCGCCCAGCGCCACCACACGGTCCGCGCCATGGGCGCTGAAGCCCCCGTTGCCCACCAGCGCCACCTGCCCGGCAGTCTGGCCCACCGCACGCGTGTACGCCCCGTCGGTGCTCCCGTTCAGGTCCGCCCCGATCTCCAGCACACCCCCGCCATAGATGCGCGTCACCCCGCCGGTGTGGTTGCGGTCCGCTCCGCTGATGCGTGTCACCCCGCCTGCCGCATACAGGTCGCCCAGGTTGGCGCTGTGGGTGTAGTTCACCAGTCCCGTCCCCGCGTTCACCAGTGCCTGTCCGCTGAGGGAAAGCCCCAGCGTGGTCGTGCCCGTGCCGAAGTTCGCCACAAAGAGCGACCCGCTCGTCGCCGCACCCGTCGTGGCCGTGATGGTGGCGTCGTTGTTCCCCGTCACCAGCACCACACGGCCGCTGGCGCCGGTCACCAGATTGTTCGTCCCCAGGCTCAGCGTCACATCGTTGGCGGAGGTGTCGATCTGCAGCGTTTGGAAGTTCAGCACCGCGCTGCGGGTCAGGTCCGCGTTGATCATGTAGTTCCCCGTTCCCACGGTCGCATCGGACGCCCCGATCGTCGCGGCACCGCCGTATCGCACGATCTGGTTGCTCCCGTTCCGCATCGCAAAGCCGATGCCCGCCGCATCCTGCACAAACAGCGTGCTGCGTCCGCTGCCCCCCATCAGCACCCCGTTCGTCATCGTCGTGCCCGTCCCCAGCCCGTTCACCACCAGCGTGGAGCCGCTGCTGATGTCGATCAGCAGCGGGGCAAAGCCGCTCGCCGTCAGCGTCGGCGTGGTCACCGTTCCTGTGCCCTCGATGCGCAGCCTGTTGTTGCTGAAGTCTGCCCCGGCCTGCACCAGCGAGATGCTGCCCAGCGTCGTGGCGGCCGCGTTGCGGATCACCAGTGTCCCGCCTTGCAGCGTGATGCCGGAGGTCCCCAGCGGACTGCCTGCGGCATAGTCGGCCACCAGCGTCCCATTGCTCACAAATGTGCCGCCCGTGTGGGTGCCGGTCCCTGCCAGGGTCTGCTCCCCCGTGCCGATCTTCGCCAGCGCGATCTTGCCCTGCGCCCCGCCCCCCGTGTTGTCCACGATCTGGCCCGCATAGCTGCCGCTGCCATGGTTCACGCCGATGCTGAAGGTCCGTGTGGCATTGGTCGTGCTCTCATTCGCGATGATGCCCGCCACCGTGCCTGCGCTGCCGTTCAGCGCGTCCACCGCCGTCACCAGATTGTTCACGTCCAGCTTCCCGCCTGCGCTGGCCCCGCCGTTCACCGTCACATCTCCCTCGGCCAGGGCCAGGGCGTTGCCGGCACGCAGGACGCCCTCATTCACCGTGATGCCGCCCGTCAGTCGGTTCACCTGGTTCAGGATCATCGTGCCAGCGCCGTTCTTCACCAGCGCCACATTGCCGGTGATCACCCCGTTGTAGGCGGTGGTTCCGGCCTCGTTCACCGTCATGGTGGACAGCGTGCGGCTGCTGTTGGTCAGCTCCGCGTTGGCGCCCGTGTTCCCGTCATTGCGCAGGCTGCCGATCGTCTGGTTGAAGCCGTTCATGTCCAGCCCGGCGTACTCGTTGTTGTTGCCCCCGGTGAAGTGGATGTCCAGAATGGTCGTCGTCGGCAGCGTGTTGTGCGCGCCCAGAAAGATCTTGCCACGCACGATCTCCGTTTCGCCGTCCCACGCGTTGCCCGTGCCGGACAGGATCAGCCCGCCCTTTCCGGACAAATCGCCGCTGAGGCGCAGGTTATAGCTGCTGGCGCCATCGGTGATGTTCCCGCTGACCGTCAGCAGTCCCCCTTCCTGCACGCCGATGCGTGCCAGGTCCGCTCCCAGGATCACATTGCCTGCCCACTCAGCCGTGGCGTTCACTGCGGCCTGCAGGCCGCCCCGGTTGGAGTCGGGGGATCCCGGCCCCGTGGTGCCGGTCGTGCTGTTGATCGTGATCGTCTCCCCCGTCACCACAACGCCGTCCGTCAGTTCCACATGCGCGGCGTTCGCCACCAGGATGCCGGCGTCCGTGGTTCCCAGCGCGGTGTTCGACTTCACCCGCAGGATGCCGTTGCTCACCGTCGTCAGGCCGGAGTAGGTGTTGTTGCCGGAGACCTCCAGCACGCCCGTCCCGGTCTTGGTCAGGCTGCCCACATTGGCGCCGCTGGCGGTGCCGTCGTGGTTCATCGTCCGGTTCGCAATGCTGCCCGCGATGGTGAGGACCTGTCCCGCCAGCACATCGACCTGCGCCGTGGCATTGCCTCCTCCGCTGTTCCCGATGCCGATCCCCCGGTTCGCGTCCAGGGTGAAGGTGGTCGTGGCGCGGATTCGGCCGTTGCCCGCCAGGATCAGCGCGTCCTTCATCGGGGCCACAGGCACCGCGCCCAGGTTGCGGTCCTGGTTCAGCACAAGGTAGCCGCCGCCTGCCACCAGCGTCCGGCCCGTGTACGTGTTGGTGCCCGTCAGCGTCAGCGTGCCTCCGCCGTTGTAGAAAAGGTGGCTGCCCAGCAGGTTGTCACCCGCGTTGTTGGCGATCACGCCGCTGATGGTCCGGTCGCCGGTGCCAAGAATTTGCAGCGTGCGCGCTGCGCTGGCAGATTCGGACAGATACACATTCCCCGCCAGCTCCAGCACCGTCCCGGCGCCGCTCAGGGTCGTGGTGAGGGACGTCGTGCTGCCGCTCACCGTGAACGTGCCCGTGATCTTGAGGGACTGCGTGCTGTTGACGGTCGAGGCGCCGCTGAGCACAACATTGTTGGCCAGCGTGCGCGCCGCGCCATCCGCCTGCAGCCCGCCCCCGGCCAGTATCACGGTCCCCGTGCCCAGCGCTTGGTCGTGGCCCAGGGAGATGAGTCCCGCGCTGACGGTCGTGTTCCCGTCATACGTGTTCGCCTGGGTCAGCCGCAGCGTGCCCGCCCCGCTCTTCAGCAGTCCCGCCGTGGAGCCTCCCGCGCTGTTGATGATTTCTCCGGACACCGTGGCCACGTTCGCATCCACCCGGATGCTGCGCGTGGCGCCGTTCAGGTCGATGCCGTTGGCCAGCTCCAGCTCGGCCGTTGCCGTGGTGCTGTTCAGCACCAGCGTCGTGGGGTTGAAGTTCACCGAACCCCATTGCAGCGCCGTGCCGCCGCCGCCGAGGTTGAAGGTCGCCGCGCCGCCAAAAGCGCTGAAGCCCGAGGCTCCGCCGCTCAGGCTCACCTCGCCTGCCGCGCTGCCCAGCACACGGGTGAAGGTGCCTCCCGTGGACTCAAACACGCCCCCGTTCAGCACCAGCGCCGATCCTGTGGGCAGGCCCGCGCCGTCCGCCGCGCGTAGCACACCCTCGCCCACGTGGGTCATGCCGGTATAGGTGTTCGTGCCGCTCAGTGTCAGCAGACCGCCACCGCTTTTCACCACGCCGGAAGCCGTCGTGTTGTTCACGATCGTGGAGGCTATCTCCAAAGAACCGGCCGTGTTGTGCTGCCCGATGGCCAGCCCTCCCCCGGCCGTGCCCCGCAGCGTGCCGCCGGTGATCAGGGCGTTTCCCGCCCCCGCGTTGGCGGTCATCAGGATCACATCCGTGTCGATGGTGTGCGTGCCCTCCAGTGTCACCGTGAAGGGGCCTGCCGTGTTGAAGCGCAGCGCGGTGATGTTGGTTCCGGCATGGGCCGCCGGATTGGTCCCGGTCACATCCATCGCTGCGCCTGTCGTCCACGTGCTGGTGCCCGTGGGCACCCAGCCGCTGAAGGCCGTGAGCGTCCCTGCCTGCGCGGCCACCAGGTCCGTCCCGTTCAGCGTGGCGCCCACCAGCGCGCCGCCGCTCACATTCCCTGCTCCGGAAGGCGCGTTCGTGAAAACAATGCTGCCGCCCGCCCCGGCGTTTTGCACAAAGTTCACCGATCCCGCCGTGCGGGTGTAGGCGGCCGCCCCGGTGAAGGTCAGCGTGTTGGTGGTGCCGGCCCCCGCAGTCACGTTCACCGTGTTGGCCCCCCCGGTGATGCCCAGCCCCGTCAGGCTCTGCGTGTGGGCCGTTGTGGCCGCGGTGGTCTGGATGAAGGTGCCGCCGCCCAGCGTCAGCGTGGCCGCGCTGTTGATGCGGTTGGTCAGGCCGTTGTTCTCGCTCGGGGTGGGGCTTCCGTTCTGCAAAATGCCGCCCCCGTTGACCAGCACTGCGGTCGTTCCATAAAGAAAGCCAGTGCTGCCGGTGACACTCAGCGTCCCGCCAGACACCGTGGTGCTGCCCGTGTAGGAGGTTGCCCCGCTGATTTGCAGCAGGCCCGCCCCGGTTTTCACCAGACTGCCGCCTGCGCCGCTGATTTCAGCGCTGATGGTCGTGACGCCATTGATCACGTTGAAGGTGCGCGTCGCAGCCCCGATGGCGACGAGCGGCTGCACGCCCGACCCCCCGCCATTGGCAATGGTGTTGTTCCCAGTGCCGGTGAAATCTCCGTTGAGATTCAGCAGCACGCCGGCTGTGCCCGCGTTCAGCGTGATCGTGCGCCCCGTCATCGTCAGCCCGCCCGTGCCAATGGTTAGGGAGGTCTTGTTGCCGCCCACTCCGTTGTTGCCGCCGATGAGGATGTCCGCCCCGGTCAGCACAGCGCTGCCCACGTTCCAGCTTGGCGGCGTCGTGGCGTTGCCGCTGTTGATCGTCAGCGTGTTTCCCCCGGCCAGCGTCAGCGCGCCGGTCAGCGTCACATGTCCCGTGTTGCCTGCGCTGGGCGCCCCGCCGCCGTTCTGCGTGTAGAAGGCGAAAGTCTCGTCCCGGTTCCAGGCGTTGATCGTGCCGCCCGCGTTGACGGTGATCCCGGCCGCGTCGGGGATCTGGTGGTTCCCGCCCATCGTCAGCCTGCCGCCGTTGTTCACGATGATGTTGCCCGGCACCGCGTTGATGCCCGCCGTCTTGCTCAGTTGCAGCGTGCCGCCGTTGATGATCGTGTCCCCCGTGTAAGAGTTGGCCTCGCTCCCGCTCAGGATCAGTGTGCCCGTGCCGGTCTTCACCAGCGTGGCCGTGGTGGCCGCGCCGTTGGTCACGCTGACACTGATGTTCAGGCTCCCGGTCTCTTCGGCCACGTTGAAGGTCCGGCTCACGTTCCCTGTCGTGCCGCTCAGTTCCACCAAGGTCAGGCCTTCAGCCTCGCTCCCGTCACGCCGGATCATGGAAGGGGTGGTCCCCCCGACGTTGACGTCGCCGTTCAGCACGAGGCGGCTTCCCAGGACCCCGGTCGTTGTTCCACGCTTGAGATGAATGGTGCTGCTTTCCAGGTAAAGCCCGCCGCTCCCCACCGTCACCGTGCCGCGTGTGCCCGCGTTGCCAAAGATCGTGAACCCGTTCGTCACATTCGTGGAGGATGAGGTGCCGTTCATCCCCACCAGGCTGAGGCTGCCCACCGAAAGCGTCATGCCGCTGTTGCCCACAAACACAATGGAGTCCGCCGCGCTCGCGGTGAGGCTCATGGCTCCCGTCACCGTCCAGTTGGAGCCCGCCCCTGTGTTGAAGGTGCCGCCCGTGATCGTCAGGCTGCCCAAAGTCTGGTTGAGGTTCGTGCCCGGGCTGCCGTTGGGGCCGAGGCCGTTGAAAACACTCGCCGCCCCGCTCACACTCACCGCGGATGTGGCGGCGATTTGATTGGTCGTTCCATTGCCAAGGGTCACAAAGGCGCCGTTGGTCACCGCCAGATTTCCCGCCACCGCCGTCGCCCCTCCTGCTTTGGCCAGCGTCAGCCTTCCTTGGTCCACCGTCAGCAGCCCGCTGTTCGTGTTCGTGGTGCCCCCGCTCAAAGTCAGCGTGCCTGATCCTGTCTTCATCCAGGGGGTGCTGCCCGCGATGATCGCGGAGATCGTGCCATTCGCGTTGTTCGTGATCGTGGAGTTCACCAGGGTCAGCGTGCCGCTGCCGCCCAGTGTGTAGGTGGTGGCGCTGGAGCCTGTGTTGAAGGTCAGGCTCCCTGCCGTGATCGGCCCGCTCAGGAGGATCGTGCCCGCCGCCGCGTTGCCCGCGCCGAAAACAGCATCACTGCCATTCGCCCAGCTTTGGTTCTCCAGCGTCTGCGTGTCATTGAACCAGTTTGGCGCGCCCGCCGTCCAGGTGCCTGTGCCATCCTGCGCTCCGGCGTCCACGGTGTTCGTGTCCCAGATCAGCGTGTCAGCGTGGCCTGTCGTCGCCAGGGCGAGGACGACGTGCAGGGACACAAACAGTCGGCGGACTCCGCCACGGCGGAGAAGGTTGTTTTGGGGCGTCATGATCCTGGCTGGGATTTGGGGGGCGTTTTGATGCCACAAATCCGCCATTGTTCAAACAGAACGGGGACGCTTCTTTAAGCACTGTGTGGCGTGTTGCGCCACGGTTCTGTCGTGGCTCAAAATCAACGCTCCAGCAGCTTCATCCGCCACCAGGCCGACTCGATGGGGAAAAACTGGCTCAAATGCACCCGCTTCACATCATAGTGCATGATCACCTTTTCGATCGCCGCACGTTGGGACGCCACATAATCCCGGTCCGGGCACAGTGTGACCACCCACGCGGCAAAGCACGGCTCCCGCAGGTGGTCTTTCTCAATGTGCAGGCGGGGGGAGGCCTTGCTCTGCACCCGCAGTCCGGCCACGGCCACATCCACCGCGTCCTGCTCGCTGTGCTGGGGCTTCCAGGCCTCGTTCATCACCCGCCAGTCCACGTTGAACACCTCCGTGCCGTTCACATCGAACTTTTCAATCAGAGACAGGCTCTTCGCGGAAAGCTCCGCGCTGTGCCGCAGCCCCTCCGCATACGCCGCTTTCCTCCCCGCGTCCGTCTCCATCTCCCACAGCGCCCGCAGACAGATCACACCTTCCGAGCCCGTCCATGAATGCCGCAGCCCCTGGGCCGGGTCGAACACCATCCCGGTGCGGCAGATCTCAATTCGCGGCCGCTTCGCATTGCCCGTCTGCTCGTTCGCCATCTCCACATACAGCTTCTGCCACCTCGCGTCGCCCGTGAGATCGTGCATCGCCTTCGTCACGAACAGGATGCGCGGCGCGCCCTCCCACCCCGCCTTCAGGAAGTCGCCACGATGTGGCGAGGGCGGACCGTCCGTCGGCATCTTCCACCCATTCTTTTCAAGGATTGTCACCTGCTCCACAAACCGCGCCACCAGCTCCTTCTTCTCCGCCTCATCCTTGGCCACCCCGTCCTTCACGTAGCGCCAGATCCCATACAGCCACGGCGTCGTCTGGTCGTTCGATCCCATGGAGTACGTCGTCTTGCCATCCGTGGCGATCCCCCGCGCGATGAATCCCGGCGTCTTGCCGATCGTGGACACCTTGATCAGGCCGTCGATCAAACGCCGCGCCTTGGCCCGGTCCTCCTCCTTCTGGGTGATCGTCCACCGGTTGCACGCCGCGTCCAGATACAGCCCGTTGAACATCGGCCCGTCCTCATTCGGCACGCCCCAGCTCAGCGCGCTGGGCTTCATCTCCCGGCAGTCCTCCGGCGTCGGCCGCACGATCTCCCCCTTCAGGCCCACATAGTCGAGGATCAGGTCGTGCTCGTCCACAAACCGCCCCCACAGTTCCGTGTGCGCCTTTTCAACCGCCTGCTCCGGCGTCTCGGCGTTGAGCAGGGCGGTGGTGGCAAGAAGAGAGAAAAAAAGGCGCGTAGGCATGAACAAACTAGTAAGGAGAGACGTGCGCAATCTTTCCAGCGCGGCCTCGTTCCTCTACCCGGCATCCCGCAGCGCCACCGCAGGATCGACGCGGGCGGCAAACCACGACGGCACCAGCGCCGCCAGGAGGCACAGCCCCACGGCCACCGAGCAGATGACGATCAGGTCCGCCGGGTTGGTATGGGAAGGAATGCTCGACAGGAAATAAATGTCCTGCGGAAAGATGTCGCGCCCGGTCCAGGCGGCGATCTTGTCCCGCAGCACATTGCGGATGGACAGGAAGAAGAACCCGCCGCCCAGCCCTGCGATGACTCCCGCAAAGGCCACAATGCCCGCCTGCGACACGAAGATGGCGATGATCTGCCACGCGCGGGTCCCCAGCGCGGTGAGGATGCCGATCTCCCGCCGCTTCTTCACCGTCACAGTGATCGTCGTGTTCATCACGCAGATGGAGGCCACCAGCATGATGAAAAGCAGCAGGAACCACATCATCGTGCGCTGGTTCTCCACCGACTCCAGCATCATCCCGTGCTCCTGGACCCAGGTGCGCCAGCCCCAGCTTTCCGGCAGCGCGCCGGAGCGGTAGATGTCCCGCATCACCTGGTTCGCGTTGTCCGGGTCCTTCAGCTCCAGCTCGATCCCGCTGACATTGCTCTCCAGGTTGAAAAACTCCTGCGCGATGTGCAGCGGCACATAGCCGCGCAGGCCGGCCGTGTCCGCCCGCAGCGTGGCCACCAGCGTCAGGTCCTTCGACAGCACCGTCACATTGTCCAGCGCCTCGCCGCGTGTCTTCTCCGCCGCGTCCTCGGGGATCTCGCGCACCTGCTTCACAAACTGGTTCACACTCTCGGCCGCATGCACCACCAGCGTGTCCCCGATCTTCGCCCCGATCTCACGGGCAAATTTGTCACTCAGCACGATCGTGTCGTCCTTGAGGTTGAACTCGCCCTCCTTGAGGTGCTTTTTCAGCTTCGTCAGCAGCGCGTTGTCAGGCTCGTCGGCCATGCCGATGACCCGCACCCCCTGCAGGCTGCCTTCGTTCTCCACCACAACGACATCCTCGGCCACCGGCACGGCGGCGGCCACCCCCGGATGCTGGGCCAGCGCCTTCCGCACCTCCCGCCAGTCCGGGCCCGGCGCCGGGGCGTCTTCGCCTGTCGCCAGCGGCTGCACCATCGCGTGCGGCTCAAAGCCGATCAGCATCTGCCGGAACTCCCGCTGCCATCCGCTGAAGACCGACATCACAAACACCAGCACGCCCACGCCCAGCATCACCCCCAGCATGGAGATGACCGTGATCACGGAGATGAACGACCGCGTCGGCCGCAGATAGCGCACGGCAAGAAAGAGGGGGGCGCTTTGCATGAAAAAAAGAAAGGCTGGGGTGTGTGCTGTGGGTCAGTCGCGAAGGGCCACGGCCGGGTCAACCCGCGCCGCCAGCCACGCCGGCGGCAGCGCCGCCAGCAGGCAGAGAGTGATCGACCCCAGGCACGTCACCGTCACAAACCACGGCTCGATTTGCGCCGGGATCGTCGCCAGAAACATCCCGGAATCCGTGTCTGCGCTGCCCCCGCTGACCACAGCGATGCCCGCCCGGATCTGATCCCGGAACGTCAGGACCAGCGCGCTCAGCACTCCCCCGATCAGCGTTCCCAGAACTCCCACAAACGCCGCCTGCGACACAAAAATCCCGATGATCTGCCCCTGGCGCGAGCCCAGCGCCGTCAGCACACCGATCTCCCGCCGCTTCTGCGTCGTCACCGTGATCGTCGTGTTCATCACGGAAAACGCCGCCACCACGGCGATGATCAGCAGCACGATCCACATCATCACCCGCTCATTGCTCATCGCCGCCAGTCGCGCGTCCCCCGCGTCTGTCCACAATGAGGCGCTCCAGCCCGGCGGTATCATCCCCAGGCTGGTGAAGTGCTTCATCACCTCCTTCACCTCCGCTGGCTGCTTCAGCTCGATCAGCACCCCGCTGACCTCCTCGCCCAGGCCAAAGACCCGCTGCGCCGTCGCCTGCGTGGTGTACGCATACACATTCGCCGTCTCCGCCCGCAGGTAGCCCTGCAGGGTCAGCTCCTGCGGGTGCAGCTTGATCTCCTTGTAGCCCGCATGGCGTTTCTCCTCGTCCTGCTCGTCGGACACCACACGGAAACGCTTCACCGCGCTCGTCACATTGCCGGACGAATAAACGCTGATCTTGTCCCCGGGATGCGCGCCCAGCTGCCCCGCCACATAGTCCGCGCTCACGATCCCCCCGTCCCGCAGCTCCAGGCTGCCGTCCAGCAGGTGCCTCGCCATCTTCCCCATGTAAAACTTCGCCCCGTCCTCCGGCAGCCCCAGCACATCCGCTCCGGACTGCCGCCCCTCATGCTCCGCAAACAGCGACCCCTTCACATAGCTGCTCGCCGCCACCACCTCCGGCCGCACGCGCGCCTTGCCCAGCACCTCCTCCGCCGTGGCGGCCCGCGCGGGCTTGTTGTCCGCCGGGTGCAGCAGCACATGCGGCTCAGATCCAATCAGCACCTTCCGGAACTCCTCCTCAAATCCCTTCATCACCGAGCTCACCACGATCATCATCAGCACACCCACCGCCACCCCCAGGATCGACACAATCGTGATCACCGAGACAAACGAACGACCCGCGCGCAGATAGCGGCGGGCGAGGAAGAGAGTGGCGTTCGAAAGCATGTCCGCCCATCAAAGCCATCCCCGGCCCACATTCGAGGGGAAATCGCGCGGATTTTGCCCCCCTCCTCACCTCTTCTCCGGCGCCATCAGGCCAAACAACGGCCTCGACTTCTCCACCGACTGGTAAACACCCCACCCCAGCGGCACCGCGACCCATGTCCAGGCAATGATAAGCAGCATCGTTTTCATCGGAAAGATCAGGCTGGCGTGTTCTCCTTCATGTGGTGCTTCGTGGCGACCGGGCGCACCAGCAGGTTCGCAACGAGGCCGACGATCAGCAGGCACGCCATGAAATACATCGTGGAGTTGTACGCCTGCGTCTTCGGCATCCCCGCCTCAATGTTCGCCGTGGAAATATAATTGATCAGGCTCGGCCCCACCACCGCCGCGATCGACCACGCCGTGATCAGCCTCCCATGGATCGCCCCCACTTGGTACGTGCCAAACATGTCCTTCAAATACGCCGGGATCGTGGCAAAGCTGCCGCCATACATGCTGATGATGATCGCCGTGACCACCACAAACAGCGACTGGCTGCCGGTCTTCTGCGTGTACGGCACCAGGCAGTACAGCACCGCGCCCAGGATGAAGTAAATGCAGTACACCGTCTTGCGGCCGGTGATGTCTGACGTGGACGACCACAGAAAACGGCCGCCCATGTTAAAGATGCTCAGCAGCCCCGCAAAGCCGCCGCCCACCGCCACACTCACGCCGAACATGTCCGTGCACATCTTCGATGCCTGCCCCAGGATGCCGATCCCCGCGCTCACGTTCATGCACAGCACCACCCACAGCAGCCAGAACTGCGGCGTCTTCCACGCCACATCCACAGAGACATGCGCGTTCGTCGTCATCGGCCTCGCATGCTCCTTCGGCTCCCAGCCCTCCGGCTTCCATCCCGCCGCAGGCACCCGCACAATGCACGCCCCGAACAGCATCGAGACAGCATACAGCCCCGCCATCACCAGGAAGGCCTCCGCCACACCGCTGCTGGCGGAGGCCTTGAAGTGCTCCATCAGCTTCACCCCCAGCGGCGCGCCGATCATCGCCCCGCCCCCAAAACCCATGATCGCCATCCCCGTCGCCATCCCAGGGCGGTCCGGGAACCACTTCATCAAGGTGGACACCGGCGCGATGTAGCCCAGCCCCAGGCCGATCCCCCCCGTGAAGCCGTAGCCCAGGTACAGCAGCCACAGCAGCTTCAGCTTCACCCCCAGCGCCGTCAGCACCAGCCCCCCGCAAAAGCACAGGCAGCTCGCCAGCATCGTCTTGCGCGGACCGCTGCGCTCCACCCATTTCCCAAACACCGCCGCCGAGATGCCCAGCATGAACAGCGCGATGGAGTAAATCCAGCCCACCTGCGGGATCGTCCAGCCCGCCCCCGCCTGTGTCAGCGGCACATTGAAGACATTAAAGGCATACACCTGCCCGATGCACATATGCACCGCCACCGCCGCTGGCGGCACCAGCCAGCGGTTGAATCCTGGCGGGGCGACGGTCGCTTCGCGGGAGAGAATGCTCATGAAGTCGGGGCAGGGGTGAACAGACGCCGGCCGTTTTAGAGCGCCGCCGGGTCGTCTGGCAAGAAAAGATTAAAACACCGCCCATTTATGGAGCCGCCCCCGCCCCGCTCCCACCTCCCCGGGGCTCACCGTCCCTGCGCCGCCCGCTCCCGCAGAATCTTTTGAAAGCCCACCTTCACAAACTCAGGGTCCCGCGCACGGGTGATCGCCTCATCCACCGTGATGAAACCGTGCTGCGTCAGGTGCAGCAGGCTGTCATCGATCGTGTGCATCCCGTCCGGCCCGCCGATCTGGATCAGGTTCCCCAGCTGCGCCAGCCGCCGCTGCCGGATGCTGGAGGAAATCCCCTGGTTGCACACCATCACCTCGGACGCCATCACACGCCCTGCCTGGTCGTGCCTCACAATCAGGGACTGGCAGATCACACCCCGCAGCGACCCCGCAAGCTGGGACGCCGCAAAGTCCTGCTGCTCATCCGGGAAAGCGTCCAGGATGCGCAGCACCGTGCTCGGCGCGTCATGCGTGTGCAGCGTGCTGATCACCAGATGCCCCGTCTCCGCCGCCGTCAGCGCCGTCCGCATCGTCTCCAGGTCGCGCAGCTCGCTCACCACGATCACATCCGCGTCCTGCCGCAGCGCGCTCTTGATCGCCGCCGCAAAGCTGTGCGTGTCCGCCCCCACCTGCCGCTGCCGCACCAGGCTGCGCTCATGGGAAAAGAGGTACTCGATCGGGTCCTCAATGCTCACAATGTTCGCCTGCTTGTGGCGGGCGATGTGCTGCGTCAGCGACGCCAGCGTCGTCGTCTTGCCAGAGTTGCTCGTGCCCGTCACCAGGATCAGCCCGTCCCTCAGTTGCGCAAAGTTTTCCACCGTCGGCCCGTGGCCCAGGTCCCGCAGGTCCGCGATCGTCGCCGGGATGTAGCGGAACGACGCCTCAATCCGCCCCAGCACATAGCACGCGTTGCCGCGGAAGCGGCCCAGGTTCTCCACCTGGATCGCAAAGTCCAGCTCCCACTTCTGCTCCAGCTCCGCCCGCTGGTTCTCCTTCAGCACCCCAAAGACCAGCTCCCGCAGGTCCACAATGTCCAGAATCTCGTCCGTGATCGGCTGCAGCACACCGTTCAGCCGCCCCATCGGCGGCGCGTTCACGCTCAGGTGAAGGTCGGAACCGGCATTCTCGATCACCATGAAAAGATATTCGATAAGGTCGTGGGTGCGCATGGGCAGTGAAAGGTTTGCGTTTGTTGCAGTGATTTACAGTTGTCTCCAGAACATAGGATAAGTTGGCGCCAGCGGGCTCGGGGGTTGGAAACGATGGCAAACAATTGCAAACCACCGCCAACTTCCCCCTCAAGAGATCCCACGCGCCGCACGGCGGAACTCGGCCTCGTTCCCCGCCGCCGCGATCGCCGTCGGCTCGTCGATCACCCCTGCCTCGTACGCGGTGACGATGGACTTCAAAAACGTCTGGCAGTTCGGGTCGCCCGCGCGTGTCATGTAGTCTGCGATGTCCGACACCGCGCGCCGGGCTATCCAGTCGCGCACCGCGCCCCCGTTCTGCAGGTGCTCCACCAGCAGCGTCAGGTTGCCATTCACATCCGCCACCAGCTTCTGGCACAGCACGCCCAGCAGTTGGTGTGACAGCAGGTGCAGGCCGATCCCCACCTGGTCCGCAGGGAACAGGTTCACAAAGCGCTCCATCGTGTCCGCCACCGTCGCGGAGTGCATGGAGGCGATCACCAGATGCCCCGTCTCACACGCCTGCAGCGCGGTGAAGGCCGTGTCGTGGTCGCGGATTTCCCCCACAAAGATCACGTCCGGCGCCTGTCGCATGGAGGCTCGCAGCCCTCGCGTGAAGCTCGGCGTGTCGCGCCCCACCTCGCGCTGCGTGAACATGCTCCGGTTGTTGGTGAAGATGTACTCCACCGGGTCCTCGATCGTCACGATGTGCCGCGCCACGTTCGTGTTCATCCAGTGCAGCAGGCCCGCCAGCGTGGTGGACTTGCCCTGTCCGGTCGATCCCGTCACCAGCACCATCCCGTGCTCCTGCAGGCCCCACCGGGTCAGCAGCCACTCCGGCGCCCCCAGCTTGCCCAGGTTCGGCATGTCCGTGCGGATGCGTCGCAGCGTCGCCGCCAGCCTCCCCAGCACCTTGTGCAGGTTCACACGGAAGCGGATCCCGCTGCGCGACACCATCCCCGTGTCCACGTCCGTGTCCTGCAGCGTGTCCCCTCCGCACGACTGCCACAGTCCGGCCATGTTCGGCAGCAGCAGCGGCTCGTCGCCAAAGATCATCAGCTGCTCATTGATCTTCATTCGCGGCACCTCGCCCTCCTGGAGGAAAATGTCACTCGCCTGATGTTCTTCGGCTGCCTGCAGGATGTCGTCGATGGAGATGGCCATGGAAAAGTGAATAAATGCTAGCGGGAACTGCTTTCCCACTCAACCCCGCTCTTAGATTTTTGTTACGGTTTTTTCCCAGTCTCGTTCTCCTCGCCCAGAATTTGGGCGCAGTACCACAGCATCCGCGGCAGGTGGAACGGCCCCTTCCACAGGTTCCCCTTCAGCGTCACCGACGGCGTGCCGTCCCGGTGCAGGTAGCCATACCACTCCCCATGCTGCGCGTCGGGGAAGTGCGCAAAGCTCCAGTCATGCGCCTCCTGGTGCCACCGCGCATACTTCTCCTCCCCCGTCACCTTCCACGCCAGCAGCGTGGCAATGATCGCCTCATTGTGCGGCCACCAGAATTTCATGTCATGCCAGTACTCCTGCACCGGCTTCCCATGCACATCCCGGAAGTAAAAGACACCGCCGCGCTCCTTGTCCCATCCCCGCTCCCACATGCAGTCCAGGATTTCCAGCCCCAGGCGGATGTAGCTCTGCTCGCCCCGCAGCCGCCCCTCGTGCAGGATGAACCACGCGCACTCCAGCGCATGTCCCGGGTTCAGCGTCCGCCCGTCAAAGTGGTCGATGATCGCCCCGTCGGGCGCCACCACCTCCATCAGCGCCCCCAGCTCCGGCTTGAAGAAAAACTGCTGCACCTCCAAAATGAACCGGTCCGCCCATGCCGAGCAGGTCCGGCCGGAGATCGCCACATCCCCCAGGTTCAGCCGCAGCTCCTGCGCCGTCACGATGCCGATCATCAGCGCCCCGATCCCCATCTGCGGCCGCGTGTTCGGCTCGATCTTCGGCTGCATCATCCCCGGCTCAAAGCTGTGCTTCAGGTACGTCGCAAAGTCCCTCTTCGCCTTCTCCGCATGGCTCATGTCCCCCGTCGCCTTCGCATACGCCGCATGGGCGACCGCCGCAAACGCCTCGCTGAACACATACCGCCGCATCCGCAGCGGCCTCCCCTCCCGCGTCACCGTGAAAAACAGCTTCCCGTCCGTCGCATACCCATGCGCGTCCAGAAACGCCATGCACGACCCCGCCGCGTCGAACCACTCCCGGTGCGCCTCCACCGTGTTGAACAGCGTGGCAAACATCCACCCCGCCCGCCCCTGAAACCAGATGCTCTTGTCCGTGTCCAGGATCGATCCGTCCCGGTCCAGAGACGTGATGATCCCGTCATGCTCCCGGTCCATCCCATGCCTCAGCCAGAACGGCATCACATCATGCAGCAGCGTGCTGCGGTACAGCGTGCGCAGCGCCTCGCGGTGCCGGGGGTCTGCCAGGGTTCCTTTCATGCCGCCGCCCACGCTGGGGGTTCCGCCTCATGCATCACCCGTTCCTTGCTCAGCGGATGCGTGAAGGTGATCTTCCACGCATGCAGGCACAGCGGCGGATCAGCCACCGCCAGCGTCTGCGTCTCGCCCACCTGTCCCCCGGCCAGATACGCCGCATCTCCCACAATCGGGAATCCCAGATGCCACAGGTGGATGCGGATCTGGTTCGTGCGGCCCGTGATCGGGCGCGCCTCCAGCAGCGCTGTTCCGTCGGCGTCACGTTTCATCACGTGGAATTCGGTCCTCGCCTCCAGCCCGGCCTCATCCACCCTGCGTCCGCCCAGCTTTCCCGCCTCCGCGCTCACCGGCGCGTCACACACAAAGGCATCCTGCGGCGGGTGCCCTTGCACACGGGCCAGGTACACTTTCTCGATCTCTCCCCGCTCAAACTGCGGCTGCACCAGGCTGGCAAAGTGCCGCGTCTTGCACAGCACCACAACACCCGTCGTGTTCGCGTCCAGGCGGTGCGCCGTGCGCGGCCGCAGCGGGTGCCACACCGCGTCCAGCATGAACTGCAGCGTGTTCCGGTTGAACCGCCCGCCCACATGCATCGGCAGCGGCGCGGGCTTGTTCAGCACCAGCAGGGCCTCGTCCTCAAACAGCACACGGATGTCCGCATTCACCTCCGGCTCGCACTGCGCCGGTGTGTGGTGGATGTAGTGCTCCCCCGCCCGCACCACATGGTCCGCCGCCACCGGCCGCCCTTGCTTGTCCGTCAGCCGCCCCGCCTCCGCCGCGCCCAGCCACACCTCGCGGCCGATGTGCGGCATCACATGGCACAGCACGTCCAGCACAGTCTGGTGGTCACACGCCGCCGGCACATGCACCGGGCGTTCATGGTCATACGGCACGCTCCCCGGCAGCGGCGTCGCCGCCCGGCGGATCGCCTCATGCCGCAGTTCCAGGCCCTCGCGCTGCTGCTGCTCGGTCGTCTTGAAGCAGTACGGGCACGACACATGCGCCACATGGCGCGCATCCGCCTGGTCCTCCGCGTTCAGCGGCGTCTGGCACACAAAGCATTGGGCGGACTCCGTCTCCGCCAGCGCCGGGTCCACCCCCACCCGCTGGTCAAACACAAAGCACTCGCCCTCATAGTGCGCCCCCCCGCATTCCTCAAAATATTTGAGGATGCCACCCTCAAGCTGCCAGATCTGCTCAAACCCCTCCCGCTCCATGAACGGCGCTGCCTTCTCACAGCGGATGCCCCCGGTGCAGAACGTCACCACAGGCGCCTTCTTCATCTCCGGCGGCAGCTTCGCCACCGCGGCGGGGAAGTCGCGGAAATGGTCGATCCCCGCCACCACAGCGCCTTTGAACGTGCCCAGCTTCACCTCATAGTCGTTCCGCGTGTCATACAGGATCACCGGCCGCCCCTCATCCAGCCACTGCTTCAGCTCCCTGGCTTCCAACCGCGGAGAGGTGTGCTTCGCCGGTTCGATCCCCTCCACCCCAAAGGCGATGATCTCCTTCTTCAGCCGCACCAGCATGCGCCGGAAAGGCTGTTCCGCACTCTCACTGTACTTCGGCTTCAGGCCCTCCAGACCGGGAATGCCCCGCAGCCCATCCACCAGCGCATCGATATGCTCCCGCGCGCCTGCCAGGAACATGTTGATCCCCTCCGGGCTCAGCAAAATCGTCCCCTTCAGCCCGCGCTCCTTGCACACCGCCAGCAGCCGCGCCCGCAGCTCCTTCAGCCCCGTGAGCGTGGCAAACTGGTAGCAGGAAATGTTCGTGATGACGGCGGCGGCGGCGGGCATGGACTGGCAGGGGGCTTCAAAACGGCGGTGACGGCGGCTTTGAAGCACACGATCCCGTCCCTTGCGAGCCGAAAGGCAGGGCCGGTCTTGGTCTTTGCCGTGTCAGCCGTGTTCAAAGGTCATCTGTTCTTCCGGCACTTCAAGCCGCATCCTCTGCCCATACCCCAGCCCCTCCGTCCACGGCAGCAGCAGCTCCAGCACATCCGGCTGCTGAAAATGCTCAGGCTTCGTCTCCGGGTGCGGATAATAGATCCAGCCTCGCACAGAGCCACCCTGCGCCGGATGCACCCTCACATCAAAAAACGAAAAATCCTCCGCCGGCTCCACCGGATGCCACTTCACCGCACGAAACGTGTGCCTCGCCTTCAACACCCGGTGGCACAGCGGTGCCACACTCACATTCAGCGTCCCCAGGTGGAACCCGCCCAGGTCCAGCCCCAGCCCCTGAAAAAACGGCAGTTGCATCCGCAGCGTCCCACCCGGAAAACGCGGATTCCCATTCATGCCGGACGCCACGCGGTGGCCTTGAACGATGGTGGCGGTAATCATCAGAGAATGGAGCACGCCAAAATGCCACGGCAACCCCCCACTGACCTCAGCCCCCCAAAGAGCAAATTCTGTTAATCTTGTCAATCCTGCCAAAACGGCCACCGAACATCCCTGTCCCTCCAGCCCTCGCCTCCCTCCACCCTACGCCAAAATCTTCCCCACCACCTTGCAAGGCTCCACCCCCGTCAGCTTGAAGTCCAGCCCCGCGTTGCGGAACGTCAGCCGCTCATGGTCGATCCCCAGGCAGTGCAGAATCGTCGCCTGCAGGTCGGGCACATGCACCTCGTCCTCCACAATGTTGAAACCCATCTCGTCCGTGGCGCCCATCGTCACCCCGCCCTTGATGCCGCCGCCCGCCATCCACATCGTGAACGCCTGCGGGTGATGGTCGCGGCCCATGCTCCGGCCCAGGGACACGCTGGCCTCCACCATCGGCGTCCGGCCAAACTCGCCGCCCCACACCACAAGCGTGCTGTCCAGCAGCCCGCGCTGTTTCAGGTCCTTGATCAGGGCCGCGCTCGCGCGGTCTGTGTTCGCGCAGTTGTTCTTCACATTGCCCGCCACATTGCTGTGCGCGTCCCAGCCTTCATTGTAGATGTTGATGAAGCGCACCCCGCGCTCCACCATCCGCCGCGCCAGCAGGCACGCCCGCGCAAAGGACGGCGCCTTCGGATCACAGCCATACATCTCCAGCGTGGCCTTGTCCTCCTTCGTCAGGTCCATCAGGTCCGGCGCGGAGCTTTGCAGCCGGTACGCCATCTCATAGTTGGCGATCCGCGTTGCCGTCTCCCCGTCCCCATCCAGTTGCAGGCGGCGGTGGTTCATCGCGTTGATCAGGTCGATCGTGTCGCGCTGTGTCCCGGCCTCGATGCCCTGCGGCGTGCTCACATTCAGGATCGGGTCCCCCGTGTTGCGGAAGCGCGTGCCGGAATAAATGCTCGGCAGAAACCCGCTGCTCCAGCACGCCGCCCCGCCGCTGATCCCGCTGCCGGTGCTCATCACCACAAACGAAGGCAGGTCATTCGTCTCCGCCCCCAGCCCGTAGGTGATCCATGACCCCATGCTCGGCCGTCCCGGCTGCGAAAAACCGGTGTTCATGAAAATCTGCGCCGGCGCGTGGTTGAACTGCGTCGTCCGGCAGGACTTCACAATCGCGATGTCATCCACCACGGTGGCCAGGTGCGGCAGCATCTCGGAAAGCTCCGCGCCACATTGCCCATGCCTTGCAAATCGGTACTGCGGCCCCAGCACCGCCGCGTCCGGCCGGATGAACGCATACCGCTGCCCGCCAATGATCGACGGCGGCAGCGGCTTGCCCTCATACTTCGTCAGCATCGGCTTGTGGTCGAACATCTCCAGCTGCGACGGCGCGCCCGCCATGAACAGGTGGATCACCGCCTTCGCCTTCGGCTTGAAATGCGTCGGTGCCGCCACATTCGGGCTCTTCTCAGCCCCCAGCGCGGACTCCGCCAGCAGGGAGGCCAGGGCAATCTTGCCCGTGCCCACCCCGCAGTCCTGGAAGAAGTGGCGGCGGGTGATGTTGGCGCGGTTCATGGGCGTGGAAAAGGTGCGCCCTTACAACGTCCGGAAATCAGGCCAGCTTTCGTGCCCGCATCTCTCCCAGCGTCCATTCATACTCCCGCACCAGTTGGTCCACCACGTCGCCACTGCGCAGGTCCTGCGGCAGCACCTCCCAGGTGTAGGTCTCCATCTCAATGTTCTGGCACTTCGTCGGGTTCGCCGCCAGCCAGTCCATCGCCCCGATGATGTGGTCCCCCGTGCCGTCAAAGCCCTCCCCCGGCTGCGCATGCAGCGGGATGTGGAAATGCACCCGCCATTCCTCCCCCAGACCGCCCGGATTCACCTGCGCAAACTCCAGCGCGTCCGGCAGGTCCTTGAACCGGCGCAGCGGCTCCTCCGCGCCATAGCTGGCGATGACTTGGTGGAAATACACCGGCTCATCAAAGCCCCGCAGTTTCGCAAGGTTCTCCGCCGTCGGTTGCAGCTTCAGCGCCGAGCTGAAGTGCAGCTTGCTGATGCGGATGCCCGCCCCGGTCAGCCGGTCCAGCGCCGTCTTCGCCTCCTCAAACTCCACCGCCAGATGGCACGTGTCGTAGTTCAGCCCCACAAACTTGAAAAAGTCCCGGTCCTGCGGGTTCTGGTCAAAATACAGCCCGAAAAACTTCAGCGCCTCACCGCTCGTCTCAAACAGCCCCAGCGGCTCCGGCTCCATCCCCAGGTGCAGGTCATGCCCCGTCTTTTCCGCCACCTTTTCGATGTGCTCACGGCACAGCCGCAGATGGGTGAAAATCGCCCCCAGCTCCTCCGCCGTGGTGCCGAAGGTCTTGTGCGACCCCGGCAGCGTGCTCACACTGCCGCTCACCCCTGCGGGCAGCAGCTGGCCCAGGATGTCGAACAACTGCTTCGTGTACTCCAGCCGCTCCGGCTTGCTCCAGTCCGGCTGAAACACATGCTCCTTCACCCGCGTGCCGTGGAAGGACCCGTACGGAAAGCCATTGATCGTGAAGACATAGCAGTTGTTCGCCTCCAGCCACCCCTTGAACTCCTCCAGCTTCCCCGGCGCGCTCAGCTCCTGTGCCGCATGAGCGCCCAGGCGCAGGCCAATGCCATACGGCTTGCCTCCGCTCACCCGGTCCTTCACCCTCAGCGTGTAGTTTTTCAGCCCGCTCCAGGTTTCCTCCCACGTCTCTCCGCGGTGAATGTTCGTGCAGTAGCCAAGGTGGATGTCGTGGTTCAGGCGCATGGTGGGGGCGTTCAATGAACCAGACCCAGGCCTGAGCGCAAGCACCACGCACAAGCGATGAGCGACGTTGTCTGTGCGATGTGCGACAGCATCATTTGTCGGCCGGTTCCCACTGCGGAAAAGGGTCCTCCAGCGTCTGCCAGGCCTCCGGCCCCTGGCGAAACTCCGCCTCGGTCAGCAGCGCCGCGTCAAACTGCGCGCGCAGGCCGTCCTGGTCCATCTGGCGTCCAATCACCACGATTTCCTGCCTGCGATCACCATAAGCCCCTTCCAGATGGCTCCGGATCTCATTCAGCGTTTCCTCATCCTGCGGCCACTCAGGCTCCGGCACCGCGCTCCAGAAAAAGCCAAACGCACGCGTGTCCCGCAGCACACCCGCCTGGGAAAGATAGCCCGCCAGTTCCATCCGCGTCGCCAGCCAAAACATCCCCTTCGCCCGCACCACGCCCGGCCACCGCCCCTGTAGCAGCTTCAAAAAGCGGGCAGGGTGGAACGGCCGCCGCGCACGATAAACAAAGCTGCTGATCCCATACTCCTCCGTCTCAGGCGTGTGCTGTTGCAGGGAGTCCAGCCAGCCCTCGCTCTCCTCCGCCTCGCTCATGCGGAAAAGCCCCGTTACCAGCACCTGCTCCAGCGGCACCCGGCCCTGCTCCGTCAGCCTCACCTGCGCCTTCGGGTTCAGCGCATGAATGATCCCTCGAATTTCGTCCACCTCCCCCGGGCTCGCAGCATCCGTTTTGTTGATCAGGATGACATTGGCAAACTCGATCTGGTCCGTCAGCAGATGCGCCAGCGTGCGCTCGTCCCCATCCCCGACGCCTTGCCCCCGGTCCTTCAGATGCTCCGTCGAATGGTAGTCATTCAGAAAATTCCCGGCATCCACCACTGTCACCAGCGTGTCCAGCGCCGCGATGTCATTCAAACTCCTGCCGGACGCGTCCTTGAACGTGAAAGTCTCCGCCACTGGCATCGGCTCCGACACCCCGGTGGACTCGATCACCAGCGCATCGAAACGCCCCTCCTCCGCCAGCTTCGTCACTTCTTGCAGCAGGTCCTCCCGCAGGGTGCAGCAGATGCAGCCATTGCTCATCTCCACCATTTTCTCCTCCGTCCGGCTCAGCGCCGCATCCCCGGCCCTTACCAAGCTGGCATCCACATTCACCTCGCTCATGTCGTTCACAATCAAGGCAACACGCCGCCCATCCCGGTTCCGCAAAATATGGTTCAGCAGCGTCGTCTTGCCTGCGCCGAGAAAACCGGAAAGCACCGTGACGGGAAGGGGAGGAGATGGGGTCATTCTTCAATTAATGCAACATTATTGCATTAATCAAGCCCAATGATGTCCCAAAAGTGCCGAGGGAGTATGAGGGGAAATAATTTACCGCCTCCTCACCTCATGTACCACCTCTCCCCCCAGCCACGTCTTCAGCACCTGCGTGTTCACCAGGTCATCGATCGGGCAGGTGAGCGGATCACGATCCACCAGGATCATGTCCGCCAGCTTGCCCTTCTCCAGGCTGCCCGTGTCCTTCTCACATTTCAGCAGGTAGGCGTTGTTCATCGTGTACAGCCGCACTGCCTCCTCCCGCGTCAGCCCGTTCTCCACATGCACCGGCCTCTCCAGCTTCCGCGCCTTCCGCGTGATCGCCGTCCACATCCCCAGCCACGGATTGTAAGCATTGATGCTCCGGAACGAGCCAATCTTCTGCATGTGGTCGCTGCCCCCTCCCACAATCAGCTTCTGGTCAAAACACGCCCGCAGCGGCTGAAAGCGCGCCATCCGCTCCTCCCCAAAATGCTGCGTCAGCGTCCGCCCGTCCAGGTTCAGCCAGACCGGCTGCAAATCCACGCACACCCCCAGCTTCGCCGCCTTGGTGATGGAGTCCGGATGCATGAAGTTGCAGTGCGTCACGCTGCTGCGCGCCGCGCGGATGCTCCCCGGCTTCTCCGCGTCCACCGCCTCATACGTGTCCACCAGCAGCCTCACCGCCGCATCCCCCACGCTGTGCGCCGTGAATTGCAGCCCCGCCGCCGTGACTTTCTCCACCAGCTGCTTCAGCCTTTCCGGCGTGATCTTCTGCACGCCCCGATACTCCGGATCGCTGATGCCATAGGCCTCGCTGACACCCCACGGATCAATCATCAGCGCGCTGCCCGTCAGCATGCCCCCGTCCAGATACACCTTCGTGCCAATGATCTGCAGCATGGGGTCCGGCTTTGTCAGCGGATGCGCGATCACCTCCTCAATCGCCTTCTCGCACGCCGGCCACAGGCTCATGCTGGGAATGCCGGGGGACGGGCGCATGCGCACCGTCAGCTCGCCCTTCGTCCGAATCTTTTGATACAGCTCGATCTGTTTGAAGCTCGAATCCCTGTCCGCCACCGTCGTCAGGCCCACCGCGTTGTAGTCCTTGAACAGCTCCACCGTGCGCCTGTGGGCGTCATCAGGTGTGGCGGGCTTGTTCGCCGTCGGTGTCTTCACATTGCTCCCCAGGCTGCGCAGCAGCCCCGTCGGCTCGCCATCCGCATCCACCTCCATTCTTCCGGCGCTGCCTTCCTTCACCTTGAAGTCGCGCGAGTAGCCGCCCAGCTTCAGCGCCAGACTGTTCAGCATCGAGTCCGGCCCCGTGGAAAACACCACCGGATTCTCCGGCGCCACACGGTCCAGCTCCGCCCGCGTGGGATAGCGCTTCTCCTCCAGCCGCGTGATGAACACCTGCCGCACCAGCACCAAATCTCCCGGCTTCGACACCTTCACCCGCCCTGCCACGTAGGCCAGCACGTCGTCGATGTTCTCCATCGTGGGAATCTCATGGTCAAACTCCGTCATCGCCGCCGACCCAGGATGCACGTGCGAGTCCATCAGCCCGGGGAGCAGCGCCCGTCCGCCGAGGTCCAGCACCTGCGTGTTTTTGTCCGCCAGCTTCAGCACCTGCTCATTGCCCCCCACCGCCTCGATTCGTCCGTTGTCATCCACCGCCACCGCCTCCGCAATGCGGAAATTTTTGTCCACGGTGATCACCTTTCCGTGATGCAAAATCAAAGCCGGAGCCGCCAGCAGGCCAACGGGAAAAAACAGGACGGAAAACGCCGTGAAAGTCGGGAAAAACCTCATGCACACCAAACGCCGGTCTCTGTCAAAAGATCACAATCTTTTCTCTGTCTGATCCAGATGCGCCCAGGTATGCATGCCCATGGCCATCTCCAACGTCGAAAACAAAGAGTCACAGATCCGCGTCTATGACGAAAAGAGCGAGTGCGTCTCCCGCATGCCGAACACCCGCGTGGAGCTGGCCGGACACACCTCCGACTTCTTCGTCACCATCGAGGGCGGCTGGATCCGCACCTACGACCAGGACTGCGACCGTCTCGGCAGCCTTAGCGCCATCGGCGTCACCGTCCGCAGCGTCTCCGGCGGCAACTTTACAGTCGCGGATGATGGCGAGGTAAGGACCTATGACCGTCGGTGCAAGGAAGTCCGCCCTCATGGCAGGTGAGCAGCATCGCTACACCCACATCGCCTCCAGCCTCTTGACACTCACCGGCTGCGCTGTCCCCAGCTCCTGCGCGAACACCTGCACGCGATACTCCTCCAGCAGCCAGCGGAAAATCTCATGGTCGGCCTTCGCCACATGGTTTTCCCATCCCGCATAGTCACCAATCAGCCCCGCCTTGTCCGCGTCCTTCGGCGCATTGTTCATCCAGCGTTCATTGCGGATCTGCATCGCCTTCAAATAACGCGGCAGGTGCATCAGCTGCTCATGCGGCGTCCTCGCCAGCAGGTCAGTCGGAATCAGCCGTGCCAGATCCGCCTCCAGCCCCGGATACCTCTTCGGCAGCGCCAGCAGTTTGGAGCGTGCATCATGAATCTGGGTGAACAGCGTCTTCACACGATGCGTCACCGCAGGCAGGTCCTTGCGAAACTTCTCGCACACTTCAAAGAAGCGCTTCTCCGTCAGCGGAAAAATCGGCTGCAGACGCAGCAGATGGGAAAGAATGTGATCGTGCGCATGCTTTTGCAGCTCATCCGCGCTGCCGCGTGGCGCGGCCACAGTCGCGGTGCTGAGCTGAGTGAGCGCCGCATGAAATGACGCAGGCTGCTGTGGCTTTGCCATGGCGTTGCCGCCGATGGAGCGCAGCTCCTTCCACAGCCAGGCGATGTCCTTGCCCACCACATTCTCACCCAGGCGACGAACGGCGGCAGGTGTGCCGCGCGCGGCCTCCTGCGGCGTGCGGAACATGCGCACGTCCACCTCGCCCTCCTTCTCTCGCAGGACGAGACCCAGGTAGCCGAGCACGGGCGCGGTGCCGATGTGCTCCACCACGATGCTTTCCGGCAGGTCGCCAAAGCTCCACGACTTCAGCGCGAAACGCTCCACGCGTGGCAGCGTTTTCTCCCAGGCGTTGGAATTGAGGTGCTGCTGCTTCTCCACCTCGGAGCGGATGGCAGCCAGATCGCGGCCGGCGGTCATCACCGTGTTCTTCTTCGGGTCCAGCACCTCCACGCGCGGCTGCAGGTGCGCGGGCAGGCTGTGCGGTGGCCAGTCCTCCGGCTTCACCATGATGCGGTAACGTCGCGTGACATGCGCGGCCAGCGCTGTGAAAAACTCCTCACGCGCTGGGTCAAACTCCTTCGCGATCTCCCGTCCCTTCGGCTCGATGGGCATCAGCTCACGCCGCATCACCTTGGGCAGCGCGCGCAGCAGCGCGGTGGCAATCTCTTCTCGCATCCCCGGCACCATCCACTGCACCTGGCCGCTGGTCAGGTGGCCCGCCAGTTGCAGTGGCACCTGCACCGTCACGCCATCGTTTTCCTCACCCGGCTTGTAGTTGTAGGTCACGGGCAGCGCCGTGTTGGCCAGTGCCACCTGATCGGGGAACTGCAGCAGGTCGCACTCAAAGTCTTCGCCCGCGGTCAGATCCTCCTCCGTGGCGCAGAGGAATGCGGGGTCCTCTTCCATTTGCTGCTTCACCACGCGGTTCAGATCGTGGATGGACGAGACATTTTTCAGCCGCGCGTCATACCAGCGGAAGAGGCGTTCCTCCACGGCATACACGCGATTGCTGCGCACACGCGTCAGCATCGTTTCAATCCGCTGCCGCACGGTGTTGTTGTGCGCGTAGAAGCGGAGCGTTATCGGCGCATCCTGATTCTCCACCAACGCCGCGCGGATGAACATGTGCGTGGCCGCCACCGCGTCCACCTTCAGGAAGTCAATGTGCTGGCGCTTCACCTCCAGCCCGTGAATGAACACCCGCTGCGTCACCAGCACGCGCCCTGATTTGAGATTCCAGTGTGGCTCGCTGTATTTGAACTGGCACAAATGCGCTCCCAGTTCCGCGATCCAGTCCGGCTGAACCTTCGCCAGCGTGCGTGCAAAGAGCTGCGAGGTCTGCACAATCTCCCCCGCCACGATCCATGCGGGCTGTTTGCTCTTGTCTGGTCCCTGCCCTGGTCTGGGCTTCGAGTTTTTCTCCCGTCGCTCATACAGGTTCGAGCCAGGAAACACCGTCACCAGCCGGTTCCCCGCCGCCTTGTACAGATTGCGCTCCTCCTTGAGGGCGATGTGCCCGAGCTGCGCCGCCAGGATGCAGCGATGAATGGCATCGTCGCCCGCAGGAGGTGTGGGTGTTCGCAGGTCATTGCTGAAGGAGTCGCAGAGCTGTTTCCAGATGTCCCGCCACTCCTGCATGCGGGTGAAGGAGAGGAAGCTGCCCTTGCAGTACTTCCGCAGCGCATTGCGCGAGTTGCCCGTTGCCTCCGGTGCGCCATCCCAGATCTTCAGCAGCGACATGAAGTCCGAATCCGGCGCGGCAAAGGCCTTGTGCGCCGCATTCGCCAGTTCCCGTTTTTCCTCCGGCCGCTCGCGTGGGTCCGGCACGCTCAGTCCCGCCGCGATGATCAGCATCTCCGGCAGCGCCTTTTCCGTGCGCGCCTGCAGCAGCATGCGGCCCAGCGTGGGGTCCAGCGGCAGCTTTGCCAGCTCACGGCCAAGGGGCGTCAGCTCATGCGTGTCATTCAGCGATCCCAGCTCATGCAGCAGATCATAGCCGGCGCGGATCGCCGCGCTCACCGGTGGATTGATGAACGGAAACTCCTCGATCTCTCCCAGCTTGAAGGCCTTCATGCGCAGGATCACCTCCGCCAGGTTCGCCCGCTGGATCTCCGGCATGGTGAACTTGTCCCGCTTCTCAAAATCCTCCTGCGAATACAGGCGGATGCAGATGCCGTCCTGCACGCGGCCCGCACGTCCTGCGCGCTGGTTCGCGCTGCTTTGCGACACCGCCTCCACCGGCAGCCGCTTCGTCCGCGTGCGTGGATTGTATCGGCTCATGCGCGCCAGCCCGGTGTCCACCACATAGCGAATGCGCGGGATCGTGATGGACGTCTCCGCCACGTTCGTGGCGATCACCACACGTCGTTTTCTCCCCGGCTGGAAAATCCGCTGCTGCTCCGCCGCCGGCATGCGGCCATACAGCCCCAGCACCTCGAAGCCATTGCCCAGCCGTCCATCCAAAACATCACGTGTGTCACGAATGTCCCGCTCCGTCGGCATGAAGACGAGGACATCGCCATCATCCGTCTCCACCAGCGCATCCTCCACCGCCGCCACAGCACCATCGATGAACCCATGCTCCTCGTCGCCGTCCGACAGCGGCAGATACCGGATGTCCACCGGATACAACCGCCCCGACACCTCAATGATCGGCGCCCCACCGAACGCCTTTGAGAAAGCCTCTGTGTCGATCGTTGCGGAAGTCACCAGCAGCTTCAGGTCCGGCCGCTTTTGCAGCAGCCCCACCAGATACCCCAGCAGGAAATCAATGTTCAGCGACCGCTCATGCGCCTCGTCCAGAATGAGCACGGAATACGCCCGCAGCATCGGATCACTCTGGATCTCCGCCAGCAGGATGCCGTCCGTCATGAACTTCACCCGCGTCTCCCGGCTTGTGTCGTCGTTGAAGCGCATCTTGCACCCCACCTCGCGCCCCCACGGCACGTTCAGCTCCTCCGCCACACGTTTGGACACGCTCATCGCCGCC
>CAZPSQ010000052.1:0-29272 GCA_964588755.1 uncultured Prosthecobacter sp. | reverse complement strand
CCTGATCGGGCTGGACTTTGCCCCGGCGGTGATCGGCGTGGGCATTCTCATGCTGGTGTACGTGGTGTTTGGCGGCATGCTGGCCACCACGTGGGTGCAGATCATCAAGGCGCTGCTGCTGATGGCTGGCGCACTGCTGCTCAGCTATCTGGTTCTCAAGTTCCATGACTTCAGCTTCACGAAGTTCTTCAACGCTGTGTCACAAGCAGACTATGCCGGCAGCGCGCCGCCCAAAAATCTGCTGGAGCCAGGCCTCAAATACGGCGTGGCCGTGGCTGGCCCCTGGGGACCGCTGGACCTTGTGTCGCTGGGACTGGGGCTGGTCCTGGGCACGGCAGGCCTGCCGCACATCCTGGTGCGCTTCTACACCGTGCCAGATGCCAAGACGGCACGCTCCAGCGTGGTGTGGGCCATGGCCATCATCGGCCTGTTCTACATCATGACCACCTTCTTCGGCTTTGGCGCGGCCACCATTCTGGAAAAGGCGCTGATCACCACGGCCGACGGCAAGCCGGACACCAACATGGTGGCGCCCATCCTGGCCCAGCATCTGGGCGGGGAGATGTTCTTTGCCTTCATCAGCGCGGTGGCCTTTGCCACCATCCTGGCAGTGGTGGCCGGCCTGACCATGAGCGCCAGCGCCAGCTTTGCCCATGACTTCTACACCAATGTGATCCACCACGGCAAGGAACACCGCCCTGGCGACGAGGTGCGCGTGGCGCGCATCACCGCCTTCTGCGTGGGCGCGGTCAGCATCGGCATCGCCATCTATCTTGGCCCCAGCGTCAATGCGGCCTTCCTGGTGGGACTTGCCTTTGCCGTGGCCGCCAGCGCCAATCTGCCTGTGATCGTGCTGAGCGTGTTCTGGAAGCGCTTCAACACCGCCGGCGCCGTGGCAGGTCTGAGTGTGGGCCTCATCGCCTCCATCGTGCTGATTCTGCTGAGCCCGAACGGCATGTTTGGCAAAGCCGGCGCCATCTTCCCCCTGGAAAACCCTGGCATCGTGAGCATTCCGCTGGGCTTCCTGGCCGCTTGGCTGGGCACGCTGCTCACCGCCCGCGACCCGGAGGCTGAGGCCAAGTTTGCCGAGCTCAAAGTCCGCGCCCACACGGGCCTCGGCGCGGAGAAGGCCACGGCACATTGATGTGCCTGCCCGGCGTTACGTGCAGCAGGGACAAGGCTGCACGAAATGCCCGGGGGACACCTCCTTGAGCGTGAGGTCCATGCCCACGCTCTGCTCCCATTTGGGATGTTTCATGCGGTGCCCGAAGGCACAGCCCGGCGGCGGGTTGATCGGGGATGGCACGTCCCCCTGCAGCAGTTTGCGCGCACGGCGCTTCGTCGGATCCGGCACCGGAATGGCATCCAGCAGCGCCTTGGTGTAAGCGTGGCGCGGATTGTGGTAAAGCTCCTCCGCAGGCGCCAGCTCCATGATCTTGCCCAGGTACATCACCGCCACGCGGTCGCTCATGTGCTTCACCACGCTGAGGCCATGCGCGATGAACAGGTAGCTCAGCCCCATGTCACGCTGGAGGTCCAGCAGCAGGTTCAGCACCTGGCTTTGGACGGACACATCCAGCGCGGAAACCGGCTCGTCGCACACAATCAGCTTCGGCTTAAGCGCGATCGCACGCGCAATGCCGATGCGCTGGCGCTGGCCGCCGCTGAACTCAAAGGGGAAGCGGTCCATGGCGCTAGTGGGCAGGCCTACTTTGTCCAGCAGCTCCAGCACCCATTTCCGCCGCTCCTCCTTCGTGCCCATTTTCTGCACGACGAAAGGCTCCTCCAAGATGTCGCGCACGGTGTGGCGGGGATTCAGCGACTCCGCCGGATCTTGGAAAATCATCTGCATGTCCCGCCGCAGCGGGCGCATCTGGCGGATGCCCGCCTTGGTAATGTCATGCCCTTCAAACTGGATGGCCCCATCTGTGGGCTTGAGCAGGCGGACAAGCGCCTTTCCCAGCGTCGTTTTGCCACAGCCCGACTCGCCCACCAAGCCCAGCGTTTCTCCCGAGCCGAGCTCAAAACTCACACCGTCCACCGCCTTGTTGAAGGCCATGGTGCGGTGAAGCACCCCGCCACGGACAGGGAAATGCTGCTTCAGGTTTTGGACGGAGAGAAGGCTCATGACTGGACGCAGACAGGGCAGTGCTCCACCCAATGGCCGGGAGCGATTTCGGTGAATGGCGGACGCACGTTGAGATGCTCCTCCGTGTGGGCGCGCTGCGAGCGCCCGGCAAAGCGGCAGCCCGGCTTGAATTCGGCGATGCCTGGCACATTGCCCGGAATGGCCCGGAGCTGGCTCTTTGGCTTGTCCTCCATCCTGGGGATGCTCTCCAGCAGACCCTGGGTGTAGGCGTGCCGGGGCCTGGCAAAAAGATCATGCACACTGGCGCGCTCGACAATGCGGCCGGCATACATGACCGCCACCTCATCACACACCTCGGCGATGACGCCCAGGTCATGGGTGATCAAGATCACGCTCATGTGCATCTCTCTTTGAAGGTCGGCCATGAGCTCCAGAATCTGCGCCTGCACCGTCACATCCAGCGCTGTGGTGGGCTCGTCCGCGATCAGCAGGCGCGGCTTGTTGATCAGCGCCATGGCGATCATCACACGCTGGCGCATGCCGCCGCTGAGCTGGTGCGGGTATTCGTTCAGCCGTTGCTCGGCCGCCGGAATGCGCACCTTCCGCATCATGTCGATGCTGCGGGAGAGCACCTCCGCCTTGCTGCATTCCGTGTGCAGCAGGATGGCCTCCGCAAGCTGGCGGCCCACCGTCTGCACCGGGTTCAGCGCCGTCATCGGCTCCTGGAAGATCATGCTGATGTCATCCCCGCGCAGGCCGCGCATCTGCTCCAGCGGCATGGAGGTCAGCTCCCTGCCTTCAAACTGGATGCTGCCGCCCAGGATCTTTCCATGCGGCCGTGGCAGCAGGCGGGTGATGGAGAAGGCGGTCACGCTCTTGCCGCAGCCCGACTCCCCCACAAGGCCCAGCGTCTTCCCACGCGGAACGTCAAAGCTGATGCCATCCACGGCCACCATGCGGCCCGCATCCGTGTCGAACGCGGTCACAAGATCCCTGACTTGGAGAATGCTGGAGGCGCTGCTGCTCATGGCTTGTCCTGGTATTGGTCGAAGACACGGCTCGTCTCGCCAAAGCTGCGGCCTTCACGCATGGCCTTCAGCGTCTCCGCCTTGATGTCCTCATCGATCCACCACACGTAGTTGTCATAGGCCTCCCGGCTGAATTTGACGTTTCCGTCGGAGGGCCAGCGCATCCAGCGTGTGTGGAAGTAGCGGTAAAGCGGCACCTCCCAGGTCGGGATCTCACTGGCGCGCTGCTGGACGATCTCCTCAATCTGCCAGCTCAGGCGCTGCACCTCGTCCTCATTGGGCGCCTCACGCTGCTGGACGATGAGCTTGTCCAGCTCAGGGTCGGCCGTCTGGGTGAAGTTGTTGGTGTTGGGCTTCGGCTTGCGCGTACCGTCCTTCAGCACCTCGTACGCATTGTCCGTGTGGTAGAACTGCCAGAACTCCGGATAAGGCGGCGTGGCACCAAACCCGGCCAGCACCATGTCATGCTTCTTCTCAGCCGCTTTTTTGAAAAGCTGCGTGAAGTCCAGCGACTCAATCTGCAGCTCCAGCCCCGCCTTCAGCGCGCCTTCCTTCCAGATCAGCCCGGCCTGGGTGTAGAGCGGCATGGCCCCGATCGAGAGCGCGAAGGAAAGCCTCTTCCCTTCCGCGTTCATCAGCACGCCATCCTTGCCTGCCTTGGTGAAGCCCGCCTTCGCAAAGGCTTCCCGCGCCTTGGCGGGATCGTATTTCCGCGCGTGCAAATTGGGGCTGGTGAAGCGGCCGAAGCCGGCAAAGGCGCTCTGCATCCGCACGGCGTCATCCCGCAGCACCACAGCGATGACCTTCTCCATGTCAAAGGCATGATGCACGCCCACGCGCACGTCCACATTGTCCAGCAGCGGCTTGCTGGTGTTGATGTAAACGCAGCGCGGGATGCGCGGGTACTGGTTGTAAAAAGTGTAGCGCTCCAGGTAGCCGTTCAGCAGCTCCGGCGCGTCCCCACGGTCATACCAGAAGGTCGGCGGCAGCATCTGCGCGCTGCTGGAGAACAGGTCCAGCTTCCCCTGCCGCAGCAGCTCGAAGCCCTTGTCAATGGTGCTGACCATCCGGTAAACAATGAAGTCCGCATTGAAGCGGTGCTTGTAATATTTCCGGTCCCTGGCCCACCAGTTTTTCACCCGGTGGAGCGTGATGCTGCGCCCAAACTTCACGTCCTCCGGCAGGATGTCATAGGCACCTGTGGTCGGTGTTTTCCGCCACTGGTAGCGGGCCGGGAAGTCCTCGGAAAACTCCCGGAGAAAATGCCGTGGCAGAGGGCTGATCGCGGAGATCAACACCGGATCAGGGTTCACCTTTGTCAGCGTGATGGACAGCGTGTGCTCGTCGTACTTGGTGATGGCCGCAAACTCCCGGGGGAAGTAGTCCGCCCTGAACGGGTCCTTCGCATGCTTGGACATCGACACATAGAAGAGCATGAAATAGTCCTCCACCGTCACCTTCACGCCATCGGAGTATGTGGCCTCCGGGTCCAGACGATAGTACACGGTCTTGCGGTCCGCGCTGATGGCCCACTCCCTGGCCAGACCAGGCATCCACTCGTCCGCATTGGGATGCCGCCCGACGAGGCCCATTTCAATGCTGTCATAGTGCTCGCCGCGGAAGGTGTTGCCGCCCTCCGGCCCAAAGTAGCGCAGCGTGGGCGGGAAGTTCGGCATGTCGAAGTTGAAGGTGCCGCCCTTCTTCGCCGCCGGATCGCCGATCTCCGGCAGGTCCATGCCATTCTCCCATTTCAAATCCGCCGGCAGGTCAGCCAGCGTCTTGAACTGGTAAAAATCCGGCTTCGACTTCCACTCCGCCTCCACCTCCGCCGTGTTGTCATAAGGCGGGAAGCGGTCATCCTCCGAGCAGGCGGTGAGCAAGGCACAAACCGCAGACACCAGAAGCATCCACGCTGGCGGACGTCGGAGGAAGGAAGCTGATGTTCCGTGCGCTGTGATCTCTTGGCTCATTCGTAGATGGTGAACTTCTTCGGATCGAACGCCTCGCGCACGGCCTCGCCAACGAAGGTGACGAGCACCAGCACGAAGGCCATGGCCGCAAAGGCGCTGCTGACGATCCAGGGGTAGGCAAAGTTGTCCACGCCCTCATGCAGCAGGCGGCCCCAGCTCGGCTCATCCGGCGGCAGGCCGAAGCCCAGGAAATCCAGCGCGGCCAGGGAGGTGATGACCCCGGACACCTCAAAGGGAGCCAACGTCACCAGAATGGCGATGACGTTCGGCAGCACCTGGCGGAAGATGATGCGCGGCGTGCTGGAACCGAGCAGACGAGCGGCGGCCACGTAGTCCCGCGCCTTTTCCTTGTACACCGCCGTGCGCAGGTAGGTGGTGGCGCCCATCCAGCCGAACGCGGCGATCAACAGCACCAGCACCGACAGCGTGGGACTGACCAACGAGCTGACAATGGCAACCAGGAGGAGAAACGGCAGCACGGACCAGATCTCAATGAAACGCTGGCCCACCATGTCCACCACGCCGCCAAAATAGCCCAGCGTGCCCCCCATGATGACCCCCGCGCTGAAAACAACCACCACAAACAGGACCGAGGCTATCAGCACCTGCTGCCAGCCGCCGAAAAGCATGGCCAGCACATCCTGCCCGGTGCTGTTGGTGCCCAGGTAATGCTTGTGCAGCAGGGACGGTCCCGAGGGGGGATACACCAGCCGCCGCCACCCGGCCTGTGCCATCTGCTCCAGCGCGGCGGCCCTGCCTTCGCTGTAGTCTGTGTAGGCCACCCTCCTGCCATTCTCATAGCGTCCTTTTTCGATCTGCTCCCCCTTCTCGTTGAAGCCGCGAAAGTCGCCATGCCGCACCCCGTGGCGAAACTGGAACTCCTGCCGCTTCAGCTCCTCGTCGGAGGCGAACACCGTGTAGGCCGCGCCATCCAGCGGACGGGAGGAGCCTGGCAGGCAGAGCACCTCCCCGCGCATCTCCAGCACCTCAATGGTCGGGGGCGAGTCGAGCTTCGGCGCATAAGGCACCAGTGGCATCAGCACCCAGTTGCCCTTGTTCTCCTCGCGGTCACGCTGCTGCAGCTCGCGGTAGTCCACCTCCGCGTCAGAGTCGAAACCGAAGGTCTTCCCCGGCAGAAAGTCGCCCCGGAGGAATGGAAAGTAATACTGGCCGTTGTGCTTTGCCACCAGCGCGCGCTTGCCCACGACGAGGTTGTCCAACGATGCCACGCCAGCCAGCACCGCCAGCAGCATGAAGGAAACATAGCCCCGCCGCAGCGAGCGAAAACGGCGGATCTGCTTGAGCACCAGCGGGCTGAACTGCCACTCATTGCGGGTCCGCAGCACCAGCAGCAGCCCAAAGACCACCAGCAACGCCAGCAGCACACCTCCCAGGATGTCTCCGCCCAGGAACGGCACCTTGAACACCGGCGCCACCACCCCCGTCAGACGGAAAGCCGCGGACAATGCCGCGAACACAAGAAGACAGATGCCGGTGGTGCGTGGGGTCATGCGACGGAGATGCTCATTCGAAGCGGACGCGCGGATCAGTCAGCGCCACCAGGTAGTCAGAGAGGATGTTGCCCAGCATGATGAGGATCACATCAATGGTGAGAATCCCCATCACCAGAGGATAGTCCCGGTCAGTGATGGCCTGGATCGTCAGCAGGCCGATGCCGTCGATCTGGAAGATGCGCTCGATCAGCATGGAGCCCGCCACAAAGATCATGGTGACGCTGCCCAATGTGGTGACGATGGGGATGAGCGAGTTCCGCAACGCATGGCCGACCACCGCCCGCCTGAAACTGGCGCCCTTGGCAATGGCTGTGCGCACGTAGTCCGCGGCCAGGTTGTCCATGAGGTTGTTTTTCATGAGCATGGTCATGAGGGCAAAGCTGCCGATCATGTAGCACACCAGCGGCAGCATGGCGTGGTGGGCGACGTCCCAAACCTTCCCAAAGACACTGAGATCGGCAAAATTTTCGCCTGTGAAGCCCTCGGTCGGGAACCAGCCATGCCGCGCGGCCAGGTACACCACCAGCAGGCTGCCCAGCAGGAAGCCGGGGATGGAATAGCCGATGAAGATCAGCACTGATGTCACATTGTCGATCATCGTGCGGTGCTTGATGGCCTTCAGCACGCCGAGCGGAATGCACACCATGTAGCTGAGGGTGAAACTGATCAGCCCGTAGAAGATGGAGACGGGCATCTTCGACAGTATCATCTCCAGCACAGGCTGGTTGTAGCTGGTGGAGAGATGGAAGTAGCCATGGATCACGCCTTTGCGCAGGGGGCGGTAGACCACCACCCGTTGCTCCTCGGCCGGCTGGCCCTCCTTCCTCGGCTCCACCCGCGTCTCCCAGCCCCTGAGCACGGCGGGATCGGACGAGCCCAGCTTTCCCTCACGGCTCAGCGTGGCGGGACTGCGCTGGTAGGCATTGGTGGCGGTCCATTGCGCTTTCGGCAGCAGCAGCTTCAAGGTCACGGGCTTCTCCTTCTCGTCCTTGCCGAATGTCACGGTCTCCCTCATCTCCTCACGTGGCAGCACGCCCAGCCACATGCCGTAGGCATGCAGGAAAGGCTTGTCGAAACCATAGTAGGCGGCGAGGTCGGCCATCTGCTCCTCGGAGAGGGAGGCGCCCGCGTTTTTGCCGCCTCCCTTCTCATTCATCATCGCCATCTGCATGGTCTTTTCCATCGGTCCGCCTGGCGTGACCCGTGTGATCCCGAACACCACCAGCGTCGCCCCGATCACAGTCGGGATGATGAGCAAAAAGCGGCGGATGAAATAGTCACGCATGCGGCGGTCGGAGGGGGAGGGAGGCGAAAACTTCAAACAATACGTCGCCACGCACAAGGATTAGTGTGTGATTTGCATGAGGTTGACAGAAATGCGCGCGGCATGGCATCCTTGCGCACGCATGAAATGCCCCCCTCTGCTCACGGCGCACTTGTTGCTGCTTTTGCCCCTCCTCAACGGATGCGCGGACAGCTTTGCGGTCAAAAACGAGGCTGTGCCGGCTGAGTTCACGCAAAAGCTGCAGGCCCAGGTGGCCCCTGCCTCCGCCATCACGGTGAAGGATGGCACGGTGAAGGCGAACATCCGGAGCACGCCACCGCCCGAGGGCGTGCTGAAGGTGCCGATGTATTATGAGAACGGCGTCCCGCACATCAAGATCAGCCTGAACGGCCACAAGCCGAAAAAATTCATGCTCGACACCGGCGCTGCCTACACTGTGTTCGATGCCGAGCAGGCCCTGCAATACGGCCTGCAGACCGTTCCGCAGGTGCGTCCCACCATGAGCGGTGTCAACGGCCGCGAGCCCGGCATGCTGGCGGTGATTTCAAGCCTGCAGATCGGCTCCTGGACGGTGCAAAACCTGCCCTGCATCCTGCGCATGCAGCGGACAGCCTGGGGAACCGGCATCTTGAAGGAGCACCTGCCCGTGTCCGTCATCGGCGTCCACCTCGTTGCAGGCCATTGCAAATACCTGACCCTGGACTTCCTGCGCGAGGAGGTGGAGTTCGGCTTCACCCGCAGTTTCCCGGGCAAAACCCGCAAGCACATGCACAAGGCGAACCTCGTCATGCAGAACGGCGTGCCCGCCACCACATTGAGGTATGGCAGCACCTCCTGGAACGCCATTGTGGACTCCGGCTCCATCTACGGTGTGAATGTGGACCAGCACACCGCCCGGGTGCTCGGCTACAAGGATGGCGGGTGGCATGTCGGCGGGAACTACCTCATCACCGGTGTTGGCGGGGCGGTCACGCCCAAGCAGGCCAACGTCCGCATGTTGGAGTTCCAGGCCCTGGGGCTTTTCGGCTCCTACTACCCCTTTGCCCAGGTCGATGTGATGCCCGGACCTTCCACCCTCGGCACCTACCTGCTGGAGGACTACCGCGTGACCCTGGACTTCGAGCGTCGGGTGCTATGGGTGGAGTGGGGCTGAAGGCCCCTTACCGCAGCCACTCGTCCCGATGCGTGGCCACAAAGTCGTCATCGTTCAGGTGTGGATAGGCCCGGCACACGCGGTCAATCTCCTGCATCTGCCCGGGGCTCAGCGCCTCATTCTCATCCAGGCACCACAGCCCCTCCAGCAGCCTCTGCCGACGCAGGATCTCATGCAGGCCGGCAATGCAGCCACGAAAACCGTTCGCCGCGTCAAAGAACGCCGCATTGCTGTCTGTCACCTCCATGCCCAGCCGCAGCAGTTCCGGCGTGGCGTCAGCGCCACGGCATTGGTCGAGAAGGTCCACCGCGCGCTTCGTCCATACCGACCAGTGGCCCAGCAGCCCGCCGAGAATGCGCCGCTCTTTGCCCTCAAATCGAAACGGCGTCAGAAAATCGGCCACAATGCTGTCATCGTTGCCCGTGTAGAGAGCGATGTCGTCCCGCCCCGCCTCAATGACTGCACGCACCACATCGAGGGTCTGGTAGCGGTTGAAGGGCGCGATCTTGACCGCCACCACATTCTCTATCTCTGCGAAGCGCCGCCAGAAAGCCTGCGGCAGCACGCGCCCGCCGACGCTCGGTTGCAGGTAAAAACCCACCACAGGGATGACCTCCGCCACGGCCTCGCAGTGCTCGATGAGTCCTCCTGCCGTGGCGTCCCGCAGCGCACCCAGGCTCAGCAAGCCCGCATGGTAGCCCAGCTCACGCAGGAGTGCGGCCTCCGCCACGGCCTGCCCCGTCATGCCGCAGATGCCGCCAATGCGGACCAGCGGCCGCAGCGCGCGGTCCATCTCCTCCTTCGCCAGCTCCAGCACCGGCTTGAACAGCCCCGCCTCTGGATCACGGATGGCAAACTGCGTGGTGTGAACGCCCACCGCCAGCCCCCCCACGCCGGCGGCCATATAGTAGCGTGCCAGCGCACGCTGGCGCCTCTCATCCAGTTTCCGCCGCGCATCGAGCGCCAGCGGATGCGCGGGGATGGCCACGCCTTGGTTGAGCACTGGGCGAAAGTCGAAGTTGTTCATGAAATTTTGCTTCGCATGCTGGACACGCATTCTTTCCTTTCAACTCCAGTCTATGCTGCGCCACCTCCTGATCCTCTCTTTTCTCGCCAGCCCACTCACAGCGGCCGACGATTTCCCCCTCGTCCCCGCCCAGGAGTGCCGCCCGCGCAACGGGCTGCCCAACTTCCTGGCCAAAGCGGGCACGCCGGGCGCCCAGGTGAAGATCGGCTACCTCGGCGGTTCCATCACGGCGCAGAACGGCTGGCGCCCCAAGACCCTCGCTCACTTCAAGCAGGCCTATCCGCAGGCCAATTTCAGCGAGATCAATGCGGCCATCGGCGGCACCGGCTCCGACCTGGGCGTGTTCCGCCTGAAGCAGGACGTGCTGGACGACAAGCCCGACCTGCTCTTTGTGGAGTTCGCTGTGAATGATGGTGGCGCGCAGCCGGAGCAGATCTTCCGCTGCATGGAGGGCATTGTGCGCCAGACCTGGAAGGCGCTGCCCGACTGCGACATCTGCTTTGTGTACACGCTCACCGAGTCACTGGCTCCCGCGATGATCGACGGCAAGTTCCAGCGTTCCGCCAGCGCCATGGAAAAGATTGCCGGCCACTATGGCATCCCCACCATCCACATGGGCATGGAAGTGGCCAAACTGGCCAAGGAGGGCAAACTGCTGTGGAAGGCCAAGCTGCCCAAAACGGAGGAAGAAAAGAAGGCCGTGGGTGACAAGCTCGTCTTCGCCCCCGACAGTGTGCACCCCCACGTGGAGACCGGCCATGAGCTTTACCTTGCGGCCATTGTTCGCTCCCTGGAGCCGATCAAGGCGGCCTCCAAAGCCCCTGCCCCGCACAGCCTGGCAGCCCCCTTCATCGCCACCAACTACGAGCAGGCCAAGCTGCTGCCCATCACCGCCGCCACCCTCTCCCCAGGCTTCAAGCTGCTCGACCCCAAAACGGACGACTTCGGCAAGCGCTGGGCCAACCGCATGACCACGCTGCACAAGGGCTCCCAACCCGGCGACACGATCACCTTCAAGTTCAAAGGCACGCGCTGCTCCATCTATGATCTCGTAGGCCCCGACTGTGGGCAGATCATCGTCACGCTTGATGATCAACCATCGAAGATTGTCCCGCGCTTCGATGCCTACTGCACCTATCACCGCCTTGGAACCATGGTGATCGGCTCAGGCCTGGAAGACAAAGTTCACACCGTGAAGCTGGAGATTCACCACGACCAGCCCGACAAGGCCACCATTTTGGCCAAGAATGGGAACAAGATCGACAAGCCGGAGCGGTTCGATGGGACGAACATCTACCCCGGTGCCATTCTGCTGGTGGGCGAGGTCGTTCCTTGAACAGGGTTTAAGAGTCGATTGAAGACTCATTTAGCGACCAGGAAGGGGAGTTCAGCCTATTTTATGGAAATTATAAAACAGGCTTTCTCCTCCCATGAGCCCAGTCGATCCCGCACGCATTGAGCAGCTCCTCCAGGAGGCGCTCACGCATGCCAGCCATGCCGAGCGCCACCGCTTCCTCACCAATGCCTGTGGTGATGACGCGGGCCTGTGGAATGCCGTCTGGGAACTGCTGCGCAATCATTTCAGCAGCGGGTCCCAGCAGGACGTCCCCAGCACCGGGGCCGCCACCCCCGGCATGGAGGATGAACACCCCGGGGACTTTCTGGGGGACTGCCTGCTGCAGCAAGTAGCCGGGGAAGGCCCCTCCACCACGGTATGGGCGGCGGAGCGGCCCGCACCGGGCACCGGGTGTGTGGCGCTGAAGGTCATCAACACCGGCGCCAATGAGTTCCTCATGCGTCAGGCGGCGTTGAAGCCCGCACTGATGCTCCTGGAGCATCCAAACATCGCCCGCGTGCATGACAGCGGCATGACGAAGGCAGGCAAACCCTTCCTGGTCACCGATCTGGCACAAGGCGTGCCGATCACCCAGTTTTGCGACGACCAGAAAGTTCCTCTTTCCATGCGCGTGCGGCTCTTCCTCGAGGTCTGTGAGGCGGTGCATCACGCGCATGCGAAAGGGCTGGCACACGGGAATCTCAAACCCTCGAACGTTCTGGTGGGGTTGAATGAGGCGGCCCAACCCATTTTCAAAATCACCGACTTCGGTTTTGCGCAGATGATGGGCACCGGCGTGATCACCCCGGACGGCCACCCACGCACTCCAACGGCTTATCTGGCCCCGGAGCAGATCGGCACAGGCAAGATGGACATGAAGGGAGACATCCTGGCGCTGGGCGTGCTGCTTTTCGAGCTGATCACCGGCCGCCTGCCCTTCACCACCCCGCCCCTGATGGGCAATCTGGAGGATCTGCGCCGCACCGTGCGGGACGCCACCCCGGCGAGAGCATCCGAATGCCTGAAAGCCCTGCCGAAAGCGCAGCTCTACGGCATTGCCCTGGCCCGCGGCACGGAACCCGCGCGTCTGGTGGAACTGCTGGAGGCTCACTTCGACATCCTGCTGATGCGCGCCATGCAAAAGCAGGCCCATGCACGGCCTGAATCACTGCTGCAACTGGCCGAGGGACTGCAGGGCTACTTGAAGGCCGCCCAGACGGCCGAAGCCCCCCCGACCGGCACAGGCTCCACGGGTGGCAGCTCCCCTGAACGCAACCACAGCCTGCTTGTGACGGGTGCGGTGATGACGCTGATTTTGGTCGTGGGTGTGACGCTGGGCGGCTGGCTTTGGTTGCGTGCAAAGCCAGCCGACCCAGCCATCACGGCCAAAAAGCGGGGCCAGCACGCCCCCATGACCGGCCACTTCCTGGAGCAGATGCTTGCCAGCCTCACCCCGGAACGCGTGAAGGGCCACGACACCATGCTTTTGAAAGGGATGCTGGATGAGGCTGCATCCCGCCTGGACACCCTGGACGGACCAGAATCCAAGGCCCGCATGCAGGAGACGATTGGCCTCACCTATCTGGCCATTTCCCACACCACCCCGGCGCAGACCCAGCTCCACGGGGCGCTGGAAAATCGCCAGAAGACACTGGGGGCGGACCATCCCGACACCCTGCGCTCCATGCGCCAGCTTGCCACGGTCTTTCATGAGCAGGGACGTCATGTGGAGGCCGAGTCCCTGCTGCTGAAAACCTGGAACACCCAGAAACGCGTGCTGGGACCGGAGCACAGAGACACATTTGTCACCATCACCGTGCTGGCCGCCGTGTGCGAGGCCCAGGACCAACCAACAGCATCCGAAAAGCTGTTCACCGATCTGTGGGAGCTGCAAAAGAAGGTGCTGGGGCCGGACCACTTGGAAACCCTTGGAACCCTGGGAAATCTGGCTGCGTTCATGGGCAGGCAGAACCGGCACGCGGAGGCGATTGAACTGGAAAAGGAACGCATGGAGCGCACCCAGCGCACCTGCGGCCAGCACGATCCCCGCACCCTGGCCTCCATGACGACCACCGCCTCCGCCTATGAAGCTGGCGGCCAGCCTTCCGAAGCCGAAAAACTCCACATGGGAGCGATGGCGGTCATGAAACAGACGTTGGGACCGGACCATCCCGACACGCTGAATCAAATGGACAAGGTGGCCGCCCTGCAGCGCCGCCAAGGCAGGCCCGCCGAAGCGCTGAAACTGCGCCAGGAAATTCTGGAGGCTCGCAAGCGCACGCTGGGCACCCAGCATAGCGCCACCCTGCTGTCCATGCGCCGTGTCGCAGAAGACCTGGATGCCAGCGGGCAGAAGCCTGCGGCCGAAGCGGTGCAGCAAAACGTGCTGGAAATTCTGCGCAACACCTCCGGCCCTGAACACATGGACACCCTGGCCCAGATGGAAGTACTGGCGGGCACCTATCAGGCCCATGGCAGGCATGCCGAGGCGGTGTCATTGCAACGCGATGTGCTTGGGATGCGCCGCCACACCCTGGGCTTTAGCCACCCCCAGACCCTGCGTTCAATGGCCCAGGTCGCCCGTTCTCTGGCTGCCATGGGTCGCGGGGACGAGGCGGAGAAAGCCCAGGCCGAAGTGATTGAGAGCACTGAGGCAGCTCTGGGTACCGGGGACCCTGACACCCTGGCCCAGGTCCACGCGCTGGCACTCATGCAGCAGCAGCACGGCCACCACCCTGCTGCGGAAAAAACCTGGCGGGAGATGCTTCAAATTCAGCAGAAAGCTCTTGGCCCTGACCATTCGGATTCCATCCACACCATGCATTGTCTGGCGGCAGTGCTGGCTGCCCAAGACCGTGAGGCTGACGCCGAGCAAATGCACCGCCGGGCACTGGAAATCAATCGCGCCCGCCCCAAGCCCAATCCCGTCAGCCTCGCTGCCTCTGCGGCGGAGCTGGGCCGTTTCTGGTTGCAGACCGGGCACGCCCGGGAGGCCGAGCCGCTGCTGCGGGAATGCCTGGAACTGCGCAAAAAACACCAGCCCGATGACTGGAGCCGTCACAACGCGGAAAGCCTGCTCGGCGGCGCCCTGCTGGCCCTAAGCAGGCTCGAGGAATCGGGACCGCTGCTCCGCTCCGGCCACGAAGGCCTGAACAAAAACCTCACCGCCATCCCCCAGGAACACCACTTCCATCTGCGTGACTCGATCGAGCGCATGGCGCGCTACGTGGAGATCACCGATGGTGCAGCAGCTGCGGCAGCATGGAAGCACAAGCTCGCTGAATTCGACCGGCCACGCCCCTTGGCGGCGCGTTGAGGGGGGGGCATGGCACCTCGCATGTCTGTTCCCGCTCTTTACCCGGCGGATTTCGCTTCTCCCAGCACCGTTGCCCGTGGCATCCACTGTAGCGCCAGCCCCGCCAGCGCGTGGATGACATTGAGCAGCAGCACCAGCCAGGCGAAGGCCACCTGCACCGCCGCATTTCCACTGGCCTGAAAGAGCATCAGCGCCACCTGCTCCCGCAGGCCGATGCCCGCGATGCTCACAGGCAGGATAAGGGCAAAGTTCAGCAGGCAGGTGTAGATGCCCATGTCCCACCAGCTTTCTTCCCCGCCGACGGCGACCAGCGCCACGCTGTAAAACGTGGTGTTCATGGCGTGCACAAGAACGCTCAGCAGCAGCACCAGCAACCACGTGCCGGGCGCGATGGCGAAGCGCGGCAGCACACGCCGGAGGATCCACGGCAGCACCACCAGCCCAAACGCGCCAAGAACCGCCAGCCCCACCAGCATGGATGACGGCAGCGGCAGCAGCCCCGGCCGTGCAAGGCAGGACAGCAGGCCGAAGACCAGCATGGAGCCTAGCCCGGCCACACGATCCAGCACGATGGAGGCGGACAAGGTGGCCGCACAGTTTGACTCACGCTGGCTGGTCATCACCACACCCTTTGCGACATCGGCGGACAGCGCCCCCGGCAGAATCATTCCATAAAGCTGCGCAATCCACGTGAAACGCAGACATGCCGGCAGGGAGATCCGCCCACCGGCCACCACATGCCAGCGCCAGCCCATGAGCGCCAGCGAGACGCCAAACAACAGCAAGGCGGCCAGCGCCGGCAGCATCCGCACATGCAGCAGATGGGTCCCCACCTCGGCAAAGGACACCCGGCGTGTGAGCAGCACGACCAGGATGACCGAGACCGCGATTTTCAGCGCCAGCAGTGCTTTTTTCATCGTCAGGCAGGCGGCAGCCGTTCCAGCACCCCGGCCAGTTTTTTCTCCAGCATCTCCACCTTCTGCCGCAGCTTCCTCACCTCGCGGCTGCTGTCTTGAAAGATGGCGCCGTCCGGAAGATCCTCCCGAACCACGGACATGGGCGGAATGAGCACGCCATTGCCAATCTTGACCCCAGGCAGGATCACCGAAGGTCCGGCGATGAAACAATTGCTGCCGATGCTGGTCGGCTTGTAAACGATCTTGTCACGCGAGGCGCCTGTCTCACCCGCAAGCGCCTGGGCGTGGCTGGAGTGGGACCACACCATCACGCCAAGGCCGATCTGCGTCTCGTCACCAATGGTCAGGCCGCCCTGGGCATCCAGCACCGCGCCCTCGCCAATCCAGACGTTCTTGCCGCACTGGAATTTTTCCGGGGCCAGGATCTTGGCCCGCTCACGCATGCGGCAGCCCTCGGGCAGCCCAAGAAATTTGGCGCGCTCACGATCGGTCATGAGCTCCGTCATGGCATACCCCAGGATCTGCCCGCGCAGGGCCGGATCACCGGGAACACTGAAGAGATCGGCAAAAGTGGGCGTGGTCATGACAGCGGGGATCAGACGTGGGGAGCCGGGGAGGTGAAGCCGGCGGTCTCATGCACCACAAAGGGTGGCCGGCCGCGTGACTCATCAAAGGTGCGCCACAGATACTCGGCCACGATGCCGAGCATAAGGAGCTGCACTCCTGACAAAAACACCACCACGGTGATGAGCGATGCCCAGCCCTCCACCGTCGTGTAGCCAAGGCTGGCTCGAATCAAAGTCAGCACACCATAGGCAAACCCCAAAAAAGCAAAGATCAGCCCGAGATAGGTGACCAGCCGGATCGGCGCAAAAGAGAAGGCCACGAAACTGTCCACCACCAGCTTGATCTTCTTCCCCAAGGTCCAGCGCGAGACGCCCCGCTGCCGCTGGCCGCGCTCGTAGCTGACAAAGGCCTGGGCAAAGCCAGACCACAGGATGAGGCCAAAGATGGAGGTGTTTTTCTCCCGCATGGACACAATGCTGTCGATCACGCGGCGGTCGATCATGCAGGTGTCCAGGCCGCCGGAAGGGATCTGCGGCAGCGCGTAGCGGCGCATGAGCTGGTAGTAAAGCCGGGCAAAGAGCTTTTGCGACAGGGGCTCGTCGCGCGTGATGCGCTGCCCCCAGACCACAGGCACGCCCGCGCGCCATTTTTTGAGCATCTCGCACAGCACCGAAGGCGGGTCCTGCAGGTCTGCGGCAAGGTAGGCGGCAGCATCCCCCGTGCAGTAAGTGAAGGCGGCCAGCAGCGCCGGATGACTGCCAAAGTTGCGCGACAGGCGGATGATCTTCACACGTGGGTCACGCCGCGAGATGTCCGCCACGATGCTGTAGGTGGCATCCCGCGAGCCATCATCCACAAACACAAACTCCAGCTCCGTGTCCTGCTCCGCCACAAAGGCCGCGTCCACCGCCGCAATGAGCGGGGCCACGTTTTCCTCCTCATTGAGGACGGGGATGAGCAGGCTGAGCCTCATGACACAAGAACCTGGGCGTGTTATCTGGTCTTGTTGACCGCCTGGTGCAGCGTGGAGGCCACGCGCTCCATCTGGTCGTCCGTGAGCTCGGCGAACATCGGCAGGGAAAGGCAGCGGCGGGCAAGCGCCTCGCTGTGCGGGAAGCTGCCCTTGGCATAGCCAAGAAGGCGGCAGGCCCGCTGGAGGTGCAGCGGCACGGGGTAGTGCAGGCCGGAGTCGATGTTTGCCAGTGTGAGCGCCGTGCGCAGCTCATCCCGGAAATCACTTTCAATGACATAGCAATGATGGACCGACTGCGCGTCCGCGTAGTGGGTGGGCAGCGTGACGCCGGGCAGTCCTTCCAGCAGCTCCTTGTAGCGCACCGCGCGGAAGGCACGGGCGAGGTTCCAGCGGTCCAGGTGCTTGAGCTTCAGGCTGAGCATGGCGGCCTGCAGGCTGTCCATGCGGTAGTTGTAGCCGACCTCGTCATGGAAGTAACGCTCCGGCTGCGCGTGGTTGCGGAGCTGCCGCGCGCGCTCGGCATATTTGGGATTGTTCGTCACCATGGCGCCGCCCTCGCCCAGCGCGCCAAGGTTTTTGCCAGGATAGAAGCTGAACGCCGCCATGTCGCCAATCGCTCCGGCCTTCTTCCCCTGATACATTGCCCCGTGCGCCTGGCAGGCGTCCTCGATCACGGGGATGCCGTAGGTGTCGGCAATGTCCAGGATGGGCTCCATGTCGGCGGTCTGTCCATACAGATGCACCGGGATGATGGCCTTGGTGCGTGGCGTGATGGCACGCTCCAGTTTTTCCGGGTCCATGGTGCGGCGCACCGGGTCGATGTCGATGAACACGGGCTTGGCACCCACATAGTAGATGGACCACGCTGTGGCGATGAAGGTCATCGGCACCGTGATCACCTCATCCCCATGGGTGATGTCGAGGCAGCGCAGCGCCAGGTGCAGCGCGGAGGTGCCGGTGTTCACACTGACGCACTCCTTCACTCCGCACCACGCGGCGTACTCATCCTCAAAAGTCTTCGTCACCGGTCCTTGGGCGTAGGCGGTGGACTCGGCCACCATGTCAAACGCGGCACGCGCCTCGTCACGGATGGCATGGTACTGCGCGCGCAGGTCCAGCAGCGGGATGCGCTCCGGCGTTGTCGGAGACACCGGCTGCGAGGTTTGAGTTTGAACGGCGGAGTGGGGGGCGGCGGCGGTCATGACAATGCGGGGTTAAGAGCTTGATGAAGGCTGGCAATGACGCGGTCCTGCTCCGCGTCCGTCATCTGGGGATAAAGGGGTAGAATGATGGCGCGGTCCTGCGCCTGCTCGGAAGCATTGAGGCGGTGCCGCAGCGGCAGGTCGGCACATGCCGCCTCGCGGTGGGAGCACATGACACCACGACGTGTGGAGATGCCGTCGTCCAGCATGGCCTGCATGACGCGGCGCTGGTCCTGATCTGCCGAAAGAGTGATGGCGTAGCTTTGCCAGTTGCTGCGCGCCCAGGCGGGCTGATGCGGCACGGTGACGCCACGCAGCTTCTCACCATAGCGGGCGGCAAGCTCCCGCCGACGCTCCAGGATTCCAGGCAGGCGCTTCAGCTGCTCACGCCCCATGGCGGCCTGCACATCTGTCATGCGGTAGTTGAAGCCAGGAACGGGATACTCTTCAAAAACAACGGAGGCGGATCCATGCCGCGCCTTGTCGCTGATGCTCATGCCATGCTGGCGCAGCAGGCGCAGGCGCGCGTCCCACTCCGCATGGTTGGTGGTGATCATGCCGCCGTCCCCCGTGGTGATGACCTTGCGAGGGTGCAGGGAGAAGCATGCGATGTGCCCATGGGGACGCCCAATGACCTGCCACTCCCCTTCCCACTGGATCTCACTGCCGATGGCGCAGGCAGCATCCTCAATGAGCACAAGATGGCGCTCATCCGCGATGCGCCGCAGCGCGGCCAGATCACACGGCATGCCGAGCTGATGCACGGCCAGGATGGCGCGCGTCTTCGGCGTGATGGCCTGCACGACCTGCTCCGCCGCGATGTTAAAAGTGGCGGCATCAATGTCCACCATCACCGGCAGCGCCTGCGCGGCGCGCACCGCGTTGACCGTGGCAATAAAGCTGTGGCTGACCGTGATGACCTCGTCTCCCGGCTTTACCCCTGCGACCAGCAGGGCCAGGTGCAGGGCTGTGGTGCAGTTCGAAACTGCGCACGCATGAGCCGCGCCGGTGAAGGCGGCCCATTCCTGCTCGAAGGCCTCCACCTCCGGCCCCTGGGTGACCCAGCCGGAAAGGATGGCTCGCCGCGTGGCGGCCGCCTCCTCCTCTCCCAGCACGGGGCGGGCCACTGGGATCATGCTGCTCACGCCTTCACCTCCCAGTTTCTGACAATCTCATTCTGCAGCAGTTCCTCCGGCTTCAAGCCCCGCGCCTGATACCAGGCCAGCAGCTTCGTCAGGCCTTCCCGCAGCGTGACCTGCGGCGCAAAGCCCGTGAGCTCACGTGCCTTTGTCGTGTCGGAATACAGCCGCAGCACATCGCCTGGGCGGTCGGACTCATGAATGATCTGCGCGTCTGGCAGCCCCGTCACCGCACGGACCTCGTCGGCCAGCTCCTTGATGGTGATCTCAAAGCCGCTGCCAATGTTGACGGTCTCGCCAATGGTGTTCGCCGCAAGCCCGGCCTCCAGAATGCCACGCGCGGTGTCGCTCACAAACGTGAAGTCCCGCGTCTGCGAGCCATCCCCAAAAATGACCATCGGTTTGCCCGCCAGCGTGCGCAGCAAAAATTTCGGAATCACCTCGCCGCTGTCCCCTTCATGATGGCTGCGTGGGCCGTAGCTGTTGAAGGGGCGGATGACCGTGGTGGCGTAGTCGTAGGTGCGGAAAAACGCCCTTGTGTAGCACTCCCCGGCCAGTTTTGACGCGCCATAGACCGTCATCGGCAGGGTGGGATGTGTCTCCGGCTGGGGCACCTGCTGCGCGGTGCCATACACCTCCGAGCTGGAGACGTACACAAACCGCGCCACGCCAAGCTGACGCGACAACAGCAGCAGATTCAACGTCGCCGTGGCATTGACCTCATGGTTTTCCACGGGTGAATGGATGGAGTGGCGCACACCCAGGCAGGCCAGATGAAACACACGGTCACAGCCCTGGATCAAAGTCCGCATGGCCTCCACATCCCGGATGTCCGTGGTGTGCAGCGTGCAGTCCGTGCCCAGGATTTCCGCCACATTGGCCTCCTTGCCGTTGACGAGGTTGTCCACGATGCGCACCACAGCGCCTGCGGTCAGGAGCTGACGGCAGAGTTCGGAACCGATGAAGCCCGCGCCCCCGGTGACAAGACAGGTTTGTCCAGAAAGGTTCATGCGCGGAAGAGGGAGACCGGCTCGCCCCGGCGTTTCATGGATTCCGTGGCGGCCTCCAAAATGCGCACCACGCGCAGCCCGGCCTGGCCGTCCGTCAGCGGTGTCTGACCGTTTTCGATGCACTCGATGAAATGGGCCGTGTTGCACTGCAACGCCTCGCCCGGAGCGATGTGCGGCGCGTGCATGTCCCCCATGCGGTAGTCGATCTTGTGCTTCCGCAGGCCTTCCAGCCCGCCGTTTTGCAGCGAGGCGCCGCGATCATAAATTTTCAGCTTCTCACTTGGCTCCAGGTCGTCATAGACCGCCATCTGCTTGTCCCCACCGATGATGGTGCGGCGAATTTTGACCGGGGAAAGCCAGTTGAGATGGAGGTGTGCGATAAGATTGCTCTCGAAGAAACAGGTCATGTAGGCGATGTCCTCGTGCTGGCCTTTGAGATGCGCGTGCCCGGTGGCAGAGACGGCCACCGGCTCCTGTCCCAGCGCAAAATCCATGATGGCCAGGTCATGTACGGCGAGATCCCACAAGACATTCACATCATTCTGAAACAGGCCCAGATTAATGCGGACGCTGTCATAGTAAAGCAGCTCACCCAACTGGCCAGCCTGCACCAAGTCCCGAATCTTCCGCACCGCGCCGGTGTAGGCGAAGGTGTGGTCCACCATGAGCACGCGGTTTTGCACCTCGGCCAGCGCTACAAGCTCCTGCGCCTCCGCCACGGTGGAGGTCATGGGCTTCTCCACCATCACGTGTTTCCCTGCCGCCAGCGCCATCTGGGCCAGCTTGAAATGGGTGGAGACGGGCGTGGCGATGGCGACGGCATCCAGCTCCGGCCGCGCCAGGAGCGCCTCATAATCCGACACAAACTCCACGGCGGGATATTGCTGCTGCAGTTTGGCAAAGCGTTCCGGCTGGAGGTCACACACGGCCAGCAGACGTGCGCCACGCGTGCTGGCAAAATTGCGGATCAAATTCGGCCCCCAATAGCCGCAGCCAATGACTGCCACATTGATCAGACGCGGCCCGGCATTTTCCGGTGCGAGGCCCCGGACGTGGGCGGTCGTGGAGGGTGGAATGAGTTCAGCGAGCATGATTTGTATGAATTAAATAATGGAAAGCCTTGATTATCGCAATCTCAAAATTACAATTTCCATAAATTTACGTGTTTTTAGTAGCTCCTCCAGAGCGGCGCATGCCTGTCTATGTTCACCAACCCGTCCGTTCTACCCAACTTCTGGCTCGACCTTGCCGCCAGCGTGCTTGTCCTGGCTGTAAGCGCCCTGGCCGGGCGGCTGCTGCTCTGCACACGCCAGCTTCACGGCCAGGATGCTTTGGAACGGCTGGCAGGCATGCTGGTGACGGGCCTGCTCTTCAGCGTTGGCATCGGTGTCACCTGGGTATTTCGCCGCGTGGGCGTGCATACCCTGGTGCCGGTGGTGCTGCTGGGGGCCGCATTATGCTCCCGCAGGCAGCCGCCCCCCTTCCCCCAGGCGTCCACCACCTCCGCGCCACAGGCATGGCTGGCCCTGGGTGCTGCGACGCTGGTGTCCGCTTTATTCCATGCCTGGCAGTTCGACTGGCTCGGAAACGATGGGCTGATCCATGACGGGCATGGTGACCTGGGTTACTTCGGCATGCTGGCCAAGGCGCTGCCCGAAGCCCGGATGTCAGACGGGTGGTCAGCCGTGGGCGGTGCCGCGCTGGCGGATGCAGGCATGGCCCAGGACCAGTGGTACCACTGGGGGCCGGTGTGGCTGGGGATGCTGATCCAGCAGGCCACCGGACTGCCCGCGCTGGAGTCGGTGCTGAATGTGGGCGCCACGGTGATGTGCACGTTGCTGATCCTGGTCTTTGCCGCCGTGGTGCGCGCCGTCACGCGCTGGAGCGTGCCGTGGAGCACCATGGCCGGCACGGCGGCCATGATGACCCTGGCGGTGCCGCCGCTGGCACGGCCATGGCTGGCTAAACTGCTGCCCTTTGGCTGGTTGCAGCACGGCTGGGACAGCCTGCTGTTTCAGTTCTCCTACCAGTTTGAGGCGCTGCAGGTGGCGCTGATTCTTTTGTGCTGGTTGCGCGGCCGGAACGCACTGGCCCTGGTGCTGGTTTTCTGCGCCACGGTGGGCTCCCCCCATTTCGTGGGGGGCGTGGGTGTGGCCGTGGGCACCTTGATGGTCTTTGGCCTGCTGAAGCGTGACAAGGCCCTGTGGCAGCCCGCCGCAGCCGCCGTGGGGACCATACTGCTGGCCTGGGGCACGCTCCACTGGCTGCTGGGTGTGCAGATGCTCACCGGCCTGGGTTCCAGCGCAGGCGGAGGCTTGTTCGGCTTCACCTGGCAAACACTGACCGCCAGCGGCGGCCGCATCCTGGCAGACAGTGGCATCGGCCTGCTGCTGGGCCTGCTGGTGGTGCCCGGCTGGCTGGCGCTGATCCTGGTCCGGCGGGACGGCCTGCCGCCTCAGGCCCGCACGCTCGGCTGGCTGGCCTTTGCCGCGCTGGCCGGGAGCATGGCCGCCTTCCATCTCTTTACCCATGCGGAGAAGTTTCATTTTGTGATATTTCCCATGGCCGTGCTGGCGCAGCCCATCGCGGTGTTTGGACTGGCGGTGTGGGCCGGACAACACTCAGGATGGCGGCGCGCGCTGCCGCTGCTGCCTTTGCTGATCAGCCTGGCCGCCTGCGTGGTGGACGCCCGACAGCGCAAGCACAACCGCATGAACTCCCGCCGCACGGTGGAGCAGGTGAACGCGCTCAAGCAGCAGCTGCAGGGCCGCACCTTTGGCTACATCGCCAGGACTGACCGCCCCTGGTGGATCCCCAAGCGCGCCTTTTTGGCTGCGCTGCTGGACTGCCGCTGTGTGCGGCTCAACCCGCTGGCGGAGGCTGATGTGGGCAATCACTACTCCCAATTCTACAACAGCTACCGTCTCATGGAGCTGACACCGTACGAGGAGGGCACCCCAATCCATGAATGGTCCCTGAAGCTGGCACGCGCGCTCGGCATCCGCCACATTCTACAGACCAAGTCAGACCCCGTCCCTCTGGCGATCGAGGCCGCCTGCAAGCCGGTGTTTCAAGACGGCGACCTTATCCTTTACGAGATCCAGCAGCCACCCGGCGTGGCGTGGGCAGCGCCATGACCCCTCAAGACCCGGCAGGCGTCCGCATCAGGCTGCGCGCCGGGACGCCGGCCACCGTGGCACCCGCCGGCACATCCTTGGTGACCACGGCACCCGCTCCAATGACAGCGTCCTGGCCGATGGTGATGCCGCACACGATGGCGGCCCCGCTGCCAATCGAGGCACCACGGCACACCCGGGTGGGCACCACGCTCCAGTCCGCCTCCGTCTGCAACGCGCCGCCTGCGGTGGCACGCGGCACCTTGTCATTGGTGAACATCACCCCATGGCCGACGAACACCTCGTCCTCCAGGGTGACGCCTTCACACAGAAAGCTGTGGGAGGAAACCTTGCAGCGCGCGCCGACGACCGCGCCCTTTTGGATTTCCACAAAGGCGCCGATCTTCGTGTCGTCGCCAATGCGGCAGCCATACAGGTTCACCAGCTGGGGATGAAAAATCTGCACACGTTCTCCAAGGACCACTGAATCGGCAACAGGCATGCGGCCGGTATAGCGCGGCGCGGCCGCCTGCATCAAGCGGTTTCCGCCGAAGGCTCATGATCCTGCGGCCGGACCAGCTTCTCCCCCCAGAATGTGGTCGCCAGGAGGCTGCTGAGCGCAAGGAGCGCAAGCCCATTGAGGACGTGGAAGTTGGTGACCCAGAAGCTTTTCCCGGTGAGGATCACACAAATGCCCAGCGCCACCTGGATGGTGGGCATGACCATCAGAAGGGTGGCGGCCAGCCGCAGCTTTGGCAGGGCGGCCAGCCAGCCACGCGCGCGCACCGCCACAAAGATGATGAGCAAAGCCACGGTAAAGCCCCAATATTTATGTGCGAACAGCAGAAACACATCCTGCGGTTCGGAGGGCGGAAACCAATTGCCACCGGTCGTCAGGATGTCACTGGCAGCCAGCCGATGACGCTGCGTGTGGCGGAGAGAGGCCCCGAGAACAAGCTGGAGAAGAACACAGAGGAACAGGCTCAAGGTCCAGAAACGCGCCGCCTTGGCAGCCCTGCCTCCGATCACCAGCCGGCCCTCCACCCAAGTGCGGGAGGAGGCAAAGGCGATGAACACCAGCAGACAGTAAAAGAGCTGCCCCAGGGTGCCGTGCGAGATGCCAAGAGGATCAGACATTTTCAGCACACGGGCACCGCCCAGGCCAGCCTGCAGGACCACCAGCAGCAGCGCAAGTGTGGTGAGGCCACGCAGCAGCGGCCAGCGGCGGCTGTACCATTTTAACGCGAGCCACGCGAAGCCGAGAATGGCAACGAAGGCGGCGGACCAGAGGGCACTCATGTAAATGAGCACCAGAAAACCCGCCGAACAGAGAATGATGCCCACACCTTCCACCAAGCCAGGCTTGAACCTGGCAAACTGCCAGAAATACATGCCAAGCACCAAAAAGCCGATCGTGGTGGCCAGCCAGCGGTGGCCGTGCTCAAGCAGCAAGGCGGGAACCTTGTACCAGCCCTCCGGGTTGATCTTGCCGTAGCATAACGGCCAGTCTGGCACCGCCAGCCCGACATCCTCTGTGGTCACGGCCGCGCCCCACCAGATCAACACCACCCCGACGGCGAGCGTGAAGAGGGAGTAACGGTGAAACGCACGTGACATGGTGGCATGGGCAGGCGGCCCTTTTCAGACCCCAAACCCGTCGGGTCCACCCATCACTGGGCCGCAGCGCCAGGGGCGGTGGCAGCAGGTGCAGGGGTGTTTTTCTTCTTGGCAGTTTCGGACTGCTCCTTGGCCCAGTCGTCATATTCCTTGGCCGGCATGACTTCCAGAATGGCCTTCATCTGCGCATGGCCCGGGCCGCAAAGCTGGCCGCAAATGATGTCCCAGGTGCCGGGCTTTGTGGGCATGAACCACATGTGGGACTTCACACCAGGCGTCGCGTCCTGCGCGGCGCGCATGGGAACCATGGCGAGGTTGTGAATCACGTCCTTGCTGGCGACATCGACGATCACAGGGCGGCCGACCGGCAGCTTCATCGTGCCAGGGTTCACAAAGTCGTCCGTGCTGTTGGGGTCGTGGCGGTCGATGCCGGTGGGGTTGGTGGCACCGTCCACATTGCGCAGGTCCCAGGTGCTCAGCATTTTGTCCTCACCAGGATACTGGAAGTTCCACAGGAATTTCTCGCCCAGCGCGCGCATGCGGATCGTGTCCGGGGAGGTGGGATACTCGTCAGCCTGACGCGCCCACAGCGGGAAGGCGAAACCGAGCAGGAGGATGGCCTCCACAATCACCACGCCAATCTCGATGTGGGTGGTGGCATGGCCGCGGACGCCGTGATAGTCTGCGGCTTTCGTCTTGCCCTGGCGGAAACGCCAGAAGGCGATGCACAGGTAGATGGACCAGCCAATGCCGAGGACGATCATGAACCAATGCACGAAGCCCAGCATGTGGTCCACAAGGCCGCCGTGTTCGGAGGCGACAGGGGTCTGGCCGAAGAAGTTGTTGATGTCAGAGACGCTCATGGGGAATTTGCGAGTTTTACAGGTCTGGAAAGGGATTGAAGAAGGGATCAGCCGACGGCAGGGGCGGCCAGTTCGGCCTGCTGGCGCTGGTACCTGCGCTGGCGCAGGACGAAGGTGATGACGATGCCTGCGGCGCACAAGAACATGAAGGCCAGCAGGACAAGCATGAAAAGGATGGCAAAACCCTGGGCCTGCCCGATGACGCTGCCCTTGTCTGCCATGCAGGTGGCACACGCCAGGATGGAGGATGGAAACGCGGAAAGCATGATCTGTCAGACGATGATGGTGCGCATTTTTTTGATGACGTACCAGCCGAGGTACACCAGCAGGGCCAGACAGGCCAGACCTGCGTAAGGCTTCAGAGGCAGGGCCCCTGCACGCCCGGCGTCCTCCGGCATGAAGTGCAGCCACAGCCAGAACCCGGCATCGCACAAGATGGCGAAGGCCAGAAAAATGATGTGGAAATGCTTCAGCGACATGGTGCGGGGCGGCGTGGAGGACTATTCGTCCAGCTTATCGTAGAAGCCCTCATGGATCAGGCCCTCGATGTTTGAGAAATAGAACAGGACGAAGAGGACCAAGGCGAACACCACAGTGAAAGCCAGGATCTTGTAAATGGTGCTCTTCTCATGGCCCAAATGCATGAAGCAGTAGGCCACGAAGGTGGCCTTGATGGTGGCCAGAATCATGCCAACCAGAATGTTGATGCCATGCGTGGGCATTTCCCAGTAGGACAATGCCACGGTGGCAATAGTGCCCACGATGAGCACAGCCCCGACCTTGAAGTAGGTCCTTACCGACTTCTGGATTTCTTCGATGTTGTCAGCCATGACGGTGAAAAGTGGGGATTAAAGGAGATACAGAAGGGGGAAGAGGAAGATCCAGACGAGGTCAACAAAGTGCCAGAACAGGCCGCCCACCTCGACACGGTTGGCCAGGTGCTCAGGGTCCTTGCGCAGCATGCTGCCGTTGAACAGCAGGAAGTAGAGAAGCACCGCCGCGCCACCGATCACGTGCAGACCATGCAGGCCGGTCAGCGTGAAGTAGATGGCATAGTAGGTGTTCAGCTTCGGCGTGAAGTTGGAGAAGAAAGTGATGTCCTTCTTTTCCAGCACCACGGTGGGGTGGTGCGCCTCGCCGTGACCGTGGCCGTCCGCAGCTGGGGCATGGGCCTCGGCTCCATGCTTGCCACCATGGGCATCACCCTCGGCAGGCGGTGTGACGGAGTGAATCTTGTAGAACAGCGACTCCTTCTGCAGCGTGGCCGACTTCGACTTTTCGCGGGTCGGGTACTTTTTCTCGAACGTTTGGATGTGGTGGTCGCGGTTTGCCACGAACGCCTTCTGCCAGCCCTGACCCAGATAACGCTGGTCGAAAGCGAGGGACTTTTCCGACTGGGCAACACCACGGGCATCAACGCCGTCCACCTCAAGGGTCATCTTGTCATCCTTCAGCTTGCCCGTGCCGACAGTGCCATCACGGAAGGTGATGCTGGTGTCGGTGTAACCAAACAACTCGGAGGGCTTGGCAAGCACCTTGAAGGGGGAAACGGCGGCCAGCTTCAGGGAAGCTGTGCCCTTCTTGGCGGCGACAGCCTTGCTGATGGCGTCCTCGCGCAGGCGGGCAAAGGTGCTCTTGTCCAGAGTGACCTCCTGGCCTTCCTCTGTCTTGAACTTCGGCGCGTCGCCGCTCACCAAGGGCAGCACGTATCCCAGCGGATCGGCGGTCACGGCGCTCAGGTTCACCGGCATGGTGAGGTTGATCTCGGTGATCTCAGCGAAATCAACTTTGTAGCCGTGCGGCAGGTGCCCCGTGAGGATGGTGCCGTCAGTCAGCTTCACCGCGTAGTGATTGAACTTGTCACGGTATTCCAGGCTCTTGTTGAACATGAAGACACCAGCGCAGATGACGGTGATGGCCATGTAGGCTTTGTACTGGCCGAACTTGCGCATTTTCAGCGATGCCCAGGCCATGATCACCGTCAGGGACGAGGCGATCAGAACGATGGTGTTCCAGAAACCCAGCGTGACGTTCAGGTCATGCACCGGCCAGGGATAGTCGGCACCGACGCGGAGGAAGATGTAGGCGGAGAAAAGACCGCCGAAGAGCATGACTTCCGAGGCCAGGAAAAGCCAGATGCCCAGCTTGGCGTTGTAGAGGCCGGTGTCCGGCCGGGCTGTGACTGTGTAAGGGATGTCCATGTGAGTGCGCGGTGTTCGGTTCGCGGTTCGCGGGTGCTCGTCTCTTAGTGATGGGCGGCGGTGGAGGAGGCAGCCACGGTGGCGGACGGCTTGGTTTCGGGTTTGCCAGCCTCAACTTCCCACTGCGGGAAGAAGTCGCCGCTGTGGCCGGGCACGCTGTACTCATAGGGACCGCGATGGGCCACGGGCTCAAAGAGGAAGTTGCCGTGCGGAGGCGGCGTGGGGGTGGCCCACTCCATGGTGGTGGCATTCCAGGGGTTGTCGCTTTCGATCTTTTTGCCGCCCTTGATGCTGAGCCAGAAGTTGATGATGAACGGGATCTGCCCCAAGGCCAGGATGAAGGCGCCAACCGACATCACAATGTTCAGGGAGAGCATGTTGTCCGGGATGTTCAGGCCGAAGAACGCGCCGATCTTGCTCGTCAGTGTGGTGGTCCAGTGGCTGAAGCCGGCGGTGTTTTCGAAATACTTGCCACCGTCATACCAGCGGCGGTGGAAACCGGCCATGCCCTGGATGAACATGGGGGCGAAGACGAGGTTCATGCCGATGAGGGAAGGCCAGAAGTGCAGCTTGCCCAGCTTGTCACTCATGAAGCGGCCGGTGATCTTGGGGAACCAGTGATAAACACCCGCGAACAGGGCGAAGATGGTGCCCGGGGCCACCACATAGTGGAAGTGACCGATCACGTAATAGGTGTCGTGCAGCGCCAGATCGATGAAGGCAAAGGCCAAAGGCAGGCCGGTGAGGCCACCGATGCCGAACATGGGCAGGAAGGCGGAGGCAAAAAGCATCTGCGTGTTGAAGCGGATGGAACCACCCCAAAGCGAGATCATCAAGCACGTCAGCAGCACCACGGATGGCACAGAGATGAGCACCGTGGTGATCTGAAAGTAGGTGGACATCATGGTGCCCATGCCGGTGAGGTACATGTGGTGCGCCCAGACGAGGA
>CAZPSQ010000051.1:0-29426 GCA_964588755.1 uncultured Prosthecobacter sp. | reverse complement strand
GCGCGCCAGTGCCTTCTCGCACGGCGGCTGGTGGAGCGCGGCGTGCGCTTTGTGGAGCTGAGCTGCCTGCCGCAAAAGCTGGGAGGAAAGCAGAGCGCGAATCCCTGGGACCAGCACGGCGAGCTCAAAGTCGGCCATGCCAACATGGCGCATCAGGTGGACCAGCCCATCGCCGCGCTGGTGAAGGACCTCAAGTCACGCGGCCTGCTGGACAGCACACTGATTGTATGGGCAGGCGAGTTTGGCCGCACGCCCTTTGCGCAAGGAACCGATGGACGGGATCACAATCCCTACGGCTTCACGATCTGGCTGGCAGGCGGCGGGGTAAAGGGCGGACACATTCACGGCGCCACGGATGACCTGGGCTATCATGCGGTGGAGGATGTCCGCAGCATCCATGACCTCTGGGCCACAGTGCTGCACCTCATGGGCGTGGATCATGAGCAGCTCACCCACCGTTTCAGCGGGCGGGATCTGCGGCTGACAGATGTGCATGGGAATGTGATGCGACAGATCATCGCATGAAAAAGGGCTGCTATTTTGGCAGCCTTCATGAATGCTTTGGCAGAGTTGCGGATGAGGGCATCCGCACTCCAGTCCGTCACATCTCCAGCTTCCAGGGGCCGCGGTATTCGCGAGTGAGCAGCCGTGAGGCGTCCGCATCACCGATGATTTCCTCCTTCACGGGGTCCCACTTGATGGAGCGGCTGGTGAGGAAGGAGATGAGGGCCAGATGTCCGGGGGTGGCGCTGTGGTGGGCGGTTTCCACAGGCGTGACGGTGGGCTGGCGGCTTTTCACGCAGTCGAGGAAATTGCGGTGATGCCCCTTGGTGGCGTAGAGACGGGTCTTGATGAGGTCGTCCCCCAGCTTCGGTGCCTTGGCCACCTCGATGACCTCGCTCTTGGGATCCTTTTCGTCTTTGCGCTTTTTGACCATCGTCTTCAATTCGGCCTTGGAACTGTCGTAGGCACCACGATTCACATAGACCCAGCCTTCGGTGCCGATCCATTTGGTGCCCATCTTGATGTCGTCATGGCCTCCGGCGATGATCATGGTGATGTCGTTGGCATACTTTGCCTCGGCACGGTATTTGGTGGCGGTGTTCCAGATGTCTGTGCGCGGCGGCATGTCCACCTGCACCGGGCTGACCTCCATGGGGCCGCTGGCGTCGCAGTCCATGCCCCAGTGGGCGATGTCGCAGTGGTGGCCGATCCAGTCGAGAAGCTGGCCGCCGCCGATGTTGTAGTCCCAGCGCCAGTTTTTGTGCACGCGGCACTCGATGTAATCCTGCATCGCGGCCGGGCCGATCCACATCTCATAATCCAGCTCCGCGGGTGGCGGCGTCACACTGCGCTTTTCGCCAGTTTTGGCAAAGTCGTTGTGCCCGGCAGGCAGTCCCACGTGCACCTCCTTGAGCTTTCCAATGAGACCGTTGCGGACGATCTCGGCACCGATGCGGAAGTTGTCCTCGCTGCGCTGCCAGGAGCCGGTCTGCCAGATGCGGCCGTGCTTCTGCACCGCCTTCACAATGGCCTGCTGCTCCGCGATGGTGCGCGCGAGCGGCTTTTCCCCGTAGATGTCCTTGCCGTTTTTGGCGGCCTCAATGGAGGTGAGGGCATGCCAGTTGTCCGGCAGGGCCAGCATGACGGTGTCGATGTCCTTGCGGGCCATGACCTCGCGGTAGTCATGGTAGCCTTTGCAGTCCTGGTTCTTGTAGGCGCCGTTCACCGTGTCCAGGGCCTTCTGAAGGTTTCCCTTGTCGATGTCGCACGCGGCCACGATCTGACAATCCTGCTCCTGGAGAAATTTGGCGGTGTTGCCCGGCCCCATCATGCCCCAGCCGAAGATGGCCATGGTGATCTTGCTGGAGGGCGCGTTCTGTCCCAACACGCTGGCCGGGATGATGGTGGGGAAGCCAAAGGCGGCGGCCGACCTGGCCAGGAACTGACGGCGGGACGAAACAGGGATGCGTTTCATGGGTGCAGGCTTGTGGGATGCCCGAGGTTAAACGAGGGCAGCCCTGCAAGTCCACCCCACAAATCAGAAAAGCAGGATGGTCAGCTTCTTCGGCCCATGCGCGCCGAGGACGAGGATGCGCTCGATGTCGCCCGTGCGGCTGGGGCCGGTGATGAAGGTCATCAGGCTGGGCCAGGCGCTGCCGTAAAACTCGTGCAGGTAGTCATAAGCGGCGGTGAGGTCCGGCAGAAGCTGGCCGCGCCGCGCGAGGACCACATGATGCTCCGGCAGCACGCTGAGCGCCCGCCCGCCGCCACTGCGCGCGGTGAGGAGCACGCTGCCGGTCTGGGCGATGAGGGCATCGCACTCCGTGATGCCGGCGTCGCAGGATTCCAGCTCGGTGACGTCGTAGCCGTGGGTGGCATCCAGGACTGGCAGGGTGCGTGGCACCAGGGCATCGGTGAGGCGGCCCTGGTGGGTGGCGATCTTTTTCCACCCGTGGCTTTGCGCGAGCTCCTGCAATTTTGCTTTGGCCGCCGCCTCGTCAGGGAGATCGTAGAAGTCCGCGCGCAGTGTTTTGGCGTGGGCGGCAAAGAGGGCCAGCGGGTCCTCCACCGCCGGGAGCACCTGGCGCAAGGCGGCACGTGAAGGACGAGCAGGGAAAGAGCGCGAAGCATCGACATCGCTGAGCGCTTCGCGGATTCGTGCGAGGGTGATGTCGCGGGCGGTGATCGCGGAAGGGCGCGGACCTTCATGCTCTTTTGAAACCTGCGGCTCGGACGTGGCGGAGTCTGCCATCCGCCCAGCGGACGAGGGAGGCCGTGCGCCAGGGATGCTGCGCGCACGCCACCAGTCTTTGAAGGACTGCGGGGCAAGCCGGGGGGCTGACCGGCTGCTGGTCCAGGCACGCATGGGGTCCAGCGGTGTGGCCTGAACGAGGCGATGCAGCGGCTGGGCCAGGCGGGCGAGCCTGGTGCCGATGGTGTAAACGAAGGGCTGATTGATGCTGCGGGAGAAGAGGCGCCACGCCAGCCCCTCCAGCGGGTCCGGCTTTTCCCGCGCGGCATTGCGGCGGCTGTGCAGCAGGTGATGATGCAGGTCGATCTTCACCGGACAGGTGGCGGTGCAGGCCCCGCACAACGAGGAGGCATTGCTGAGGTGCTTCCAGTTTTGCAGGCCGCGCAGGTGCGGAGTGATGACGCTGCCGATGGGCCCCTGATAGGTGGTGCCGTAGCTGAGGCCGCCGATGTTTTTGAAGATGGGGCAGACGTTCAGGCACGCACCGCAGCGGATGCAGTGCAGCGCGTCACGCTGCTCCGCATCGGCCAGCAGGGCGGTGCGGTGGTTGTCGAGCAGCACGACGTGCCATTCGTCGGGGCCGTCCGGCTCCCCCGGCTGGCGGGGGCCGCCGTAGGCGGTGTTGTAGCAGGTGAGCGCCTGGCCGGTGCCTGCGGTGGCGAGCATGGGCAGGAAGAGGGCGAGGTCGGCAAGCTTCGGCACGACCTTCTCGATCCCGACGAGGGAGATCATGGTCTTGGGCAGCGCGCCGGTGAGGCGGGCGTTGCCCTCGTTTTCGGTGATGGAGATCATGCCGGTTTCGGCGACGATGAAGTTCGCCCCGGTGATGCCGACATCCGCCTGGATGTATTTGTCCCGCAGCCAGCGGCGGGCGATCATGGTCAGCTCCTCGGGATCGTTCGAGGGCGCGGACTTGATCTTGTCCTCGAACAGCTCGCTGATCTCCCCCCGGCTGAGATGCATGCAGGGGAAGACGAAGTGATAGGGGGCCTCGTTTTTGAGCTGCTGGATGAACTCGCCGAGGTCGCTTTCAATAACGCCGAAGCCTTCGCGCTCCAGCAGCTCGTTGAGGTGAATTTCCTCGGAGGTCATCACCTTGCTCTTGATGATGCGTTTGGCGTTCTGGCGGCGGATGATGCCGAGGATGATGGCGCGCGCCTCGTCGGTGTCCCGCGCCCAATGCACCTGGGTGCCGCGTGCGGTGGCGTTGCGCTCGAACTCTATCAGATGCTCATGCAGGCGGCCGATGGCGGCTTTTTTGGTGGCGGAGGCGATCCGCCGCGCGCCCTCCCAGTCCTGAAATGTTCCCTGGGTGCCGGCGCGGGCCACGCGATACTTGTCCATGGCCGTGAGGATGCGCTGACGGTGGACTTTGTCGGCGGTGACACGGCTGGCATCGGAGAGGAACTGGGATTTGGGGGCCATGGGATAAGAGACGGGGATTTTTTAACCGCGGATTTCGCGGATAGGGCGGATGGGCTGTGGGATAGGCGGTTGGGGTGTTATGGAACGGCGGCGGGTGGATTTGGGTCCGGGTGAGCGGGAGAGCCGGTGAACGACTCGTTTCCAGCGGAGACCGGCGTGCTTGAAATTGGGCAGGATGGCGAGCTGGAGACTGGTGATGGCCATGCAGCCCATCCTTTGAGCGAGGTGGGTGTCGTTGAAGTCTGTCACGACTTTGGGGTCCTCGATGACAAGACCATCAACCATGAGGTCCGGCACAAGGGTGTCCACCCATACGCCCTCGTAGAAGACGTCGAAGCGACGTTGCTGCCCGGTTTTGTGTCCGCGCTTCCGCCATTCGACGACCCTGGCATTCTCATAGGCCTCCTCGTTGAGTCCTGGTTTGAGAGTGTTCAGCACCTGCATGGCAGCGCCAACAATGGAACGGGACAGCTCACGATGGACCAGCCTTTCTGGATCATCCGCGCCCATCCGCGAAATCTGCGGTTTAAAATTCTTCATGGCCGCGAGGTCAGCACCTCCGCGAGGTGGAGGGTCTTTAGCGGCTGCTTTTGTTTGTCCAGAAGACTGCGGAGGTGCATGAGGCAGCTGGAGTCGGCGGAGATCATGAACTCGGCGCCGGTCTGGCAGGCGGAGGCGCATTTGACCTCCCCCATGGCGGTGGAGATCATGGGGAACTTGGTGGCGAAGGTGCCGCCGAAACCGCAGCAGGTCTCGGCCTCCTGCATTTCCACCAGCTCGAGACCACGGACTTTCTCCAGAAGCTGCCGTGCGGGCTGCTTGAGGCCGAGCTCCCGCAAGCCGTGGCAGCCGTCGTGGTAGGTGACTTTGTGGGGGAACTCGGCCCCCAGGTCGGTGATGCCGAGCTTGTTCACCAGGAAGTCGGTGAACTCCCAGCATTTTTCAGCCAGCGCGGCGGCCTCCGCCTCTTCTGGATGGCCATGAAAGAGCTCCGGGTAGAAGACCTTGAGCATGGCGCCGCAGGAACCGGAGGCGATGACGACGGCGTCTGAGGCCTGCAGGCGTTTCAGGACGGGGCGCGCGGCGTCGCGTGCCTCATCCCAGTAACCGGCATTGAAGGGCGGCTGGCCGCAGCAGCCTAGCTCCTCGGGGTAGTCGATTTCATGCCCCAGCTTTTCGAGGATCTGAACGATGCTGATGCCTGCCTGGGGGCTGATGAGATCGACAAAGCAGGGGATGAAAAGGGTGATCCGCATAGATGAGTTGGCAAAGAAGGCAAAACCTACGCGGATTGTGGGAGCGCCCATGCAGAATGAACAGCCTTTCTGCCGCGCAGGCGCGTGTCTGAATGCGACATGGGGGCGCAACCGCCTGACCAGCGGGAGGGCCTGCCTGCCTGCCGCCGGCCGAACTGGGCTTCTTTTCCGCGCCCGGGCCTTAGACTGATCACGTCTCGACCGAGCTCATGATCCTTCTCTTTCTCCTCCTTTTGCTCCTGCTCCCGGCTGGCTTGACTGCTGGCTCCCTGATGCCGGGAGGGGGAGAAAGATCGGCGAAGGCGCGCCCATCAACGTCTCCTTAACAGCTGGTGGGCAGCTTCTGCACCACCTTCACGCTGTGAGGGATGGCCCCGCACACGAAGCCGAGGCATTCCACGGCCCCCTGGGGCTTGCCGGGCAATGCGATGACGAGGGAGCCGTCCACCACGGCGGCGAGGCTGCGGGAGAGGATGGCGTTGGGGGTGATCTCCAGCGACTTCATGCGCATGACTTCCCCGAAGCCGGGAACCTCGACCCGCATGATGCCACGGATGGCCTCGGGCGTCACGTCGCGCTCGGCAATGCCGGTGCCTCCGGTGGTGAGGATGAGGCCGCAGCCCTGCGAGCCAAAGGAGCGGATGGTGTTCTGGATGCGGTGCAGATCGTCAGGGACGATGGCCTCTGCGGCGACCGTCCAGCCGTAACCCTCGACGGCCTTTTTCAAGGCGGGACCGCCGAGGTCCTCATAGATGCCCTGGCTGGCGCGGTCAGAGACGGTGATGATGCCTACTTGCATGCGGGAAATGGCTGTTCGCTGGAAACAAAAAGGCTGTGGAGGGAGTGACCCAGCTCCACAGCCGCTTGAGATTGGATTGATCTTACGGCTTGGACGCCGTGGTGGGCTTGTGATCGAGGTCGATGAGGTCGCGCAGGATGTTGATGGTCTCCAGCTTCATGGGCTCGATGCCGTAGGGGAACTTGGAGCCGTCCCCGCCGCCCTCCTCGCCATCCTTGGCGGCGGCGGTGCGCATGCCGGAGTTCATTTCCTTGGTGAAGGCGGAATGAGGCACAAGCTCAGCCTTGTCCACGTTGTCGAGGGTCAGGTGGTAGATCTTGAAGCCGTTGTCCTTGATGCGTTCCGCCGTTTCCTTGGCACGCTTTTCACGGTCGTTTTCCTGCTGGTCGCGGCGGCCTTCATTGTCCAGACGCTCCTTCTCACGCTCCGCCAAATTGAGGGTGACGGTGTTGCGGTCGATCTTGTCCTTGAGCCGCTTGGACTCATCCAGCACGTACTGAAACTCCGGGTTGGAGCTGAGGCGGCTCTTCACACGGGCGTTGATCTCGTCCACCGGGAACGCATCCTTGCGGAAGAGAGGATACTTGCGGGGGGGAATGGTGTCGTAGGGCAGCGGGTTTTCAGAGGAGGCCTCGCCAATGTCGAGCACGTCGCGGAGGGATGGGAGCTTCACATCCGGCTCGACGCCTTTGAGCTGGGTGGAGCCGCCGGCGATGCGGTAGAACTTCTGGATGGTGACTTTGAGCTCACCGGCGCCTTTTTTCTCGCTAAAGAAGGGCATGTAGCGCTCCACCGGCAGGATGGTCTGCACGGTGCCTTTGCCGAAGGTGGACTGGTCGCCGACGATGAGCGCGCGGCGGTAGTCCTGAAGGGCGGCGGCAAGAATCTCGGAGGCGGAGGCGGAGGCCTTGTTGGTGAGCACGATCATGGGGCCGTCATAGACGGGCTTTTCATTTTCGCAGTCGCGCCAGGAGATGCTGCCGCGCCAGTCCTTGGCCTGGACGACGGGGCCGGCGGGAACGAAGAGGCCGGTGAGCTTGATGGCTTCCTCCAAGGAGCCGCCGCCGTTGTCACGGAGGTCGAGCACAAGCCCTTCGATCTTTTCCTTCATGAGACGGCGCAGCAGGCGCTCCACATCGGTGCTGGTGCTGACGGTGTTGTTTTCCATGTCAGCGTAGAAGTTGGAAAGATTGATCCAGCCGACTTTGAGAGGCTTGCCCATGTCAGGCGGGGTGACGAGGAGCTCGGCATTGGCGAGCTTTTCCTTCAGCGGCACCTCGTCGCGGACAATGGCAATCACGCGGTTGGCGGAGGGATCGTCCGCTGGGACGATCTTGAGACGGACGGTGGTGCCCTTCTCGCCACGGATCAGGTCCACGATTTTCTGCAGCTTGAAGTACTTCACGTCCACGAACTCGCTCTCCCCCTGGGCGACGGCGATGATGCGGTCGTTGAGCTTCAGCTCACCCTGCTTGTCGGCGGGACCGCCGACGACGATGCCCTGGATTTCGGCGCCGTCGTCCTTCTGGCCCAGCAGCGCGCCGATTCCCATCAGCTTGTGCGACATGTGGATCCTGAAGTTGTCGCTCTCGTCGGTGCTCATGTACTCGGTGTGCGGGTCATAGGCGGTGGCGAGGCTGGAGAGGAAGAAGTTGACGACATCCTTGCTGTCGTTTTCCTCGATGCTTTCCAGCAGGCGCTCGTAGTCCTTCAGCACGCGCTCCTTGGGCGTCATGTCCTTCTCGTCCTTTTCCTTCTTGGGGGAGGACTTGTCGGCGACCTTGGGAGCCTCAGGCACGGCGGTGGCGTCTGACTGCGCAGGGGCAACCTTGGTCACAGCGTCGGGGGCGGGCATTCCTGGCACCTTGGGGGTGTCGGGGTTCTGCACCTCGGGCTTGGTGGTGCCAGCGGCCACGTCAGGGCTGCCGGGAGCGGCGGGCTGGGGCTTGGCCCCGGCGGTGCCGTCTTTTTTGGCCTTGGCGGCTTTTTCAGCTTTTTTCTTTTCGTCGCGGACGCGGGCCTCATCGACGAGACGCTCCGCGAGGAGGTTGTCCTCGATGATGTCGAGCCAGAGCTTGTCCTGCTCCGCCTTGTCCTTGGGCCAGGGGGCCTTGTCGCGCTTGATTTCGATGCTGCGCTTGGAGTCGAAGGTGAACTTGTTTTCCTCGAGGGCTTTCTTGAGGAACTCGACGCGCTCCTTCACCCGCTGCTTGTAGATGTCGTAAACTTCCAGGGCGGGGTTGATGTTCCGCATCAGCACATGGTCGTCGAGCGTGGTTTCATACTTTTCCTTAAAGTCGTTCACATCCTTCTGGGTGAAGAAGATGTGCTTGAAGTCGAGCATGTTCAGGTAGTTGCGCAGCATGGTGCCGGACACCTTGTCGTCGAAGTCCTGCTTCGAGTAGTGGTGGTTTTGCAGCATGTAGGCCACGTGCATGGCGACCTGTCCGAAATTGGTTTCCGCCTGCGCAGGGGGGGAGAGGAGCGCGAGCGCGGAAGCTGCCGCCGCGACGTGGGTAAAAAAGGAACGATTCATGGGGGGGACCTGAACTATAAACGAACCTGGAGGCAGGTTTTGCCGGAAGAATTTGGCTTTTCTAGGTTGAAATGTCCACACCTTTCCCGTCTTTCGCCCTCCCCCATGTCCCAAATCATCACCCATACGGGCGGCATCGCCGCCACCAATGCCCACCTCCTCCGCCTGCCTGGGGGGACGGTGCTTGTGGACGCGCCGGAAGGCACCGCCGAATGGCTGCGGCGGCAGGGGGCGCGGGTGGACGCGCTGCTGCTGACGCACCAGCATTTCGACCATGTGCAGGACGCGGCGGCTGTGCAGGCGGAGCATGGATGCCGGGTGTTTTCCTTCGCCCCGTTCTCCCGGGATCTGACGCTGGAGAAGCTCTTTGGCATGGTGACGGGCACCTCCATGCAGGTGCCGGAGTTCACGGTGGATGAGCTGGTGGAGGGCCGCGAGAGCCTGGAGGCCGCAGGTGAGACATGGAAGCTGCACCATGTGCCCGGGCATTCGCCGGACAGTGTGTGCTTTTATTTGGAAAGCCGGCATCTGCTCTTCGGCGGGGACGTGCTGTTCCTGGACGGCGTCGGCCGCACCGACTTTCCTGGCGGCTCCACGCGACAGCTGCTGAGCGGCATTGAGGAGAAGCTGCTGCCGCTGCCGGACGTGACGCGCGTGTACCCCGGGCACGGCGATGACACGACCATCGGGCGCGAGCGGCTGGAGAATCCGTTTCTGCAATAACGACGTTTCTGTTTGCTGATGCCGCGCTCGCTCCATGACCTGACGTTTGACCAGCTCCGCGAGGTGCTGGTGGCGGAGGGGCTGCGCCCCGCGCACACAGGCGTGCTTTGGAACAGCCTGCACTACAGGGCGATGGCGGACCCGCTGGCGCGGGAGGACCTGCCGCCGCCGCTGCGCCGGTGGCTGACGCAGGCGCTGGGCGAGGGCGCCTGGATGCTGGACCTGCCGCCAGCCTCCCTGGACACGCCCAGCGGCGATGGATTGACGCGGAAGTTTCTGCTCAAGCTGGCTGACGCGCAGGAGATCGAGACGGTGATCATGGGCTACACGGGGCGGCATACGGCCTGCGTGAGCACGCAGGCGGGCTGCGCGATGGGCTGTGTGTTTTGCGCGACGGGGCAGATGGGGTTTGTCCGGCATCTGCGGCCGGGGGAGATCGTGGCGCAGGTGCTGCATGCGCAGCGCGCGCTGCACACGGCGGGGGAGAGGCTGCGGAACCTGGTCTTCATGGGCATGGGGGAGCCGCTGCACAACTATGACTCCGTGATGACGGCGCTGGACATCATCTGCGACACGCGCGGGCTGAACATCGGCCCCAGCAAGATCAGTGTGTCCACGGTGGGCGTGGTGCCGGGCATCCTGCGCATGGCGGAGGAAAACCGGCCCTACAATCTGGCGGTGAGCCTGCACGCCGCGACGGAGGAGGAGCGGGCGAAGCTGATCCCCGCGAACCAGCGCTGGCCGCTGGCCGAGCTGATGGCCGCCTGCCGGACCTACAATGAAAAGACCGGCCGCCGCATCTTCTTCGCGTGGACTTTGATCGAAGGCGTGAACGACACGCCGGAGCATGCGCGCCGCATTGCGGAACTGCTGCAGGGTCTGGACGCGCACGTGAACCTCATCCCGCTGAACCGGACCGAGGGCTATGCGGGGAATGAGAGCAGCGACACGGCGGGAGATGAGTTTCAGCGGATCCTGCAGGAGGCCGGATTCCCCTGCACTGTGCGGCAGCGCCGGGGCATTGATGTGGCGGCAGGCTGCGGACAGCTCAAGGCGGCGAAGAACCGGCGGAAGACAATGACGGCACCGTGAAGTCCGGGTGAAGCGCCTGTGAATTCGTCTTCACAAACCCAGGCGGCGCTTGCCGTGCCGCGGCCTGCCCGCAATCTACCCCCGTCATGATGCCGTTTCGTCTTCTGCTTCTCAACTGCCTCGCCTGCCTGTGGTGCTGCCTTGTGCTGGGTGTGCGCATCAGCCTGACCGGCCACCCCTACTATGTGTTCCTGGTGTGGAATCTGTTCCTGGCTGCGATCCCGCTGGGCCTGAGCCTTGGCCTGCAACGGGCGGCCCGGCCCGGCCGTGTGATTCCGCTGCTGGCGGTGTGGCTGCTGTTTTTCCCGAACGCGCCGTATGTGCTGACGGATTTGATCCACCTCACGCCGCAGGGCCATCCCAAGGTGCCGCAGTGGCTGGATTTGGTGATGCTGCTGTCTTTTGGGCTGGTGTCGTTGTGGCTGGGATTTCAATCGCTGCGCATTGTGCAGCACTGGGTGGAGGAGCGGAGCTCCAGGCGGGTGGGCTGGGGCGTGATCGCGGGTGTGCTGGGCCTGAGCGGATTCGGCGTGTATCTGGGCCGCTTCCTGCGCTGGAACAGCTGGGACGTTGTGCATCAGCCGCATTTGCTGCTGGGTGACATCCTGGCGCGTGTGACGAATCCCGTGCAGCATTTTCAAACCTGGAGCTTCACCGCCGGCTTCGGCATCCTGCTGATGCTGGCGTATCTGTTCTGGGTTTCGGCCATGCACGCGCCGGGGATGCGGGCCGGGCCTGATAGGGCTTGATACTGGGTCAGGGGCGTTATGTTGGGGGATGCCAGCCTACGATCCCAGCCGTGACAACCTCCTGCTCTTTGATGGTGTCTGCCATCTTTGCGACTCCGGGGTGCGTTTCATCATCCGGCGGGATCAGGAGGGGAAAATCAAGTACGCGCCCATCCAGAGCGAGCTGGGCAGGGAGCTGTACCAGCGCCATGGGCTGGACCCGGAACTGCCGACGACGCTGCTTTTGCTGACGCCGCGCGGGGCGTTCAAGGCGAGTGACGCGTCCCTGGAGATCGCGCGCATTCTCGGCGGCTGGTGGAAGCTGGCGGTGGTCTTCAAACCGCTGCCGCGCGGGCTGCGGGATCTCATGTACTACTTCATCGCCCGCAACCGCTACCGGTGGTTTGGCAAAGAAGATGCCTGCATGATGCCGACGCCGGAGTTGAAGGCGCGGGTGGTCACCGGGTGAAATCCCTCTCGCGCATCCTGAACACCCCATGCTAACGTCGCCCATGCAGCAGGCGTCCCCTTCCCCGACCTCGACCTCGACCTCCACACGTGAGCAGTTTGGCTTTGTGCGCGTGGCGGCGGTGTCTCCAGCGCTGATGCTGGGGGATGTGGAAAAGAACGTGGCCGTCATCGCCAGTGAGGCGCGCAAGCTGGCGCAGCGTGGATGCCGGCTGGCGGTCTTCCCGGAGCTGTGCCTCACGGGATACTCCTGCGCTGATCTGTTCCACACCGATTCGCTGCGCCTGGCAGCCCTGCGCGGTCTCGATGAGGTGGCCGGGGCCACCCAGGACCTGGCCATGGTCATTGTGGTGGGGCTGCCGCTGGTGGTGCAGGACCGCATGTACAATGTGGCCGCCGTGCTGGCAAAAGGCCGCGTGCTGGGCGTGGTGCCGAAGACCTTTCTGCCAAACTCGGCCGAGTTTTACGAGCGCCGGTGGTTCTCCCCGTCGGACACGCTGACCGCGACGACCCTGCGCCTGCACGGCCAGGATGTCCCTGTCGGCACCGACCTTTTGTTCGAGGCGCGCGATGTGGCGGGCTTCGTCCTCGGGGTCGAAATCTGCGAAGACCTGTGGACGGTGATCCCGCCGTCCAGCCGTCTGGCGCTGGGTGGCGCCGTGCTGCTGGCGAACCTTTCGGCCAGTCCTGAGATTCTGGGGAAAGCGCCCTACCGCCGCATGCTGGTGGCGCAGCAGGCGGCACGCTGTCTGGCAGCGTACCTGTATGCCGGGGCGGGCGCGGGGGAAAGCAGCACGGACGTGGTCTATTCGGGACACTGCCTCATTGCGGAGAACGGCACGCTGCTGGGCGAGGGGGAGCGCTTCTCGTTTGAGACGCGCAGGGTCGTCACGGAGGTGGATGTGCAGCATCTGGCGCATGAGCGGCTGAAGAGCTCCTCCTTCCGCGACAAGGCCAGCGCCCTGCCCATGCGCCGGGTGTCCTTTGACCTCGGCCCCGCCCTGGGCGGCGACGAGAAAGCCATCCGGGCGATCACCGCGCATCCCTTCGTGCCGTCCGCCAAGGCAGACCGCCATGGTGTCTGTGAGGAAATCTTTGCCATCCAGGCCACGGGGCTGGCCCGCAGGCTGAAGCAGGCCCGGGCCAAGACGGCAGTGCTGGGCCTCTCCGGCGGACTTGACTCTACACTGGCCCTGCTGGTGATGCTGGACGCGCTGAAACGCGCCGGGCTGCCGCAAAGCGCCGCGCTGCTGATCACCATGCCGGGCTTCGGCACGACCAAGCGCACCCGGGGCAACGCGGAAATGCTGGCCGAGGCGCTAAACCTGGAGCTGCGCACCATCCCCATCACGGACGCGGTGCGGCAGCACTTTGCCGACATCGGCCACTCGGAGCACCAGCATGACGCCACGTACGAGAATTCCCAGGCACGCGAGCGCACGCAGATCCTGATGGACCTGGCCAACAAGACCGGCGGCATTGTCGTCGGCACGGGGGATCTTTCGGAGGCGGCGCTGGGCTGGTGCACCTTCAATGGCGACCACATGTCCATGTATCACGTGAACTCCGGCGTGCCGAAGACACTGGTGCGCTACCTCATCGAGTGGTGCGCCGAAGGCCCCTTCGCCGCCAAGGCAGGCGCGATCCTGCGGGACATCACGGACACGCCGATCACCCCCGAGCTGCTGCCCCTGGCGGCGGATGAGTCTCTGCAACAGAAGACGGAGGACACGGTGGGGCCCTACGAGCTGCACGACTTCTTCCTGTTCCATTTTATACGCCACGGCTGCACGGCGGAAAAGATCCGCTGGCTGGCCGCGCAGGCCTTTGCGGGCCGTCACGATGACGAAACCATCTCCCGGTGGCTGGCCACCTTCCTCCGGCGTTTCGCGCAGAACCAGTTCAAGCGCTCCAGCGTGCCGGACGGCCCCAAGGTCGGCTCGGTGGCGCTGTCCCCGCGCGGCGACTGGCGGATGCCCAGCGACTACGCAGGCGACCTCAACATCTGACCCCACGCATTTTCCCCACCGCCATGAAGCGCCGTGCCTTCCCCCTCGCCCTCGCAGCCGTTCTCGCCCTTGGCGCGTGCTCACGTGGTGACAAGCTCATCATCGGCACCGACGCCTCCTACCCGCCGTTTGAGTTCAAGAATGAGGCGGGAGAGATTGTGGGGGTGGACATCGAGATCGGGAAAGAGATCGCCAAGGCGCTGGGCAAGGAGGTGGAGTTCCGCAACATCAACTTCGACGGCCTTCAAGCCGCCCTCCTCACCGGCTCGGTGGATCTGGTGATCTCCTCCGTCAGCGTGACCGAGGAGCGCCTCAAGGCGGTGGACTTCTCCGAGCCGTATGTGAAAAACGGGCTGGCCGTGCTGGTGCCCAAGGACTCCCCGGTGATGAAGGCGGAGGATCTCCACGCGCCGGGAAGGAAGATCGTGACCCGTCTGGGCACCACAGGGGAAAGCTGGGCGCGGGAGAACCTGAAGGACGCGCAGATCAAGGCGCTGGACAATGACACCTCCTGCGTGATGGAGGTGGTGAATGCCAATGTGGAAGCGTGGATCTACGACCAGATCTCCATCATGAACCACCATGCGATGCACCCGGAAAAAACCCGGGCGCTGCTGACCCCGCTGCGGGAGGAAGTCTGGGCGGTGGAACTGCCCAAGGGAAAGGACGAGCTGAAGGCCAAGGTGAACGAGGTGCTGGCCCGCATGCAGGCGGACGGCAGCTTCAAACGCCTGGCCGACCGCTTCATGGCCAAGGAGCAGAAGATGATGGCGGAACAGGGCATCCCCTTCGTCTTTGAGATCAAGCGATAGCCTGCCCCGCCTTGGCGAAGGCGCAGCAACTACCCCCCAAACGCGAAGGAGGGCACGCCCGTGGCGCCCGGCCGGCAGACAAACAACCGGCCCGCCAGCGGCTCCTCCAGGCCAGGCTTCAGGCCTGTGGTGATGTAGAGGTCCTTCAGCTCAGGGCCGCCAAAGGCGCAGGCCGTGGTTTCCACACAGGGGAAGTCGATCTGTGTCTCCACGGCGCTGGTGGCGGGGTTGTAGCACACGACTTTGGCCCCATGGCAGAAGGCGACCCACAGGCGGTCCTCGCTGTCGATGGTCATGCCGTCCGGCACGGAGGCGTCGGCGCTGGTGTCCCACACCACGCGCTCGTTGCTGATCGCGCTGGTGGCGTTGTCGAAGTCGAAGGCGCGGATTTTTTTGCTGGGCGTGTCGATGTAATACATCGTGCGCGTGTCCTTGCTCCAGATGATGCCGTTGGAGTTCGTCACGGGGCCGAATTTTTTCTCCACCTTCAGATCCGTGTGCAGGCAGTAGAGGGAGCCTTCTGGACGCTTCTTCAAGCAGATGCTGCCCGCCCAAAAACGGCCTGCGGGGTCGCACTTGCCGTCGTTGAAACGATTGTCTGGCAGGCTGGGTTCTGGGTCCGGGTTGGCGATGGCAGTGCTCTGCCCCGTAGCTTCATCGAGGAAGAAGAAGCCGTCATCCCCGGCCCACACCAGACCGCCGCTGGCACGTGGCACCACGGTGCCGACGCGCTGGCCCACGTTCCAGATTTTTTCCTCCCCTGTGGCGGGGTTGAACGCGATGATCTTGTGCGTCTCGATGTCCACATACAGCAGGCGGCCGTTGTGCCAGATGGGGCCTTCGCCCCAGACGGAGACGTGGTTGGAGATGGGTTCGGGGGTCACTTGAGTTGATGGGTGAAAGTTGATGGTTGATCGCCGGAAATGGCCAGCGCGGGCGCTGGAGTTCCCTGGCCTATCAACCATCAAACCTCAACTTTCAACCAACCGCTATTGGCGATAAATCACCACCACGTCGGAGGACGGCCCGGAGGGGGAGAAGTCGTTGCCAAAACCCACCGTTTGAATGCCCACGGCCTCCATGCCCAGCTCGATGAAGCGCTGGCGCACGGCCTGGGCGCGGCGCTCGGAAAGTGAGCGGGCGTGGTCGTGCGGGAGATTCGGAGGCGCGTAGCCAGCGATCAGCAGGCGCGCTTTCTTGTTGTCCTTCACCTCCTGATACACAGAGCGGACGGCATGCTCGTGGGCATTGCTCAGCTCGAACCCGCCGCCGCTGAACACCAGGGCGGGACAGGCGGCGGTGAGACTGGCGCTCAAGGGGGAGGTGTGGCCCTCACGCGGCCCCAGGGCATACACGACGGCTTCAGAGGACGAACTGCCCAAAAAAGCAAAGGGACCGCCGGAGCAGGAGGCCAGCAGCAGCGCCGTGAGCACGGGCAGGATGCATCTGGGCAGGGCTTTGGCCCCGTGGAATGCCGGGGCTGCGGCTGAGGCGTGTGGTTGGCAGGTCATTGGGGGATTCCTCCACTCAGCGCATCCAGCGCGGTTCAGAGATGCGGCCAAAGCCGGCCAGAATCTGGCGCCGGCTGCCACTGCGCACGTCATGCACATACAGCCCGCCATGCTGGGAATAGGTGATGAAACGGCCGTTCGGACTCCATGAGGGATGCTGTGCCCCGCCTGCCTGAATGAGGCGCGCGCCGCCGTTGGGATAAGGTTTGGTGGCCACGGCCCATTCGCCGCCCTTGCGCGTGGTGAAGGCGATCGTGCGCCCGTCGGGCGACCACTCAGGATCTGTGCAGAAGTGGTAGCCCGTGCGCCAGCGGAAGAGACGGCTGCTTTCGCCCTCTTTTTGCGGCACCTCCACCACGTACAGCCGGGGGCCGTCGCCATCGTCATTGGCGAACACGATCTGCTTTCCATCCGGATGCCACGAGGGGCTGGAGGGCGCGCCGACGGAGTCACTGACGCAGGCGGCGGTGTTCGTGCCCAGGTCGGTGACAAAAATCTCGGGATTGCCGATGAAGCTCATGACCAGCGCCAGACGGCTGCCATCCGGGGAGAAGGCCGCGCCAAAGCTGCTGCCCGGCGTGTCGGTGACGCCGCGCTCCCAGCCCGCGTGCAGATCCAGCAGGTTCACGACGGGAAAGCCGCTGCGGTAGCAGGTGAAGGCCACCAGGGAGGAGTCCGGGGACAAGGTGGGTGACACAGCGCCGTGGCGGTCGTGGGTAAGCTGGCTGACCTCCCCCCCCTCGGCATTGCACACGTAAACCTGCCTGCGGCCCGACTTGTCGCTGACAAAAACGATGCGGCTGGTGGCCAGGCCCGGCCTGCCGGTGATGGTGTAGATGATGTCATCCGAGAAGGCCTTGAGATTCTCATCAAGACCAGGGGCGGCATAGGTGCGCTGAAACAGCTCCTTTGACCTGCCGTCCCGCAGAACGCCGGTGACACGGCCGCCCACCGACGAGCCTTCGAGAATGTAGTCCGCCTTCTCATCCGGCCCGGCCACAAAGAACTCGCGGGAGGTCAGCAATTCGTCACGCAGCGCCTTTGTGGCGCTGGCGCCGGTGCCCCCTGTGAAGGGCACCAGACGGACGCGGGGCATGCTTTTGGCGGCTGTGTCCTGCTTGGTGCCGCTGTCCTTGCCACTGCCACCGCCGAGGCCCGGGATGGCGCGCAGCCAGCCACGAAACTTGTCTGAAAATCCTGCCGCCTCACCCCGTGTGACGTGGGATGCCAGCAGCAGCAGGACAATGAGGCAGCGGCGGTTCATGCGTGGGGTCAGGGCAGGAGGAGGAAGTTTAACTCCACATCGTAGCTGTCTTTGGTGTAATTTTCAGGCAGCGTCACGAAAATTTTTCTCACATTCGCCGCCGCCTCCAGGATGGACTGGTCCAGAACATGGGAGCCGGAGAACTTGCTCATCTGGGATTTCAGGATGGTGCCGTCCCTGCCCACGGAGATGTTCAGGCGCGCCTCCCGCTGAGCGAGGGGGACGGCATCGATGGGCGGGGCGGTCCACACCCCCAGGAAGGCGGTGTTGATGGACTCGTCCACCGGGTCCAGCTCTGTGATATTGTCAATGTCATCCACCGGCACGCTGGCGCCCGGCTTGGGCGGGGCGCTGGGGCGCATGGCATTCAGACGGGCGATGTCCAGGAGGGTGGGACTGGACATGGGGGGCGCGGGGGATTTGCCAGCCGCAGGCACGGCGGGCTTTGAGCGCATGCGGCGCAGGGTGATGCTGCGGTTGGCGGAAGGCTTTGGCACGGGTGAGGCCGGGGCAAACAGGGGTGTGCTGCCTTCGTTGGGCGCGGGTTCCATGCGGTGCTGGTCCGGCGGTGCGGCCACCAGGGTGGCCTTCTGCACCGGTGGCTCGGCAGGTGCCTGGGGGGCGGGGGGAGGCGGCGCGGCAGGTTTGACCTTGGACTTGGCGGCTGACTCCGGTGTTTTTCGAGCTTTGGGCTGAGAGGTGGACGGCAGGCCGGGCTTGAAATCCCCCGGAGCCACCCAGACGAGGGGCACGGGAGCGCGGCTCTGCCGTGCCTGCTGCCCCTGCCACCACCAGACCAGGGCGGCGGTGACGGCCACGTGCAGGGATATGATCACGAACGCCGATGCCGCGATGGGCTCCAACGTGGCGGGACGGCGGCGTTTCATTGCGGGGTTCACAGTTCCTCTGCGTGCGTCGTCACGGCGGTCCTTTGGATGCCTGCCGCCTCCAGCATGGTCATGGCGTCCAGCAGATGCTGGACCGGCAGATCACGGTGGATGCGCACCTCAACACCCACGCCGGGCTTGCGCTCGGCGAATTGTTTCAGGCGGGCAGGGAGGTCTGCCCGAGCCAGCATCGCCCCATCCAGGGTCACTGACAAGTCGCGGTTCACGGTGAGCGCCAGGATCTCGGAGGGGGGCGACAGCTTCTCCAGCGGCGCTGGCCGGGCCTCCGGCAGCCAGGGCTTGTCCGCCATCAGCAGCGGCGCTGCCAGCACAAAGACAAACAGCAGCACCAGCACCACATCCATGAACGGAGTGATGCTGATCTCCGAGATGAGCCGGAGCTGGCGCGGTGGGGAGCGGCGTCTCATACGCGTGCGTGGGCGGTGGCCTGCATGGGGGCCGCGCTGGCGCTGGCAAAGGCGGGCATGGAGGGCGCGCCAAGCGCGCTCATGCTCGGCAGCGCCTCCTCGGAGAAACGGTGGTCCACAAAGGTGCGGTCGAACCCGGCGCTCAGCTCACTGACAAAATTTTCCATTCTCACGATCATGCCGCGGATGCGGCCCACAATGAAATTGTAGCACACCATGCTGGGGATGGCCACCAGCAGGCCCAGCACTGTGGTGACCAGCGCGGTGGCCACTCCGGGGGCCAGCAGGGAAAAGCCATGCGGGCCGCCGACGCCGCCCATCAGGCTGAAAGTATCCAACAGGCCCCAGACAGTGCCCAGCAGGCCGAGGAACGGCGCGCCGCTGAGGGCCGTGGCAGCCAGACTCATGCGCGCCTCCAGCCGCAGGGCGGCCTCCGCCACGCTGCGCTCCATCGAATTCTGGACTGCGATCATCTGGGAGGGGGTGATGCGCCCGGCACCCTGCAAACGGGCGGCGAAGGTGCTCCCCGGCTCATCCTCCCCCACCAAGTACCAGGCCATCTCGCGGCTGGCCGCATGGTAAATATGGTAGCATGAGGAAAACTCATGGTGCTCCCGGCGCTGGAAGAGGTCCAGGGGGTGGCTGCTTTCGCGGTATTCACGCAGGAAGGACAGATTGGCCCGGTGGACGCGGGTCAGCAGCAGGTGCTTGCTGAGCAGCACCGCCCAACTGGTGATGGAAAGCAATGCCAGGATGCCGCAGATGATCCAGCAGGTGAGTGTGCCGTTCTTCAGGCCAAACTGCAGGCCGGGGGACAAAAAAGACTCAATGGGCGGCATCGCAAGGAGGAGGTGGACTGACAGGTAGTTAAAAGACCTTAAAGGTCAGTCGTCAACCGGGGAGTGTGCCGACTATGGGTAGGTGCCGTGTGCAGGAAAAATAGCAGCTATTGAGAGCGCCGTTTTTTCAGCTTTGCGAAGCCACCTTGCATCCGGCCCGAATCTTGCTTTGCTGAAAGCCCCCCTCTTAACCACCACACCTCGAAAAAATGCCCGTCGCCACTCCCGCCCAGTACCGTGCCATGCTTGATGCCGCCCAGAAGGGTGGTTATGCCTATCCTGCGATCAACGTGACCTCGCTGCCGACGATCAATGGCGCGCTGAAGGCTTTTGCGGAGTCCAAGTCGGACGGCATCATCCAGGTGTCCACCGGTGGTGGCGAGTTTGCCTCCGGCACCTCCGTGAAGGACATGGCGCTGGGCGCGATCGTGCTGGCGGAGGCGGTCCACATCCTGGCCGCCCGCTACAATGTGCTGGTGGCCCTGCACACGGACCACTGCCACCCGAAGAACGTGGAAAAGTTCCTGAAGCCGCTGCTGGCCGCGACGAAGGCGCGCCGCGAGGCGGGCAAGGGCAACCTGTTCAACAGCCACATGTTCGACGGCTCCGAGCTGCCGCTGGAGGAAAACATGAAGACCTCCGCGGAGCTGCTGAAGCAGTGCGCGGAGCTGGACATCATCCTCGAAATCGAGGCTGGCGTGGTCGGTGGCGAGGAGGACGGCCACGACACCAGCGGTGTGTCCAATGACAAGCTTTACACGACCCCGGAGGACATGCTGGTGGTGTATGAGACGCTCAACAGCATCGGCCGCTTCATGTTTGCGGCGACCTTTGGCAACGTGCATGGCAGCTACAAGCCCGGCGCGGTGAAACTGAAGCCCACCATCCTGCGCGACGGCCAGGCGGCAGTGACCGGCAAGTATGGCGAGAAGGCGGAGATGGACCTGGTGTTCCACGGCGGCAGCGGCACCCCGCTGGAAGAGATCCGCGAGACCCTGGGCTACGGCGTGATCAAGATGAACATCGACACCGACACGCAGTATGCCTTCACCCGCCCGATCGCGGAGCACATCCTGAAGAACTATGACGGCGTGCTGAAGATCGACGGCGAAGTGGGGGACAAGAAGGCCTACGACCCGCGCAGCTACCTGAAGAAGGCTGAGAACGGCCTGTGCGAGCGCATGAAGGAAGCCTGCAACGACCTCCTGAGCACGGGCAAGACGATCTTCGGCACGGTTTAATCATCCGCGCCGGGGCCTGCCCTTCGACTTTGAGCGGACCGCCTTCCTTCACGGGAGGCGGTCTTTTTTGTGCCTGCCAGGGGCAGCCGAGGAGACGCTTTTTGACGCTTATTTGACGCTGATTCCAGCGTCAAAAAGGGTCTGTCCCTGGTGTTGCGGGGGCAGATGCCTGTTTAGCCGCAAGCACCCCGGGGTGGGGCTGGCAAGAGACGTGCTGCACTGCCCGTATTTCTGCCATGAACGCCCCATTGATGTCCTCCCCCTTCGCCCGTCGCGACATGCTGCGCGGATCGTGCGCGGGTTTTGGCTGGCTGGCTTTACAGGGGCTTTTGGGGGCAGAGGCGGCGAAGGCCGCGGTGGTGGACCCGCTGGCACCGAAGCAGCCGCACTTTCCGGCACGAGCGAAACGGGTGATCTTTTTGCTGATGAAGGGCGGCCCCTCCCAGGTGGACACGTTTGACCCGAAGCCGATGCTGGACCGGGACCATGGGAAGCCGCCGCCCTTTGCGCTGCCACGGGTGAAATTCGCGGAGACGGGGAACCTGCTGAAGTCGCCATGGAAGTTCCGCCAGTATGGGCAGAGCGGGCTGCCGGTGAGTGATCTCTTCCCCCATGTGGCGAAGCGCGTGGACGACCTGTGCGTGATCCGCTCCATGTACGGCACCAACCCCGCGCATGGTGGCGCGCTGCTGAAGCTGCACACCGGCAGCGACACTTTTGTGCGGCCGAGCCTGGGGTCCTGGATCAGCTACGGCCTGGGCACGGAGAACTCTGACCTGCCGTCGTTCATCACGATCTGCCCCACGCTGGCCCATGGCGGCGTGAACAACTGGGGCTCCGCCTTCCTGCCCGCGCACTGCCAGGGCACACCGCTGGGAAATGCCAGTGTGTCCGCGGAGCAGGCGGTGGTGCGGCACATCCGCAACACGTCGATCACCTCCGAGATGCAGCGGTCGCAGCTGGACCTCGTGTCGCAGATGAACCATTCGCACCTGCAGGCGACGGGGGCGAACGCGGCGCTGGAGGCGCGGATCAACTCCTTTGAGCTGGCCTACCGCATGCAGTCCACCCTGCCGGACCTGCAGGACATCTCCGGCGAGACCGAGGCGACGCGGAAGATGTATGGCATGGATGACCCGGTGACGGCCAACTTCGGCCGCCAATGCCTGATGGCGCGGCGTTTTGCGGAGCGGGGTGTGCGCTTTGTGCAGGTGACGCACAGCGACAGCTTTGTGCAGTGGGACCAGCATGGGGACCTGCTGAAAGGCCACACGAAGAACGCGGCGGAGGTGGACAAGCCCATCGCCGGACTGCTGGCGGACCTGAAGTCGCGCGGGCTGCTGGATGACACGCTGGTGGTGTGGGGCGGTGAGTTTGGCCGCACGCCGGTGGCCCAGGGCGCGGATGGCCGCGACCACAACCCGCACGGTTTCACGATGTGGCTGGCCGGCGGCGGCAGCAAGCCCGGCACCGCCTACGGGGCCACCGATGACTACGGCTACTACGCCGCCGTGGACAAGGTACACATCCATGACCTGCACGCGACCATCCTGCACATGCTGGGGCTCAATCATGAAAAGCTGACCTACCGCTATGCGGGCCGCGACTTCCGCCTCACCGATGTGGCGGGCGAGGTGGTGAAGGGCGTGCTGGCGTAAAAGCGGGGCACCGCAGGCGGCGGCGCGTGCAAAACGCGGAGGGTGAACTCCCCCCGCGCGTTTATGTGACCCTGCACCGCAGGCTGGAAGCCTGCGTCATCTGCCTACTGGATGAAGAAGAACTGGCGGGTGTTCAGCACCGTCCAGAGGACATCGCCACGGTCGGTGGCGTCGGCGTTGTCGGCGATGGGCTTGAGGATGGCCTTTTCCTCTGCGGTGGCGCGGCGGCTGAGCAGGCTGAGGTAAACGGTGTCCACGACGGCCTCTCCGCCGTCTTTTTTGGCGCGCTCCATCGAACGGGCGATCATGGTGTAGCGGTTCATGAGGTTGCTGAAAAACTTGCCGTTCAGCAGCATGAGGGCCTGGGAGACACTGGCCTCGTCGTTGGAGTTTTCCACCAGCTCGCGGTCGCTCTGGCCGAATTCGCGGAGGAAGTGGCCGTTCGGCGCGGGGCTGCGGAGGTCGGCGGCGCGCAGCATGTACGAGTCGCGGAAGTTTTCCCAGGCCTTGAGGGCGGTCTCCTCGTTTTTGGTGGTGACCTCGAAACGTTCGGCGTCGGCCTTGAGGCGTGCCTTGGCCTGCTCGTTCAACCTGGCGCGGCGCTGTCTGGCCAGCAGGGCCAGGGCTTCCCCCATGGTCAGGTCCTCCCCGTCTTTCTTTGCCTTCACGGCGGCCTCCACGTCCTTGGCAAAGGCGGCGTCCTTGATGACTTCGGCGAGTTTTCCCTCACGGGCGAGCGCGGCGAAACGGAGGAAGCCGGCATCATAAACCACGGCGTCCACCTGCTCGTCGATGCGCTTGCGCTGGGTCTGGATGAGGCGGCGTGCCTCGCGGATGGCGGTTTCGTCCTTGGACTTGGCGGCGGCCTCCAGGGTTTCCTGGGCAGTGCGTACCTCGGCGGCCAGTTCCTTCTGCTTCTGCGCCACCTGGATGGAGCATTGCTGAAGCTCCTTGGGGGAGAGGCTGTTGAGGGCACGGTCCAGCCACTCGATGCGGCGGAGCGACACCTCGGCCTCGACCTTGGCCTCGATGCTGGGGTTGTCCGGATTGGGCTTGTAGAGGGCGACCATGCTGTCCCAGATCTGCTCGGCGCTCATGCGGCGCAGGAGCGGGCCGGGAAAGTGGTACACCTCCCCCAGTTCGACATCCTTGGTGTAGGCCTCGCGCTGGTAGGCGGCGGAGTTCAGGATGGCGGCCAGGAAGGCCTTCATGTCATAGTTCCCGGCCTTCATGGTCTGCTCCAGGAAGGCCATGAGCTGTGGGTTGCTGGGGACGGTGCTGTCGGTGATCTCATCGACGGGCTCGATGATGCCCTGGCCCATGAGCTTCTTCCAGAGGCGGTTGGCGATGACTGTGGTGAAGCGTGGATTGTCCTTGCTGGTCATCCAGCCGGCGTAGGCATCGACAGCCTTGTGCCCGTCTTTGACGACATTGCCGTCCTTGCTGAAGGAGGCGGGGATCAAAGGGGTGATGGTCTGGCGGGGCTTGGCGTCGGTGTATTGATAGTCGGCGGGGAGGCGGAGCGCCCTGCGGTGGGAGTCGTCAATGACGGTGTTGTAGCGCAGCGGGCGGAGGATCTCCGTGACGGCGCGGCCGACGTCCTTGCGCTCGATGCCCTCAGGCAGGGCGAATTTGGTGACGGCACCGCCGTAGCGGTTGGCTTTGTTTTTGGGTGAGCCGCCACCGTACATGGCCTGGGCCAGCAGCGGGTTGGTCAGGCCGTTGGTCCCGGTCATCCCGTAGGTGTGGGAGGCCATCTGGTAGTAGTCCATCTGGGACCACTTGTCGAAGGGGTGGTTGTGGCACTGCGCGCAGACCATGCTGGTGCCGAGGAAGATCTGGGTGGTGACCGCCATGTTGTCGAGCGGCATGTTGTAGTCGCGGATGTAGAAGCCGATGGCGCCGTTCTCGTAGCTTTTGCCGTCGGCGGTCACGACCTCCCGTACCATCTGGTCATAGGGCTTGTTTTCGCGGAGGCTGGACTTCAGCCAGCCTGCGTAGGCGTAGAAGGCGGGGAGGCTCTGATTGCCGCCGATCATCTGGCTCTTCATGCGCAGGATGTCCGCCCAGTAGTTGAAATAGGTCTGCGCATACCCGTCGCTGGCGAGGAGGGTGTCGATAAGCTTCGAGCGCTTGGCGGCGTCGGTGCTTTTCAGGAAGTCGGTGGTCTCCCGCAGGGTGGGGATGCGGCCGACGACATCCAGGTACACGCGGCGGACGAACACCTCGTCGCTGGCGGGTTTGTTGGGGGTGATCTTCTCCTTGGCCAGATTGGCATTCACCAGCTCGTCAATTTTGGCTGCGGTGGCCGTGAGGTCAGGCCCGGCCTGGACGGCCAGATGAAGGGAGGTGGCAAGAATGCAGAGGGCGGTCGTTTTCATGGACGAAAGCGAAAGGAAGACTTCGGGGGGACGGCGCGGAAACGCGGGCGGGCCAGGGGTCTTTCACCATCCTGCACGTTTTGTGCCCAGTGTTTGAGCACATTCGCCGATTTTAGCTTTGACATTTGATGCCGTTTTCCGACAGAATCGAACTTTCTTATGAAATTGCTGCTTTCACTCTCCCTGCTCTCACTTTTGGCTTCCTGCGCCTCCAATCCAAGACCGACCTCCGAGATGGTCTGTGTCGGCGCACCGGCCGCCAACAAGGGACTGGGCTATGTGAGCTACGGGGTGGACACGGGAGTGACGACCACCGTCAACGCTGTGGATGACACGACGGACATGCTGGGCATCATTGTGGACCGTCAGGCACGCGACTACACCAACATCGTGACCCGCAGCGTGGGACAGGCTGACGACATCGTCGTCCGCGAAGCCCACCGCGGCACCGACTACGCGATGGACACGGTGGACGACGGCGCCAAGCTGACCGCACGCGCCATCCGCCGCTACCCCGCCGTGGGCACCAAGGTTTATCGTCGTGCGACGGGCTCCGCCCGCCGTGTGGTGCAGAGCACCGCTTACGCCTACGGCGACGTGGTGGACACCGGCCTGTGGTCCACGCTGAACATCGTGAAGCCGCTGGATCCCAAGCCCTGGATGGTGGGCAGCCTGAATGATCTGCACGCTGGCTACGCCCTCCCAGGCTCCTCCTGGAAGTGCAAGCTGCAGCCGATCGAAGTGGTGGAAGAAGAAGTCACCTCCGAGAAAAACCCACGCACGGTTTACAAATAAGTCATTTTTCCTCAAAAGGGCGGCTGCGAAGCCGCCCTTTTTTGTTTTCTGATCCATGCCACTTCAGGCCGTTATTTTTGACGCGGCAGGCACGCTCATCGAGCCTGTGGAGGCCGTCGGCGCCACCTACGCGCGGTTCGCCGCCCAACATGGCATCCAGACGGATGCGGAACAGGTGATGCAGGCCTTCCGCGCCGCATGGAAGGCCAGCCCGCCAGCCCTGCACCCGCCCGGTGAAGGTCCTGGGGACGATGACCGAGGATGGTGGCAGACGCTGGTGGCGGACACCTTCGCCCGCGTGCTTGGCGCGCCCCTGGCGGCGGAGGTGCTGCACCGCCTCTTTCCCGCGCTGTATGACCACTTTGCCCGCCCGGATGCCTGGAGGGTGTATGCGGACGTGGTGCCCGCGCTGGAGGACCTGGCGCGCGACCACCGCCTGCTGGTGCTTTCCAACTTTGACCGCCGGCTGCGCGGCATCCTGGCCGGGCATGACCTGGCCCGGTTTTTCCGCCAGATCATCCTTTCCAGCGAGGTGGGCGCGGCCAAGCCGCACCGGCGGATGTTCGACGCGGCCCTGACCGCCGCAGACTGCGAGCCGGGCGGCTGCCTGCATGTGGGGGACGACTGGAAATGCGACGCTGAAGGCGCAAAAAGTGCCGGGATGCCCTTTTTTGCCGTGCAGCGGCCGGAAAACAGTCTTGCCGTTTTGGTGCAGAAAGTCCGCTCCGGGGCATATTCCGGCTTGCGCAGCCCGCGCAAATGAATACATACCGCCCCCCACCGGGAAAGCGCGGGTAGCTCAGCGGTAGAGCAGTTGGCTTTTAACCAATTGGTCGAGGGTTCGATCCCCTCCCCGCGCACCAGTTCCACATCGCAATGATTCAAGCGATGCCGCCCGGTGAAGCTTTCCCGGCAAAAAAACTGGAAGGTTGCACCTGCCTCCAATGCACCGGTGGGAGGCAGATGCGAATGCCCTGCCCTCACCGCCGGACCAGGGGCGCGCCGCCTGCCGTCGTCAGCGGCTCTGCCGTGGTCCCCTGCCGGATCATGGCCAGGCCGACGAATTCGGCCCGCTCCGGGTGTGTGGTGACGCTGGTCACGACGCCAACGGTTTTGCCCGCGACGACCTCGTCTCCTGCATTTACGGGCGCCTCGCTCTCAAACGCGATCATTTCCCGGGGCATTTTTCCGGTCGTCTTGATGCGGGAGAGGATCTCCTGCCCGATGTAGCAGCCTTTGGCAAAGTCCATGGCGCGCTCTGTCAGCCCTGCCTCGGGCGGAAAGGTGTCGGAGTTCAGCTCGTTGGGCCAGCGCGGGACTTTTTGCAGGATGCGCCAGGTTTCCAGGTCTGCTGCCGACAAGACTGGCCGGGAGTCGAAGGCCGGGGCTTCAGCGGAGGCAGGCAGCCACAGGTCGAAGCCGGGCACGCCGAAGCGGCTGGAGCGCAGGGCGGCGGCGTCAGGCGCGCCTGACGGCCCCCAGCAGTGCCAAAGCTGCCACTCCTCCGTCACATCGGAAAGCTCGGCATCATCTGCCACGATGTAACGCTCCAAACGCATGGCCAGGGTCTCTCGCAGGCCCGGTTCAGCATCGATCAACAAGGCGTCCGCCGTGGCATGGACATACACGTCCCCCACGATGCGCCCCTTGGCGTCGGTGACGCAGGCGTAGAGGGTTTCGTCCGGCCGGGTGTTGCGCACATTGTTGGTGACCTGCCCGTTGAGGTAGCGCACCCGGTCGGCGCCGGTGAGGCGGAGCTTGGCGCGGGTGGAAAGGCTGGTCACGGCCCCTTGGCGGAGGATGGCCTGATGGAGGTCGGCGGTCATGCGCCATGAATGCGTGGGGCGGATGGCCGCCGCAAGTTCGTAAAGGCCCCGGTTGACTGGATTTGTGGCGCTGGTAATGACGCGCACTTATGCGCCAGCTCTTTTTCCTCCTGCTCGCGGCATCATTTTTCTGCTGTGCGGCCCGGGCTGCGGCGCAGGCTCCGGGCACCAAGCTACGGGTAGCCACCCGGAATCTGGAGCCGTTTTCTTTTGAGAAGGATGGCCGCCGTGTGGGCTATGCCACGGAGCTGTGGGACCAGCTCGCCCGGGAGATGGGCCTGACCTACGAGGTGCGGGTGATGAACAACGCCCAGGAGATCATCGACGCGCTCAACGACAACACGGTGGATGTGGGAGTCGGCGCGATCAGTGTGACGGCCAAGCGGGAGGAGAGCATCGACTTTTCCCAGCCCTTCTATGAGTCGGGCCTGCAAATCCTCACCTCCGGGGGTGGCGGCAGCTTTGGCGACAGCATGTTTGAGCTGGTCAAAAACCTCTTCAACCTGCGGCTGATCGGCGTGTTTCTGCTGCTGCTGGTGACGATGCTCCTCATCTCCCACCTTGTCTGGCATTATGAGCGCAAGGTGAACAGCGGGCAGTGGCCGGAGGATTACCGGGCGGGCATGTGGGAGTCGTTTTGGTGGACGATCAGCACGCTGCTGGTCGGCGGCGCGGACAACAAGGGGCCCGTCGGCGTGGGCGGCCGCGTCATCGCCATCGTCTGGATGCTGCTGAGCATTGTGCTGGTCTCCCTGCTGACGGCCTCCTTCACCACCACGCTGACGGTGAACACGCTGAAGGGGGACATCAGCGGCCCTGGCGACCTGCCCGGCCGCAAGGTGGCCACCGTGAGGGGCAGCACCGCGGAAACATGGCTGACCGCGAAGGGGGCCAAGGTGCAGCCGCTTCCCACGGTGGCGGAGTGCGTGCAGGCGCTCAATGATGGGAAGGTGCAGGCAGTGGTGTATGACGCGCCCGTGGTGCAGTATGAGGCGCGGAAGCTGCACGATGACAAGCTGCAGATGGTGGGCCAGATGTTTGAGCGGCAGAACTATGCCTTTGCCCTCCAGCAGGACAGCCCGCTGCGTGAGAAGCTGAACCAGGCCCTGCTGAAGCTCTCCGAGCAGGGGGTCGGCAATGAGCTGCGGACGAAATACTTTGGCGAGGAGCAATAAGCGCCTGCTTGAACAAGGGGCTGGTTCATCCGAGGCCCCCTGCCCTGCGCGCAGCAAAACGCCCGCCGGGCGCGAGGCCGGGCGGGCGTGGTGCTTGGACTCTAATCTCTGCGCCTTGCTCTTACTGCTTCTTCACCTTGAAGCTGCGGAACTCCACAGGGTCGCTGTGGCCGGCGAAGCCGATGAAGCCCTTGCGGTTGTCGAGGCCTTTGGGCGGATGGGCGATCTGGCTGCGGTCGAAGGTGTCGATGTCCACGTCGAGGATCTTGGTGCCGTTGAGGGTGATCTTGATTTTCTGCCCCTGGACTTCGATCTCCTGGAAGTTCCACTCGCCCACCGGGCGGAGGTAGCCGTGCTTGGCCCCTGCCACGTGGTAGAGGGAGCCGTGGTATTGATAGGGCTCCAGGCCCTTCTTGCCTGCGGCGGCCTGCTTGGCGTTGTAGCCGTCGCTGTCGATGACCTGAAGCTCAATGCCGTCGGCGGCGGACTTGCCACCCAGGGGGGTGCGCAGGGCGATGCCGTTGTTGCCGGCGGGCGGCAGCTTGAACTCGACACGGATGATGCCGTTTTCAAACTCGTCCTTGGTGAGGAGGTCGCCGCCTTTGCCCTGCTTGCAGACGATGGCGCCGTCCTTGACCTCGTAGTTTTCCACCGCGCCCTGCCAGTTGGACAGGTCCTTGCCGTTCACGTGCTCGACGAAGCCTTCGTCGGCACCGTTGGCTGCGAGGGTTTTGTTGGCTTCTTCGGCGGGGATTTCGCGGATGAAGACATTGCGCCAGCGGATCTCGCTGCCGTGGGTCTGGAGCTGGATGGGGCCT